>CAJTXE010000018.1 GCA_910580225.1 uncultured Acetatifactor sp.
AAGAGGCTGTGAACAAATGTTTTGTATACTTTTTAATTTTCAAACACGCTCTAGAATACTCCGGTCAATCCGGGAGACCGTGCAGGAATCAAAAGAGCAGTCCTTCCGCTGTTCCCCTCAATCGTATCTCTCACTGAGCAGCTGTTCGTAAGCATAGTCCACTGTCCTCCTGGTCACCTGCAGATATTCCGCCAGAAAACGCGTAGAGGGAAGCCTCTCCCCGGAGAGAAGCTTCCCAGCTTTGATGTCTTTTTCATATGCTCGTATATCTGCTCATACAGACCCTGTCCCCCGTCCGTCCTGAGCGGAATCGTCATCTCATTCAATCCTGCCTCCCGCCGGTCCTATTTTGCCTTCAGTTCTCTCATCACCTGGTCCTTCATATCCCTGGCCCGGTCCTTGATACGGACGCTGGCATCCCGGGATGTGATTACTGCGCCCAGAAGCCTGGTTGCAACTCCGTAGTCCTTAAACCGCAGTGCCAGTACAGCCACCAGGTAATCCATTGTAACCGGCGTCATACCGCAGATCGGAAACAATTCTGCCTGTCTTGCTTCAGAGAGTCCTTTATAAGCATTGCTCAGAAACTCTTCCTCCTGCTTCTCCAGCTTCTCCACGAGCTTTTCGTCATAATCCTCTTTTTCCCGCAGGCTTTCCGCATAGCCTCGCAGCAGCCATGCATTTTTCAGGCAGATATATGCTTTTTCGCTTGTTTTTGCGCGTTTTACCAGAGCATTCACAAGCGCCATCTTATATCGCTCCATCGCCTGCTCGTAGCTGTAAGTCTCTTCATTCCAGGTAGTGAGGGTCACCGTCTGACTGATCTTTTCCCGAATCATCTTCGCCTGTGTGGATGTCACATTGGCAAAAAAACGGATCAATGCCGCATAACCGCAGAACGGACACATGGCTACCTCATATTTTACCGCGTCGATTCCTTCGTACTTGGCGCGAAGATCCTGATCCGTCCCCAACAGTCTGGCTTTGCTGGACTTCATGATCTTCGCGTTAAAAGTACTGTCACACACCGGACAGGTAAAAGATCGGTCATAGATCAGATCCTTTTCCTGGATTTTAGGCCGTACAGCAGCTGGTGCTGCTTCCTTCGCCTCTTCTTTTTTCTCCTCCTCAAAAAGATCCATCCCTTCCAAATTCCCCAGGCCCAGCTTTTTTAAACCCGAAAAAATTCCCATCTTCACCTCCATCCCCTGTACACAAACAACGCAGCAATCATTTTTATGATCCGTCGGCGCCGTTCCCCTGCCTGTTACCCCTGCTTCGGCAGCACATAGGAACTCTTCAGGGAGACGATCCGGTTAAAGACCAGTGCCTCCGGCTTGGAATCCTTTGCGTCTACACAGAAAAATCCCTGTCTTACAAACTGAAAACGATCCGGACTTAGGGCACCTGCAAAGGCAGGTTCCAAACGACAATCTTTTAAGACAGTCAGAGAATTCGGATTCAAATTCAGGCTTCCGTCCTCATTATATACACCCTTGTCTTCATCAATGATATTTTCATACAGACGCACCTGTGCCGGCACGGATGTCTCCGCTGACACCCAGTGAATCGTTCCCTTCACCTTTCTTCCATCCGGACTGTTGCCTCCCCTGGAAGCCGGGTCGTAGGTACCGTGCACTTCGGTAATCCTGCCCGTCTCATCCTTTACACAGCCGGTACACTTCACAAAGTAGGCATTCATCAGCCGCACTTCATTTCCAGGAAACATCCGGAAATACTTCTTCGGCGGCTCCTCCATGAAGTCCTCTCTCTCGATATACAGTTCACGGCCAAAGGGAACCTCTCTTGTGCCCAGGGCCTCATTTTCCGGATTGTTCCCAACGGTCAGCATCTCGGTCTGCCCCTCTGGATAATTGTCGATCACCAGCTTCACCGGATCCAGTATCGCCATCATCCGGGGCGCCTTCGCCTTCAGATCTTCCCGGATACAGTATTCCAGCATGGCATAGTCCGCGATGGAATGCGCCTTGGAAACCCCGCACAATTCCACAAAAAGCTGTATGGATTCCGGTGTGAAACCCCTGCGGCGCAGAGCTGCAATGGACACCAGTCTGGGGTCATCCCAGCCATCCACAATTTTTTCTTCCACCAGTTTCTTGATATACCGCTTTCCGGTGACTACATTCTTCAGATACAACTTGGCAAACTCAATCTGTCTGGGCGGTACAGGATACTCCAGCTCTCTCACCACCCAGTCGTAAAGGGGTCTGTGATCCTCGAACTCCAGCGTACAGATGGAATGGGTAATCCCCTCAATGGCATCCTCAATGGGATGGGCAAAATCATACATGGGATAAATACACCAGGCATCTCCCGTATTGTGATGGCTCATATGGGCCACCCGATAGATAACGGGATCCCGCATATTGATATTCGGTGAAGCCATATCAATCCGGGCCCGGAGCACTTTCTCTCCATCCGCATATTTCCCCTCCCGCATCTCCGCAAACAGCTGCAGATTTTCCTCCACACTGCGGGTATGATAAGGGTCTTCCTTCCCTGGTTCCGTCAGCGTCCCGCGATATTCCCGAATCTGCTCCGCTGTCAGATCCGATACATAGGCCTTTCCCTTTTGAATCAGCTTCACCGCTGCCTCATACATCTCTCCGAAATAATCGGATGCAAAAAACAGCCTGTCCTCCCAGTCGGCACCCAGCCATTGAATATCTGCCTTGATAGACTCCACAAATTCCACATCCTCTTTGGTGGGATTTGTATCGTCAAACCGCATGTTGAATTTACCATGATACTTCTGTGCCAGGCCATAATTCAGGAGAATGGATTTGGCATGTCCGATATGCAGATACCCATTGGGTTCCGGCGGAAAGCGGGTGTGCACGGTATCATACACGCCTTCTGCCAGGTCTCTGTCTATCAGCATCTCTATAAAATTCTTCGATTCCGTCTCGCTCATCTGTCATGTCCTTCCTTTTTCTGCTGCCTGCAGATTTATGCCCGCGATGCAGCCGCCCATGGAATTCCGGACCGTAAAAAACGGACCGGCTGCTTTTGTCTCAGGCATAGTGTTATTGTATCATACCCCCATACCATATTTCAACTATTATCCACCCGCAGTCCGGGATTTTTGTGCCGGACTGTAACCCTTCAGCCAGTCCGGCCCGCCAAGTCAAAAATGCATTCCCTGCACAGCAAAAGCAGTTCCCTGTGCTGTCCCTCAATGGTGGAACAGACGGATTCCCGTAAATGCCATCACCATATTGTATTTGTCGCAGCACTCGATTACCGCGTCGTCCCTGACGGAACCGCCCGGCTGGGCAATATATTTCACACCGCTTTTGTGAGCCCTCTCAATATTATCCGAAAACGGGAAAAAGGCATCGGAACCCAGCGTCACTTCCTGCATGCCGTCCAGCCAGGCCCGTTTCTCCTCTCTGGTAAACACAGGCGGCTTCACTTTAAATACCTTCTCCCATGCCCCGTCCGCAAGCACATCCATATACTCCTCCCCGATATAGACGTCAATGGCATTGTCTCTGTCAGCCCTGCCCAGTTTATCCACGAACTGTAAGCCCAATACCTGAGGGGCCTGACGCAGAAACCAGTTATCCGCCTTGGTCCCCGCCAGCCTGGTACAGTGAATTCGGGACTGCTGCCCCGCTCCGATCCCAATGGCCTGTCCGTCCTTGACATAACACACAGAATTGGACTGGGTGTATTTCAGAGTGATCAACGCAATCTTCATATCCATAAGCGCCTTCTCCGGTATCTCCCTGTTGACAGTCACCAGATTCGAAAGCAGATCCCCGTTCACATCCAGCTCATTTCTGCCCTGTTCAAACGTAATACCGTAAACCTGTTTTCTCTCCGCCGGTGCCGGCGTATAGGCGGCATCAATCTGTATCAGGTTGTAATTCCCGCCCTTCTTGGCTTTCAGCAGAGCCAGAGCCTCCTCTGTATAACCGGGAGCAATACAGCCGTCAGACACTTCCCGCTTAATCAGCTTTGCTGTATCCCTGTCGCATATATCGGAAAGCGCAACAAAATCCCCAAACGACGACATCCTGTCTGCGCCCCTGGCCCGGGCATAGGCACAGGCCAGGGGAGACAGCTCCCCCAGATCACTCACCCAGTAAATCTTCGCCAGTGTTTCGTCCAGCGGAAGTCCCACCGCAGCGCCTGCCGGAGAGACATGCTTAAACGAAGCGGCAGCGGGAAGCCCTGTGGCCTCCTTCAGTTCCTTCACCAGCTGCCAGCCGTTAAAAGCATCCAGGAAATTGATATATCCCGGTCTGCCGTTCAGCACGGTTACAGGGAGTTCGCTTCCGTCTTCCATATAGATCCTGGAGGGCTTCTGATTCGGGTTACATCCGTATTTTAATTCGATTTCTTTCATATTGATGAACTCCTTCCTCTCTTTTTGTTTACGCCTTTATCTCTGATTTTTATTCAGGATGCGTGTCTCATACATTCCGGTTTCCAGGTCGATATACCGTACAAACAGCGACACTTTGTTCTCTTCGTTCAGGCTGTCCCACAGCATACCTGCGAAACTGTCAATATCTCCTTCCACCGCCACCTTTGTGGGTTCTCCCCGGAAGCTCGGCAGCGGATCTCCGTCATGCATATACGTATGAAGGAAACGTCCCTCCCCGGAAGCAGGACGATCATAGTGGAAGGTGTATCGGTTGCAGCAGGCCGGATCACCGTCATTACTCTTCAGGATAGACATCGTCATGTCAAATCCTCCCTTTTCCAGGTGTACCAGCCCGGAAATCCTTGGGGTATAATTCGGACCATCCGGTTCATATTCCCTGCTTCGCAGCGCCTGCTCAAAAGTCATCCCCTTCTCCAGGCCGTCATAAATCGTATCTGTCTGGTCCCCATTTGTGACGATAGTGTCATTTTCCCTCACCCGCACCGGCGCATAAATGACCAGACTGGGATCCACCAGCCTGGAGGGTTCAAAGGCTTCCGTACGGATTCCCTCTCCTTCCGTCACAAAGATACGGTTGCGGCTGTTAACGCTTCGTCCCATAATAAAATACGCGATCACGGCGCTTTTACCGTCTCCGGAACGCCCAATGACAATTCCTCTTCCGGGATACGCATTGCTTCTCAATTCCTCATTCAATTGTATCATACTTACCTCCTGTTCCGCTTCCATCTTATGCGTGGTTTCCGCGCCGTCTGCCCAGCCGGCACCCGACACGGGAAATACAACCGTCCCTGCAGAACTTCTGTTCGGGGATAGAAAGCAAGCCGGCCTTGTAGCGCTGCTTTGCGTATCCTGCTCAACGAAAAACCAGCCTGTGTTTTTCCTGCCATCAGCAGCAGGACCACACAGGTCTCCATTGACATCAACGAACAGTGCCCAGACGGTCGGCTTACATGAATGTCCGCACTTCCTGTGGGTGCTCCCACTTCCGTCAGTCATGCAGACGATCTGATTTTTATCTTACACAATCCCTTTTTATTTTGCAAGCTATTTCAAAAATTATTTTGTGTAAGTAACAAAAGAGCGATAAAAACCGGTTGAAATCATCCGAAAAAAATTATATAATAAAGGGGCAAAATCGTTGCAGCAAAGGAGGTGTTATTATGAATACAATATCTGCAGGCAACAGGCTCTTTCCTTCTTATTCCCATCTTTCCAGCGGCAAACGCATCAATACTGCGGCAGACGATGCAGCAGGACTTGCCATTGGACAGAAAATGCAGAAAGAAGAAACCGGATTGCGTGTAGGCGGGCAGAACGCCCAGGAAGGCATTGGTGTCTTAAACGTAGCTGACGGCGCATTGAGCGGTGTGATGGATTCTCTCCAGAGGATCCGCGATCTTGCCCTTCGTTCCATGAACGGAACATCCTCTGCATCAGACAAAGCCTACTACCAAAATGAGATAGACCAGCTGAAGGAAGGCATCCAGTCAATGTCCAAAACCACTTCCCTGAATGAGCAGAAGCTCCTGGACGGAAGCATGGCTGATATGCACCTGGCTACCAACCCCGACGGCAGCGGCATGAGGATCGGTATGGCCAACTCCACTCTGGAGGCGCTGGGCATTGCCGATTTTGATGTGACGAAAGGCAATTTCAGCCTGGACGCCATCGACGATGCCATAAATATGGTATCCCAGCAGAGAGGCAGTCTCGGCGCTTCCACCAATCGCCTGGAACATACCTACAATAACAATACGTCTATGTCCCTGGAACAGCTCAAGTCCAGAAGCCGCATAGAAGATCTGGATATGCCAAAGGCGATTTCCGAGAAGAAAAAAGAAGAACTGCTGGACCAGTACAGAACTCTGATGATGAAGAGACAGATGAATCAGAATTCCATGGTGGTAAAACTGTTCCAGTAATCTCGCCCCACTCATTGGGATCAGATTCCGGTATTAAGAAACAGCAGCACAGACGGACCAGCGTGTCCCTGTACTGCTGTTTTCTCCTTTTTCTCAGCTTTTCTCCAGTCCCTGATCAAATCCGTGCACCCAGTCGCAGCAGAGATAGTAAAACAGATAAATGACGGAACTGATCCCCCATGTCAGCGGATAAGCCCAGTAAATATACCCGATCTCATGGGTCAGGTGCATCACGGCAAAGATATAGGTAATCCTCAGCAGACACCACACTGCCAGCATCACACACATGGGCACGAACGCCTTCCCTGCCCCGCGGCAGATTGCAGCCACAGCATGAGAAAATGCCAGCAGACAGAAAAACAGCGATACCGTCCGGGACTGAAGAACACCCAGTTCAATGACACCCGGAGTCTGATCAAACAGCCCGATGAGTTTCGGAGAAAAAATGTAACAAAAGACACCTATGGCCTCCGCCAGCAGCATCGCTGCCAGTATGCTGAACCGAGCCCCTTTTTTCGCTCTGTCGTACTGTCTGGCGCCCAGATTCTGGCTGATAAACGTGGTACTTGCCATATTGAAACTGGTGATGGGCAGGAAGGCAAAGCCCTCGATCTTGGCATGGGTGCCGTAAGCGGCCATGGCCAGCTTGCCGAAAGAATTAATCTGGGACTGCACGATGACATTGGCAAAAGCGATCACTGAATTCTGTACCCCGGAGGGCAGGCCGTTGCGGACAATCTCTTTCAGCATATCCCCATGGAACCGGATCCCGGACCACTCCACGGTAAACACATTCCCTTTTTTCATCAGATGTATCATACACAGCACCACGCTGGCAGCCTGGGATATCACCGTCGCTATAGCCGCAGACCACACGCCCCAGCGGAACACCGCCAAAAATACCACATCCAGCACCACGTTCAGGATCGAGGAAAATATCAGATAATACAGCGGCCGCCGGCTGTCCCCCAGGGCATTCATGATGCTGCGGCAGACATTGTAAAGTACCAGTGCCAGCGATCCCAGAAAATAGTATCGGAAATACGAAATCGCTTCCGGCAGCACTTCCGGGTCCGTCTGCATCCACACCAGAAACGTGGGAGTCAGAGCCACACCCACCACTGTCAGCAGTCCCCCTGCCGCCAGTCCGAATGCCAGCACCGTATGGATGGCCCGGGATACCCGGTCCTGATCTCCCGCCCCGAAATAACGGGAGATTACCACCCCTGCACCCATGGCGATGCCGGCGAAGAAACTGATCATGAGAAAAATCAGGGTACCAGATGACGTCACCGCTGCCAGCGCATTTGTCCCCAAATACCTGCCTACAATGAAAGCGTCCGCCGTGTTGTAAAGCTGCTGAAATACCTGACTTAAAAATATGGGAAGGGCAAAACCGAGCATCAGAGAATATGGATTGCCCGTTGTCATATCCCTGGTGTGAGACACCGCTGCCTTTTGATCGTTATTTCGTATCTTTGTCGTCATTTTTCTTTTAAAGTCCTTTCCTGCTGTCTTTGAATTTCACCTGTATCTGATCAGAGACCAACGCATCCGCCAATAGAGATAAGCCCAGGGCCTCTCCTGCCGCAGCAGTTCTGCCAGAACCTGTCTCTCCTCTACCGCTCCTTGTATCATCTCTTCTGACCCGGGCCTTCCTCCGTATATGACATCTTCATAATTTTTCAGAAACCACAGCATATCTTCCGGATTCCCTTCCGGCCTCGTTCCCTTTACAGAACCCTCTATTTCCCCGGGTACCAACACTCCCTTTTCCGGCACATTTTCATCATGGGCACCGCCCCGGACACAGCGTTTGTGCCTTTGCTCACCCTGCCTGCCGCTCCGCACCGGGAGTTTCTGCACACATCGTCTCTGCAGCTCCTGCAGCGTTTCCTGCTCCCCTTTCTCCAGTCCAAGCAGCGATAACAGCTTCAGGTTTCGGAAAACTTCCAGCCGGAAACGCTCCTCCCCGCTCATCCTGCGATAGCGGTATCTGCCCAGCCCATTGGCCAGCACCAGCGCCCCTCCATACCCAATCAGAATCACCGGAAGTGCACATACGAACAGCTGCCAAAACCGTTCCCCACGCGCTCTGTCTTCATCTTCGAACTCCTGTTCCTGCATTTCTCTGTCTTCCGGTTCCTCCCGCCCGGGCGGCGTGTCCCCGGTCGGATGCCCTTCTTCCTTTGCGGTCTCCTCAGTCGGCCGGCTTAACTTCCAAGGCTGACAGCGTATCCCGCTGTAGCCCGGTGTGGGTTCGAAAGGAATCCAGCCCACCCCTGCAATATATGCCTCCGGCCAGGCATGTGCCATATAGGAATACACATTTGTCTCCCCCGCCCCTTCCATCGGAACGCAATATCCCTGCACATAACGGGCAGGAATTCCTTCCGCTCTCGCCAGCAAAACAAATGCCGTGGCAAAATAAGTACAGTATCCCCGGGGATTCTCCAGTAAAAAGTACTCCAGGAAATCGCCGGCGTTCTCAATATTTCCCGGAAGTCTGCCTGGAGTTGAGGTATATTCATATCCTGACAGTTTCCTTTCAATCGCCCGCAGCTTCTCAATATTGGTCTCCGCCTCTGCAGTAACCTGGGCCAGATACGCCGCCGTTTCTTCCGACAGCACATTTTCTCCCAGATAATGCCCGTATATGCTCTGCCGGTACCGCGCGGCCTCTTCCGGGGCAGGCTCAGTCTCCGGAAACTGTTTTCCCAGTTCCTCCGCCATGGCTTCATCCGTGTGCACCGCACCTCCCGGCAGGGAGATCCCCTGGGAAAACACCTCCAGAAAACGATCAAATTCCGCCTGCCCCACATTCATCCGCTCATAATGAAGCCTGTATTCCGTTCCGTATCCTCCATATCCGTCCAGGCACAGCGCTCCGCCCTTGCTTTCATACGCAAACCCTTCACCGCCTGCTTCCACCTCCCGAACTTTCAGCGGTGCAAACACAAATCTGGTATGGAAATCCAGATATCGAATTCTCAGCTCCGCGTCTTTCAGATAGTCTCCACGGTACTGCCCGCCAAAGGCCCTGACAGCACACAATGTCTCCGCCGTATCCCAAAACACATCCAATAGACCGCCCTCATAATTCTGTTCCCACTGCCTGCCGTCAAAGGTATCATACACCTTGCCGGTGAGATACAGATTGGAAAGGCTGCCGTTTTGGATCCTTACCGTCATCACTTCACTGTCTTCCTCAAAAACGCCGCCTCCCAGATTCCCTTCCTCTGAAAATCCGCTGAAAGACATACCGAATGCCTCTCTGCCTCCCCATCGGATCTTCTGTGTATATACCAGAAAAACCTCCTTCAGCTCCCGATACAGATTCTTCGCCCACAGCCATTCATAAGGATTCTCCGGCACAGGCATACATGCCATCAGGAGAAAATATCCTGCCAAAAAGGGCATAATCCGCAACATATAAGCCCTTGTGCTGCCGCCCCTAACCTTCTTCCAGTGTTCCTGCACCCACTCTGCACAGACAGTCACCGCATAACAAAGCCCAAACGCCATACCCAAATGCGTCAGCTCGATTCCCGTGAACAGACAGACACAAGCCCCGGCAACAAACAGGGCCGCAGATACAAGCCGCAGGCAGAATACCTTTTCCAACAGAATCTGCAGAAAATAGCACCCAATTACAATGATTCCCGTGTGCAACGCCGCATACCAGGCCGCCCACTCCCTATAGGCGTCCCTCCCCATAAGCCAGGGAATATAAGTGCGCAGCAGCAGCATACTCTCTGCCCCTCCAAGTGCCGCCACGGCAGCACACAGCCCCAGGGCAGCCGCCGACAGACAGAAAAGCTTCCCCCTGACCGGCAGAAAGTTAAGACCCGCAGACAGTATCAGAAGGATGGCTGCCTCAGCCGCCAGCCAGGCATTCATCTGGCCGATTCCCACAAAGCCCGCCCCGCCGAATAATACCGCACCTGTCAAAATCACGGCATTTACCAGACGGTACATCCCCTTTTCCCGGAAGCGAAACTTCTCTGTCATCACAATATGCCCTCCAGCTCTGCTTCCGGAGGCACCTGTACGATCTTTCTCCGCTCACTGCCCTGTCGGATACAGGCCTCCTGGCTGCTGTCCGTAACGGCATAGAGAACCGTCATGACGCCGCCGGCCTCCAGACGCCGTGTCAGCTCCATCACCCCCTCATCCGGTTCCCGAAGAACGAAAAACACCACTTTACTGTTCCAAAACCATCCCCGTGACAGAGCCTGTTCCAGCGTACGGCAGTTGTCCTCTTCCTTCAGAAACATCACACTGTCCATCTCCCTGTAAAAATCCTCAAATCCCTCCATTCCCTGTATCCTGCGTTCCACCAGCCCGTTCTGTCCATAACAGACCGATACCCCCATATCTTTCCCTGCAAAGAAGAACGTCAAAGCCAGCACGATCTCCAGCATCCTGTTTTCCAGAGGCAGGTATTCTTTTCTGTCTCTGCCCACACGCTTCATGTCACAGTAGATTGCGATTCCCTGCCGCTCCTCTCCCGTCCTGGTCCTGACCTTCAGCTCCCCCGTCCTGGCAGTGGCTTTCCAGTGAATCAGTTTTGGAGAATCCCCCTGCACATAATCTCTTGTAGCTGTGTCCGGTTCCGTTTCCGCCGCAATCTCCCTCCGCAGAACCGCCTGGAACTCCCCCAGACTTTGAAGCTCTGTCAGAGAAACCACCCTGGGACTGACCAATGCCCTGATGGTGCCGGGATTGGAATAGCGCAATTGAAACAGCCGCAGAAAATCCGTCACCACCACCTCCTTCACCCCCACCTCATACTCTCCCCGATACCTGCACACCAGCCTGGTCTCAAACGTGTGCCGCGTCCCGGGAAGCAGTTCATATTCCGTGTCCCCCGGCAGTTCCTCCACATAGGAGAAATCCGAGAACAGCCGGATGCTCACACCTGCATAGGCAAAAAAATCCTCATTTTTCAGGATAAAAAAATAGGATTCCGGACAACCACACACCATGGTACGGCTTCCGATTTCCTGATATATCTTAAAACGAAAATACACACAGGCAATATAGCTCAGAGAAACCAGCGGCAGCAGACTCATCCCGAAAAAGAAACCATAGCTCACCGCGCCGCCAAAGCAGGTAATACCCGCCAGGGATGCTGTCCACAATCCCAGAAAAATCCATCTACGCACTCTCATCCGAATCCCACACTTTCCGTCATACCGCCTGCCCGGTCCTGTTGCCTCTTTTATTCAGAATCCCCCATCCGCTGCTCCTACATAGGAACCTTCACCTTCCATACCAGGTTCCTTAAGACAGCGGAGGCATCCGCCTTCTGAATCCTGGCTTCGGATGACAGCACCAGCCGGTGCAGCAGTACCTGTATGGCAACGGCCTTCACATCATCCGGTTTCACATAATCCCGTCCCATGAGAAAAGCCTTCGCCTGAGATGCCCGCATCAGTGCAAGCAGTGCCCTGGGACTGGCCCCCAGCACAAACCGGGGTTCCCCTCTGGTAAGAACCACCAGATCTTCCATATACCCCAGCATGGATTCCTGCACCGTAACCGCCCTGACCTGTTCCTGCAGCCTGAGTATCTCCTCCGCACTGCATACCGGCTCCACCCTGTCCGGTGTCCGTCCCGCCAGAAACTGACCCGCCATCCGAATCTCCTCTTCCCGGCCCGGATACCCTATGGCCAGCCGCATCATAAATCGGTCCATCTGGGCTTCCGGCAGGGGATAGGTCCCGAGAAATTCCACCGGATTCTGGGTTGCAATAACCATAAACGGCCGAGGCAGTCCATAAACTCTCCCGTCCACCGTCACCTGCCCCTCCGCCATGGCTTCCAGCAGGCTTGCCTGTGTTTTGGGAGCCGTCCTGTTGATCTCATCTGCCAGCAGAATCTGGTTCATAACCGCTCCCGGGCGATATTCGAAATCCGATGTTTTCCGATTATAGACCGATACCCCGGCCACGTCTCCGGGTAATGTATCCGGCGTAAACTGAATCCTGCCGAAACTGCATCTCATGCTTCTGGCCAGCGTTCCCGCCAGGGTGGTCTTGCCCACCCCCGGCACATCCTCCAGAAGCACATGTCCTTCCGCCAGCAGGCATACCACCACATCCTCCACTACCGATTCCTTGCCTACAAACACATCGTTGATATTCTTCTGAAGCTTCCGCGCCAAACCATATCCGTCCATATTCGTCCCTGCCTTATCTTTCCTGACTCCCTGTCCTGTACTTCTCTCCCGGTAAAAACAGCAGAAACGCCATGAACACCTAGAAATCCTGACAATTGAGATGATCCGGAAAAGCCCTTTTCCTGTTACAAGGATACTGCATATACAGCCTGTTGTCAAGGAATAATTTCCCTCGGTTCACGATTGCATCTGGAGGAAAAGCGTGTATAATAAAGGAAAAAGAAAGAGATGGAACAAGCGGATGGAAGACAAAAAGATCCTCATAATAGAAGACGAAAAACCGATTGCAGATATACTTAAATACAGTTTTGAAAAAGAAGGTTTTCAGGTGGAATGCGCCCACACCGGCAGCGAAGGTTTCTCCGCCGCCTGCCAGGATCCTCCTGACCTGATCCTGTTAGACTGGATGCTGCCGGATTTGAGCGGCGTGGACGTGTGCCGGATGCTGACCGAACAGTACAGGATTCCCATTATCATGCTCACCGCCAGGGGTACTGTGGAGGACAAGCTCTATGGGCTGGAATCCGGAGCGGACGATTACATCACAAAGCCCTTCGACCTTCGTGAAGTGGTGGCAAGAGTGCGTACCATACTGCGGCGCTTTGACAAAGCCCGCGGAACCGACGAAAGCGACCGAATGGTCTGCGGACATCTGACCATATCGGAGCGGGAACACTGTGTGTACCGGGACGGTCTGCTCCTGAGTCTGACCCCCAAGGAATATGAGCTTCTGATCTGCTTTCTGAAGCATCCCCGCCAGGTATTTACCAGGACAGCGCTGCTGGATCAGATCTGGGGATATGATTTCGCAGGGGATACCAGAACCGTGGATATCCACATCCAGCGTCTCCGTAAAAAAGCAGGCCTGGAAGACTCACTGGTAACGGTCTTCGGAGTGGGGTATAAATATGTCCCGTAGCAAAGAAACCTACCGTTTCGGAATCCGCCGCCAGATGACCCTGATCCTTCTGGCCGTATTTGTAGCAGGCGGCTGTGTTCTCTACGGAAGCATTCATGCCAGACTCCGGCAGAATCTGGAGGAGCAGTTGACCCGGGAACTGCTAAGCCGCCAGGAAAACACTCTGATCTACATCCGCCAGCTTCTGATGCTCCAGGGTGCCAACAATGATGAGGACGGCTATCGGCAGATTGCAGAAGATATCGTCCTGGAGCTGAAACCTCTCGGCGAAAATAACTTCTGCGTGCTGGATACAGAGGGCAGATACCTCAGCGGCCACACCCAGCTGCCCGGGGAGGGCAGCGGCAAAGATCTGATGCAGGCGCTGGAAGGACATGCTGCCTTCACCATGACCTATCCGGATGCTGGCAGTATGCTGGTCTATTTTTCCATGCCTGTTGTCATCGAGGAACGGACTCTCGGCATCATTCGCTATCGTCTGGATTCCTCCGCAATCTATATACAGAGCAGCCAGAGCGAGCGCCTGGTCTACCAGACAACTGCAGCCGTATTTGCGTTGATTTTTCTGCTGCTGGCCTTCTTTATCAACAGACTCCTGGTTCCCGTATGGAAGCTGACTGAAATCTCCCGCCAGGTAGTGCGGGATCTGTCCCGGGAAGAAGTCAACATGCAGATGCTTGCCCAGCTGGCAGACTCCGGACGCCGGGATGAAGTCGGCGAACTGTCCCGAAATTTCAGCGTGATGCTGGAGATGATCGGATCTCAATTCGAAAAAATGCAGGCAGACAAGGACCAGATCATCAAATTGCTGGGCAGTCGCCAGGAATTTTACAACAATATGACCCACGAGCTTAAAACCCCTCTCACCACCATCCAGGGTTACGCCCAGCTCATGGAAGCCGACCGGGGGGCAGACGAAAAGCTCACCGATCAGGGACTGCACCAGATCCTGCTGGAAAGCACCCGGATGCACCAGATGGTACTGCAGCTTCTGGAAATGTCAGACAAAGCTATTTATATGAAGAAACAGCCCGTGGACTTAAGCAGCACTGCCAGAAGCGTTGCACAAGCCCTGGAAATCAAAGCTGCCCGGTACGACATGCAGATCGAAACGGATTTTCCGGAAGCGCTGTGGGTGCTGGGTGTAGAGGACCGCCTGCGTCAGGTGCTGATCAATCTGGTAGACAATGCCATCAAATATGGCGACAGCCACACTTCCATCCGCATGGACGGAATCCGAAAAGACGGTTTTGTATGGCTGGCTGTCCGTAACCGCGGCAAAGGACTGGAACCGAAAGAACAAGAGCGGATTTTCGAACCGTTCTACCGGGTAGACAAAACATACTCCAGGGAACAGGGAAGTTCCGGTCTGGGACTGTCCATCTGTCGGAAAATCCTGGACGAACACCAGGGGATCATCGGTGTCAGAAGCAAGCCCGGCGTACAGACCATATTTTATATCCGGCTGAAGGCTGAAACCGGCCTCAAGATACCCCATAATCTCCAAAAACAGAAGATATCTCCGCCATAAATCCGGACAGGGATACCGGACAAAGCTGTCGTATTAAGGGTCATATACACCAGATATAGTATGTCTGGTTACCGGATATCCTGTGTAGAATTTCCTCTTATGACAGCCCCGTAAGCTCCCCGTAAATATCACAACTACAAGATTGGAACCTGATCACATGAAATATACTCTTTTTTTCGAAAAAAGAAAATTTACATACGGATACCTGCTGCTGACAGCCGCCGCTCTTCTGTCCGGCTGCGCCCGGGAGGAAAAAACGCTTCTGCTCCCGGAATCCCTCCCTAATGAAGAAAAAACGGAAACAGCAGATCCCGAAAAGGATTTTTCGGTGAAAAAAATCTATGCCTACTCTTATGAAACCAGAGAACTGCTCACAAAGAGTGCCTTTCTTCAGGGCTGCGGAGAGAACGGAATCCACATTGCTGCCCAGGAGGAGGGAGATCTCAATGAAAAACTGGTTTACAGACATGTGGACTATCGCTATGGCTTCTATGATACACTTGGAGAATTCTTTGGTTTCTGGGAAGATTGGTTCAACCCTGCCGGAGATGAAACGAACGGAAATCTCTATATTGACAGTCTGCTTCCCTCCCCTGACGGATCCCAGATGCTGGTTTATATCCGTTCTGTATATGATGCCACCTGTCTGGTCTGGCTGTATACCTGCGGCGGTTCGGAACCATGGCTCCTTTATGAAAGCCATCAGGAAGACTACTCTTTCCCGGAAGGCTCTTTCTCACCCAGCGGCCGTTGGGTGACATTTGACGTGACGGGAGAAACCACCGGGTCCGACCGCATCGTACCGATCTATGACTGTTCCAAGGACAGTTTTGTAGAGAAAGAGGACTACTGGACAGTCAGTTCCGGAAAAGAGAATTCCAGCTTTCTCTATCCTCCGGACAAAACCTTGTACGCTGCAAATGAAGGGGCCGGCCCTCTGTTTACCGCCGCGCTCTACGACCTGGGTGATGCAGAGACCCCCTGCCTGTTAAGTTTTACCCGAGACCAGGACGGTGCAGTCGCTGCAAGTCTGGAATACAAAGATTCCGCACTGCGCAAGCCACAGTCTCCTTCCGGAACCGGAGCAGAGAAAGACAGCCTCCTTCATTACCTTGTCAATGAGCAGCACAATTATGGAGAAAACACGGAAGACTTGCAGAGGAATCGATTGGATCCTCCCCTGGATACTTCCGAGGACTTCCAGAACCGGTCTTTCTACAGCTACCTGGATCTGTCTCCGAAAACACCTTATTTCCTGTACAAATATATGGAAAAAACAACCTTTGTCTACTATATGGCCGATAGCTTTCAGATCCGCAGCCTGGAAATGAACATGTTACAGGCCGGCAATACGCCAAAACAGTTCCCTGAACCGGTCTGGGATTTTCTCCCCCTGGATTCCGGTGATCTCCTGGTGGTACTTGTTCAGTCATGGAGCACCACTCCCCTGGAAAAGATGTCCGCGGACAACGAAACTTATTGGACAGAAATCAATTCCCATCCCGACTTCATCCGAAAGCAGCTGGACATTCAGTCAGGTGATCTGTATCTGTATCCGGCAGACGGTTCCGAGCCGAAACTGCTGTATAAAAATATTCAGTATCTCCTGAATATGGAATATGATTCCGAGACCCGCCGGATTCTGCTGGAAACCTGTGAGGAAGACAGCCCTTCCCGCAGACGGTGTATTATACTGGAATTGTAGACATACCTGCTCCAAAAATTTACACTCTGAAACATTTTTGATACATCCTGATTAACAATAAGAAATATTCCCCCTTTAAACTGATATCCATAGCACAGCAGGCTGTAAACAATTGAGATATCATACAAAGGAGTCATATATTATGTGCGGAATATGCGGATTTATAGAAAACAATGTTCAGAAGACTATCCCTGTTTCCGAAGCCCCGCTCTCCCGGGAACAGGTACTGGAAAAAATGATGATTGCCCTGGTCCATCGGGGGCCGGATCAGGGCAACTGCTGGATGTCCGAGACAGCTGCCTTGGGCTTCCGTCGCCTCAGCATCATTGATCTGGAAGGAAGCATGCAGCCCATGGCAAACGAAACCGGAAATCTGATTCTTGTGTTTAACGGGGAAATCTATAATTATCAGGAACTGCGCAGGGAGCTTCTGGCAGCAGGACACCGATTTTCCACTCAGGGGGATTCCGAAGTACTCCTCCACGGCTATGAACAGTGGGGAGAACACCTGCCGGAACATCTCCGAGGCATGTTCGCCTTCGCCATCTGGGATGAGCAGAACGAGCGGCTGTATGCGGCCCGGGATCCTTTCGGCATCAAACCGTTTTACTACGCCCCAACTGACGGTCAATTTGTCTTCGCATCGGAAATCAAGGGAATCCTGCCCCATCCCTCCTATAAAAAGAAGCTGAATCAGGAGGCTCTGGAACAATACCTGTCCTTTCAATATTCCGCCCTGGAAAAAACGTTTTTCCAGGGAATCCGTCAACTGAAACCCGGACATTTTCTGACCTATAACAGAAAAAGCGCCTCTCTGGAACTGAATCCATATTTCGTGCCCACGCTGCATCCGCAATCCCTCAATGGAAAAAAGCAGGAGGAAGAATGGATCTCCAGGCTGGACCAGACAATTGAAAATTCCGTGAAGACCCACATGGCTGCGGATGTGGAGGTAGGAGCGTTTCTGTCCGGCGGCGTGGATTCCGGTCTGGTAGCTGCCGAATTTACCGGAACAAAAACCTTCACCGTAGGATTCGGCAAAGGACAGAGCCGGTACAATGAAATGCCTCTGGCAAAAGAACTGGCACATGAACTGCATCTTTCTCACAAAGGAAAACAGATTTCCGAGAAAGAATTTTGGGCAGCCGTTCCCGAAGTCCTCTACCATATGGACGAACCCTCCGGCGACCCTTCCGCAGTAGCACTGTACTTCCTCTCCCGGGAGGCATCCCAGCAGGTGAAAGTAGTAGTTTCAGGTGAAGGAGCTGACGAGCTTTTCGGCGGTTACCGTATCTATTGTGAGCCCAATGCCCTGCACCTGTACCAGAAACTGCCCGCCTCCCTCCGCAGAGGAATCGCCGGCCTGGCTGCCCGCCTTCCCAAAATGCGGGGACGCAGTTTCCTTATCCGCGGAAGCATGCCCGTGGAAGAACGCTTTATCGGCAATGCCAATCTCTTCACCGCCAAAGAGCGCAGAAAGCTTCTGAAATCCGGCTCCGACGCCCTGACACCCCAGGAACTCCTGGCCGGGGATTACGCAGATGCCGGCAATCTGGATGATGCCAGCCGCATGCAGTACATAGACCTGCTCCACTGGCTGCCGGGAGATATCCTCCAGAAGGCAGACCGCATGAGCATGGCCCACTCCCTGGAGCTGCGGGTTCCTTACCTGGATAAGGAAGTGTTTGAAGCGGCGCGTTATCTGCCCTCAAAATACAAACAGAAAAAGCAGATATCCAAATATCTCTTCCGCCAGGTAGCCGCAAGACATCTCCCTGCCGCAAGCTCCGAACGCAAAAAGCTTGGCTTTCCGGTTCCCCTGGGACATTTTCTCACCTCAGAAGCAGGCTCGGAAATCCTGAACAAAGTCTTTCACTCACCGGCTGCGGAAAAATTCTTTCATCGGGACGCTCTGGATGAACTGATGGCGGGCAGAGGCTGCGGGCGAGGCAACACCAACCGGAAGCTCTGGGCCGTGTATGCCTTTCTGGTATGGTATGAAATTTATTTTCCGGAGGAGACAGCCGTCTGATGGCGTTGCCTCCCTGCCGTTTTGTATGTGCCTCTCTGCTGACAGAACCTGCGCGGAACATGATTCCTGGAGGACAAAGTCATATGATTTCCCGTGTCATAGGAAAATCCTCCAGGCAGTTTTGAATGGACAGCAGTCCCCACAGGAATCTCTCAAAAAGTGCACCTGCCTAATATCTGCCCAGATGAAAGGAATACAGAACCCGCTCTTTCACCGGCTTCCCATAGATCTTCTCAAGCGCCTCCTGATAATAGTCCAGCTGGGTCTCATAGCGATTCCACAGCTCCGCCATGGAAGACACCGAATCCGTCTTGTAATCAAGCAGAACCAATCCGTCCTCTTCCTCAAAAAACACATCAATAATCCCCTGAATGAGGACAGTCTCGTCCGAAGGAAATTCCCTTTTCAGCCTGCGGGCATCAATCCCCAGCACAAAGGGCTGTTCCCGGTAAAGCCGCTTCTGCTGCCATGCCTTGTACATGCGGAAGGCCAGCGGCGTATGCAGAAACTTAACGATTTTCCGTATATTAATTGTCTGGAAGTATTCTTCCGGCAGACGCTTTTCCTCTACTTTCTTTCGAAGAAATATCTGCAGCCGGGATATCAGTTCTTTTTCCTCCGCCCGCAAGGCATTCGCCTCTATTGGTTTTCTATCTCCTTCCGGCATAGTTCCCCCATCTGGCCGTCTGCTTTCCCCCTCCGGCAGAATTCCCGAATCTGCCACTTCGCCTTCCGGCAGAATCTCTCCGAAATCCAGAAGCTCCATCACCCGGTGATACGCATTTCCCCGCACGGCTCCGCTGACAGACGCCTCCTCTCTTCGAAACATGGGAATATAAGGTACCGCTTCCTTTTCCTCGAATATATGACAGGCAGCCTCGTCACGGTCTGCCATGGCTGCAATCTTTAATTCCGACACCGTTGTCTTCGTATAAAGATCCGCCAGAGCGGCATATGGATAAACCGCATTCAGACACTGACGCAGACGCATCTCCGCCTCAGCCCCCTCCTGCTGTCCAGCCAGCTCCAGGGCTTCCTTTTTGGAAAACAGCTGCAGCTGCTCCGTTATCATCCCAGCCGCATGTTCCTCCTGTTCCACAATGTGTACCGCCACACGGCTTTCCGGCAGCACAGGAAACAGAAAATCCAGGTAACTTCCAGCCTCCATAAAATCCAGATAGGACAGTTGTCCGCCGCCCAGCTCTCTGCGTCGTTCCCATTTTTCCGCAGCACCTTCCACAACCCCTGTCATTACCAGCTTTTCCCTGGCACGGGTCATCGCCACATAGAGCAGGCGCATCTCTTCAGCCAGACTCTCTTCCCGCAGTTTTCCGGACAGTGCCATACGACGCAGGGTTTTATTCCGGATGCGCCTGTCCGGATCCACATAATCCGTACCCAGCCCCAAATCCATATCCAGAATCAGCGCCTGATTCACATCCTGCATGTTAAATCTTTTACTCATACCTGCCACAAAGGTAATCGGGAACTCCAGCCCTTTACTCTTGTGGATGCTCATGATCCTCACCACATCGGCATTTTCATCCAGCTGCTCAGCCCCGCCGTAATCCACATCATATTTTTCCAGCTGTCCCATATACCGGATAAAATGAAACAGTCCAAAATAACTGGTTTTCTCAAAATCCGATGCCTTGGTAAGGAGCATCTCCACATTGGCCCGCCTCCGGCTTCCGGTAGGGAGTGCCGTCACATATTCCAGATAGCCGAAATCCTGAATCAGCTTTGTCAGCAATTCCCGAATGGGAAGGTATATTGTGCATTCCCGATATCCGGCAATCCGGTGCAGGAAAGCAGCCGCTTTTTTTCCAAGGCCCATGATGTCTTCTGCTTCCTGCTCCCCTGCCGTTCCCGGATTCTCCGTTCTCTTGGTCCGTTTGACGCTTTTTTCCAGGTCCTCTTTTCCATTGACCGGTTCGCCGTCATCCCTCATGGGATCTTCTGATTCTCCGTAATCCTCCGCAAATCGCTTCAGCGCATCATACAGGCTGCAGCCCTTGGTATGACTGCGGATCCTGGCGGCTTCTTCCTCAGAGAAACCTCCGAAGACAGACTTCATAACCCCAAACAAAGGAATATCCTGGCTCGGATTGTCCAGCACACGCAGCAGCTGCAGCAGTTCCTGTACTTCCGCTGCAGCAAAATAACCTGTTTTGGATGTAATATATGCCGGGATGCCCTCCTGCTCCAGGACTTCCCTGAACTCCTCATCCCACCCGCTGTTGGTCCGCAGCAGAATCACCATGTCACTGTACTTTGCAGGCCGCATTTCACCGCTTCTCCTGTCCGTCACGGGAAAGCTTTCCCTCATCTCCCTGATCTTACGGGCAATGGCCAGTGCCTCCGCCTGTTTGGCTCCAAAAGATTCTTCTTTATCCGGTTTTTCCACCAGGAAAAGTTCCGTACCGCAGGCTTTATTTTCCGGATACGCGGCTCCCGGATAGAGCGCCGCCCTGTCATCATAGGCGATCCCTCCCACTTCCCCGCTCATCATCCGGGCAAATACGTCGTTCACGGAATCAACCACTTCCCTACGGCTTCGAAAATTTTTCGCAAGATCGATCCGCAGGCACGTTTTATTCTGTCTGTCCTTTTCAGGATGGTCTCTGTCCTGCACATCTTCTGCTCCCGCCGCATCCGTCGCATAAGATTCATATTTCTCCAGAAACAGCTCCGGCCTTGCCAGGCGGAATTTATAGATGCTCTGCTTCACGTCCCCCACCATAAAGCGATTAAACCGGCCATCCTCCTCCCCTGAAACCGCTTTCAGCAGATACTCCTGAACCAGATTGCTGTCCTGGTACTCATCTGTCAGTATCTCGGCAAAATGCTGTCTGTATTCTCTTGCAACTGCGCTGGGCCTGACCTGGTCGCCATTCACGTCCAGAAGAATATCCAACGCATAATGCTCCATATCGGTGAAATCTATCACCTTCTTCTCCTGCTTTTTTTCCTGCATTCTTCTGTCAAAATCCAATACCAGATCGATAAGCGTACTCACCGGCTCCCTGCAGGCCGCCCCCTGTCTTGCCGCAAGCTCCAGAGACGTGGCAAAATAGCGCTCCTCCATCCCGCGAATGCTGTCTTTCACCCCTGCCCGCAGTTCCTTTGCCAGTTCCCTTTTCACCGTCGAAACACTGTCATCCTTCTTCGCGGGAAGCCTGCCGAATTTCACCGCCGGAAGCTTCAATGCAAATTCCGCCATGGATTCACAGGCCAGCAGGCTTTCCAGCTGCTCCAGCTCTCCGTCAACCAGTTCTCCATACATATAGGGACCGTCCGCATCTTCGCACAGTCCACGGACCGTCCGCATCTTTTCCACACATCCGGCCGCCATCTTCCGCAAGTGCTGCATCAGATACATCCCGTACGGGCTGTCTTTCATCTCCTCTACCGTTACTGCACCGTAATCATTCCTGCGGGCCTCCAGCCATCTGTCCGGCCAGGGAAAACTGGCAGCATATCGCGACAGGTTTAAAATATGCTGTTCCAGCACACTCTCACGGCCCCCTGGACAGAAATACTCCACACAGAACCGGAAAGCCTCATTTTCAGAGGCATAGGAATCTTCCATCAGTTCCCCCAGCGTCTCCTGCTGCATCAGCTTAATCTCCCCTTCATCTGCAATCCGAAAGGCCGGGTCCAGTCCGATCTCATTGAAGTGGTTCCGGAGCAGAAAAAGGCAGAAACTGTCAATGGTAGTAATCTGGGCATTATGTAAAAGAGTGGCCTGCCTCTGAATATGTTCGGATTCCGGACATTCCGTAAGTCTTCTGGAGATACCTGCCGCGATCCTTTCCCGCATTTCCGCCGCCGCCGCATTGGTAAACGTAACGATCAGCAACCGGTCTATATCTACGGGATTCCGTTCGTCACACACCATTTTTGTGATACGTTCCACCAGCACGGCCGTCTTGCCGCTGCCTGCCGCTGCCGATACCAATATATTGCAGCCATGTAAATCAATGGCCCTCTGCTGTTCCCGGGTAAATGTGACCGCCATAAGCCGTTTATTCCTTCCTGCCTTTCAGGGCTTTTCCAAAATCAGGACAATTTAAAATCAGCGTAGCATTTCCAACAGACCCTGTCAAGGCAAAGTTTGCCGGACAAAGTCTGAGAACCTGGTCTGCCGAAAAATTCAATTCCTGCCAAATTTTAATTCTTGACAAATCCCCCGGAACAGGATACACTGTAAAAAGCCGTACATCTTTAAAGTCCGATACAGTGATGAAATTCGGTCTTGCGCAATGGGAATCCGTGAACCGTGTCAGGTTGGGAACAAAGCAGCACTAAGCGGAACCTCTCATGTGCCGCAAGGCAGCCGGGTGGAGCTGTGCTTCGGGCTTTGAGATGTACGGTTTTATATGAGGAATAAAACTGTGAATCAAACTATGAGACTATCACCGAAAGAATTACAATCCCTCATGAAAGACTGCACCCTCTGCCCCAGACAGTGCCATGTCAACCGCCTGGAAGGAGAAACCGGTTTCTGCGGTCAGAGTGCGGATATCACCGCAGCCAGAGCTGCTCTCCATTACTGGGAGGAGCCCTGTCTTTCCGGAAAAAGCGGTTCCGGCACTGTATTTTTCTCCGGTTGCAGCCTTCGGTGTGTCTATTGCCAAAATCACGACATCGCCCTTGGCAGACGGGGCCGCATACTGTCCTCTGACCGTCTTCCCCGGATCTTTTTGGAACTGCAGGAAAAGGGCGCTGCCAATATTAACCTGGTGACAGCAGGCCATTTTCTTCCTCAAGTATGCCTTGCCCTGGAAACAGCGAAAAAGTCCGGTCTCTTCATTCCGGTTGTATACAATACCTCCTCCTATGAGGAAGTTTCTTCCCTTCGCCTGCTGGACGGTCTGGTGGATATCTATCTCCCTGATCTGAAATATCATTCTCCCCTGCTGTCCCAACGATTTTCTCATGCCCCCGATTATTTTGAGAAAGCCTGCCTGGCAATCAGGGAAATGTTCCGCCAGGTAAAAACTCCTGTGTTCGGCTCCGGGGACGGTATGATGAAAAGGGGGCTCATTGTCCGCCATCTGCTCCTGCCTGGCCAGACAGGCGATTCCAAACGAATCCTTCGTTACCTTCATAACACTTACGGAAATGACATCTATGTCAGTATTATGAATCAGTATACGCCGCTCCCTCATCTGGAACAGCTTCCCGAGCCTGAACGCAGCCAGCTTCAGCATACCGTTACGCCGGAAGAATATATCAGGGTACTGGATTTTGCCTGCAGAATCGGCATTGAACAGGGATTCCGCCAGGAGGGACAAACAGCCGCCGAAAGTTTTATTCCGCCCTTCGACGGTGAGGGGTTGTAAGTTCATACCCTTATGCCTCCCAGTCTCCTTCCCTGCATCGTCCGGACCAGCGCTCTCCGCAGCAGTATGCCCTCTCCCTACAGCCCGGTGCGCATCATATAGTATCCGAAATCTCCCGCCTGTGCCGGCTCTTCAGCACACTCAAAACTCTCAAATCCAAACATAATGGCTACCTGTTTTTCTTTTTCAAAGAAGTTTCCCGGCACTCCTATGTAGTAAACCGCCTCCCCCTTCCTTTCTACTCTTGCCAACAGCAGGTGTTTATAATTGTAATACCCGTGAAGCAGAAAACTGTTGTTGACTGTGTGATAGGAAGCTTCCGGAAACAGTACAAAATCCGAAGGCCCAATGGAAATGTACTCTCTGGCATCGTTAAAAGGACGTATATGAGGGTAAATTTCCCACAGCTGATCCCATTTGTTTTCCAGGAGCTTAACAGGCTTCTGACCTGTACGGCTTCTCTCCCTGCCATGATCCGTCAAATTTCTTCCGCCTCCACGTTCCGGCTCCTTCGTAATTCTTACTGTGTCGTCCACCCCTCTTCCCGAAAACTCTGCCGTCCGATGTTCTCTCTCCCTCACTGCTGCCTCCCCCCGAATATCCGCCAACCGCTTTGCCCTGCTTCTGTCCGTCTCTCTTTCTCCCTGCTCCGACTGATATACAGGCCGGCTATTCCCTGCAGCCCCGCCTATGTTCTGTCTCGGGTGATCTGTAGACTGGCGCTTCTCCTCTCTTTCAGGCAGACTCGACTGATATACCGTTTCGTACATCCCGGAAGCTGCAGTTTCCTGTTTCGGATGATCTGCAGTCCGGTCATCCTCCAGTCCAATCTCTGTTGGTTCTTTCCGATGTTGCTGATCCATCAACCGGTCGGTTCCGCCTTCCTTCTGATTGAGCAGACCTGCCCCCTGACACTTCCCGCCGTCATCAGTCCCTGCTTCGCCTTGGACCGGCTGATACACCGACTGCCTCTTCATCACCGCCATATCTTCTCTTTCCTTCGGAAGTATCTCCCTGCTGACCGTAAATTCGGCGGCTTTGATTTCCTCTGCGCGAAAATTAGCGTTACAGGAAGCCTCTGCTTTCTTCTCATTTATCTGCCATCTGCATGAAATTTCTCTCCCCGCCCCAAGAGGAATCCGAAGTCCGTACAATTCTTGGTAGCTGATACCGGTTCCTGCAATATCCGTCAACCGGTTCCACTCCTCTCTGTACTTTCCCTTTCCCTGCAGAATGCATATCTTTCCGGCAGCCTTTTCAACCGATTTTCCCAGGAGAAAAACATCCCGCTCATAGGAGTCCGTCATATGCAGCCCTGTCACCGTCAGTTCGATCAGCAGCCTTTCATCCCTGACCTCCAGCTTCACATAGCCTCCACCTTTGACCCTCTGTCCCCTTTCCAAATAATCCAGATATCTTATTTTTCTGTCATAATACATGTCTGCACCCCCGATATTCTGCCTATTCCGCTTCACTGACGGTATCCGTCTTTCAGTTTCCATCTAAGTATATTCCGGGGGTTGTCTCACTTATTCCATGGAAACCCGAAAACCAATGGACTTTTAAGCAACGCAGATGCAGCAGGAATTTTGACAGCCTGGCACATTTTTCGCTTCTTACTCTGCTGTCTGTCCTGCGGCAGCAACCGACATCCCTGCAGAAATCTGATCTGCAAACTCATCAATTGTCCTCACACGGGCCGCCAGCTTCTGCCAATGCCTTAAAACAGCCAAATCCGTCTGTACTGAAAGCAACTCCTTCAGCGCTTCCGGAACAGTACCGATATCTTCCAGAAGCTCGATAATATCTTCAATCCTTTCTGCACATATTTCTATTCTTTGCTCTGTTTTACCCTCTGCTTTTCCTTCGGCTTTGCCTTCAGCGATTCCTTTTGCTCTCCCTTCTGCAATTCCTTCTGCAATTCCTTCTGCTCTTCCCTTGGCCCTTGCTTCTGCCCGCTCTTCCTCAAATACCCTGATAATATTATACTGAAATGCCATGTCCTCCTCCTTATCTCCGCCCCAGTTCAGTACTTCTTCCGCCACTGCCTCTTTTTCTCCGCAGACTGACAGCAGTATATACTTCGCCCAATTGCGGAATTCTTCCTGCTCCTGAAACCCAAGGTCCCGAACTCGTCCATACGCAGTGCGCACTGCTGCTACCAACTCCTGCTTCTTTCTATATTTGTCACAATACATAATATTGTCCAGAACTGTATTGGATAACAATATATACTCTTCCTCAATTTCAGCCAGATTAACCAGGTAGTACTCCAAATTCAGGATATAATCTCCAAAAATCACACCGCCTTCCTGGTAATCCTTCATCCTCTTAACCGCTGTCCATCTATCCTGTCCATTGTAAAAAACAATCGGCACTATGGCCGGCAGCCGAAAACCCGCGCGCTCCCGTTCTTTCTTTCCTGTGTCCATGAAATACTTCACAAGTGTATTTACAATATATATCAGAATACGAAATACCATTGTATAGTCAACGTAAGACTGTAATTCCTGCAAAATGAAAATGAATACTTCTCTGCCATCCGGCATGGTAACCCGATATAACAGATCCGCCTCCTTGCCCTCATAATCCCGCTCAAGCATTTCCTTGTCGCACAGGCTTAAGTCTGATTCCTTTAAAACCATCATCCAGTCCGCCCCTATATACTTCTGAAGGAAATGCAGAAATTCTCCCGGCTGAGACAGACTTTTTTTGTATCCTTTGTCGTGAGGTGCACTTACAGCGGATGGCTCCTGCTTTGGCTCGTTCCGCAATTTGTTTGTTTTTTTCATATAGCTGTCTTTCCTTTCTGAAATGCTGTTTGCAGAAAAGGCAGCTGACACTCTCCCTTCCTGCTGTTGTTTTTGGATTCATATTCCGTGGAATTCAGGCTCCCGCCCAGCAAGAAGTTCAACACAATAGAGCATGCTTTACATACCTTCTATTGTAAATAACTGCAGAAACGACTGTTCAGTCTTTAGAATGTGTCTGAAATTTGAATTCTAGCCTGTGTTTAGGTTAACATAAAAAAGACGGATATGCAAGTAAGAAATTTGAACATCAAAATAGAACTGCCAGACTGTTCACTCAGTGCAGCAGTTCTATTTTGCCCAGAAGCAGGAAACGCCTTCGGATATGATGAAATAACATTTCAATTATTCCACCTCTTCACTGTCATCATCCGAAAGAATCGTTTCCACGTAACGACCACATATGTATCTCCGATAATAGGAATCTGAATGATACTCTTCCCTTAACCGGTACCATACGTTTTCCGGAACGTTTTTATATTGTCGTATTTTCCCATCGCTTACCAGCTTAACCTCTAAAATGGCACATTGCGGGTCATATCCTATGGTTTCGATCAGCGTGGTGTAAAAGCTGATGTGTTTTATCTTTCTGCCTTCCATATCCTGTTTCCTACATTTCCCTTTTTCTCTTCTGATCTCATCTCTATATGTTTACATTGTAATCTTACTATCCCATAGTCTCCTCCTCTATTGTTGTTTCTGTATAACGGCCACATATATATCTGCGGAAATAGGTATCCGGATGCTTGTCCTGCCGTAAATGATACCATGCACTTTCCGGGACATTTTCATATCGTCGTATTTTCCCATCACTCAACAGCCTGATTTCCAAAATGGCTCTCTGCGGATCATAGCCCAAAGTCTCGATCAGGCCACTGTAAAAACTGATATGTTTTATCTTCTTATTCTCCATTGGTTTTGTTCCTATAGTTTAATATTTTGTCTTTGAGTCTAATAAGTAAAGATAATCTCTCCACTGTTGTTTTCACCTTCTATATAACCATCAACATCTCCATAATGAATACATGTAATACGATATGTGGCATCTTTTTCCGCGTTACGATATAAAAGGTTTATCCCCATTGTTGATCTATCCTTCACTTCTTTTCCATCACTAACAGCTACAGTAGTCCACCCCCCATACCAAGTTTTTTTCTGAACCTTAATATCTTTTACACCCAAAATTGAAGCCGTCCCCACTACTCCAGTAGTAATATCTATATGCATACCATCACTATCTCCGCTGACAGTTATAATGCAGTCCGCTAACATTGTATATAGCAGAATTTCATCAAGCCTATCTTCTTCAATAAGTGTTGCATGTAGAATCTCCACAATGTTACTTTCTTCAAGATCACTAACCATACCCTCCCTTGCCGCCAAGGTTGTTACATTAGGAATTCCTGTAATTAATGTTGTCATCAGGAATGCACTTAATACTCTTTTGCTCACTTTTCTCAATTTTCTCATTTCTCTTTTCTCCTTAGAATTTTTGAAGGACATATATTCTCCTTTCTTACACAACTCATTAAAATTATCCTTCTATAATGTAGATGACTTCAACTCCACTTTTATTACAACAAATTTATTTATTTTACAAAATTCCAATATATTTCAATTAAAACCTTAAGTTCATCCAAGTTTTCTTGTCCTCTAATGAAATATTTACAGTTTTCTTCATAAAAGCATACAATATAATATATTTTACCTAAGTCCTCTTCCCTACTAAAAATGTCCATTTGTTTATTTCCTACTTGATAGCTCTCAATATAAGTATATCCTATAAATTCCTCTATACTATATGATATTTTATCAAGATATACCCATACCCCCAATGATATTTCTTTTTTGGTACTAGTATTCAAGTAGTGACTCATTACCAGTTCTCTATTTTCAAATTCTCCTATTTCATAATATTGGAAATCATACTCATGTGATATTTGAATATCATCTTCAAGCTGCACCCACCAATCTGTCCATTCTGGCAAATCTTTACTACTATAAAAAATGTTTTCATTTACTTCAGTAGTTTCTTCCAATCCCTCTGGTACTGTCATCATCTTTACCCCAGAATCATCCCGCTCCATCCAAAAGAAAAACCCTGTCTCCGGATTCGCCACGGCATTGATTGTATTTCCGACCATCAGCACCACCAATGCAAATACCGCTGCGGCAATGACTTTGTGATGGAAAACAAACAGTGCAAATTTGCCGGCTTTCTTCCCTCTGCAATGCTTCTCGGAACCCGGCGATCCTGTCTTCATCGGTATACGGACTTTCTCTGACGGCAAACCCGCTGCCGATTTGGGAGCGGTCTCCTCCTGCAGCGCCATACTCTTCCGAAATTCTTCTATTTCGTCTGCTCCTGGAAGCAAAGACACCCCTTCATCTGACGCCGTCTTCCCAACCGGCAGAAATTCTTTCTTCTCCTTATTTGCCTGAAACCGTTCCCACGCCTCATCCGCCGAAGGAACTGTTCCTTCTTCCAGCGGGTCCCATGTATCCAGCAGATACAGTATGGACTCCACCGCTTTTTCATCATACTCCTCCTGGGAAGCACATAAGGTATACCAGTCCAGTTCCCTGCTAAGTTTCTTTTTAATCGATTTGTTTCCAACTTTTTTCCGCATATTTTCCCCTTTCTTCTCTATCGGTCAATCTTTTTACGAAGTTTCGCTTTCAAACGACACAGTTTTACTCTCATATTATTCGGTGTCGTCTCATACTTCTCCGCCAGCTCCGTGATTTTGATTCCGACCAGATAATAATCTTTGATCAGTTTCCATTCTTCCCTGCTGATAATCCGAAACGCTGTCAGATCCAGTTCAATTTCACCATAATCGGCTTCCTCTGCAGCCGGTTCCGGTATTTCTTTCAGTGTTTCCGGTGCCTCATGCGCCATCTTGCGATACAGTTCGCGCAGCTTATTCTTCGCGGTTACTATCAGCCAGCCTTTCGGCTCCGGATGTTTCAGGAACTTATCAATGTCGTTCCATGCCGCACAAAATACATCTTGTGTGATATCTTCCGCTATTTCTTTGTTCCGGATTCTGCGATATACAAATTTGTATACGTCACCGAAATATCTTTTGTAAACCTCTGCAAATATTGCGCCTGCATTGGTCATCTCTTCCCTCTCCTTCATCTTTTGTTTTCACTCCCATTTCATTCCAACATGAAGACTTCTCCTCATCTTTACGATTTCTAATCTACCATTATTTTCCGGATTGGTACTCAAACTTGAGATTTACTAAACAATTCACCCTGCAATTTTTGCTGGCTCAATCCTGCATCTTTATTTTAAACCATTCTGCATGACATATCAATCAAAAAAGCTGACAAAGAAGTCTGCAAACTGCAGTAAAACTCTCAAAAAATCTGTCTCAATACAATACCCGGAACTTCTTGCACAAAAAGCCCGCAGCGTTTATAATAATGGCAGTTCCCGGAGACAGGAAAACATTGTTTTTCAAAAGAAGGAACACAGGAGGATAAATATGAGTATCAGAATCGGAATTTTAGGTTACGGCAATCTGGGACGGGGTGTGGAATGTGCTGTCCGCCAGAATCCGGATATGGAGCTGAAAGCAGTTTTTACCAGGAGAAATCCGGAACATGTAAAAATTCTAACGGAAACCGCATGTGTCTGTCCGGTCAGTGAAGCACCCGATTGGAAGGACCGTCTGGATGTACTGATCCTATGCGGCGGCAGTGCAACTGACCTTCCCATGCAGACCCCCGAGTATGCAAAACTTTTCAATGTGATAGACAGCTTTGACACCCACGCAAAAATCCCGGAACATTTTGCTAATGTGGATGCCGCTGCAAAGGAAAACAGCAAGGTAGCCATCATCTCTGTCGGCTGGGACCCCGGCATGTTTTCCCTGAACAGGATGTATGCCAATGCCATCCTTCCTCAGGGTAAGGATTACACCTTTTGGGGACGCGGCGTGAGTCAGGGCCATTCAGATGCAGTGCGCCGGATCGCCGGTGTAAAAGATGCAAGACAGTATACCATTCCGGTAGACAGCGCTCTTGCTGCGGTAAGAGCCGGTGAAAATCCGGTACTGTCCACCCGCCAGAAGCACACCCGGGAATGCTTTGTTGTAACAGAAGAAGGAGCCGACAAGACACGAATCGAAGAAGAGATTCAGTCCATGCCCAATTACTTCGCCGACTATGACACCACGGTTCATTTTATCAGTGAGGAAGAACTGCAGCGGGACCACAGCGGAATTCCCCACGGCGGTCTGGTACTGAGAAGCGGCGTAACCGGATGGGAACAGGAAAACCGGCATCTCATTGAATACAGCCTGAAGCTGGATTCCAATCCGGAATTCACTGCCAGCGTAATCACTGCGTATGCAAGGGCAGCATACCGCCTGTCCCATGAGGGCGTCAGCGGCTGTAAAACAGTTTTCGACATTGCCCCTGCTTTATTAAGCGCCAAAAGCGGAGAGGAATTACGGGCTTCCCTGCTCTGATCTTCTGCTTTGGTTCCCACCGCAGTATCGTTCTCTGAAAACACATTGATTAATTTTGCATTTTTATACAAATATATGCATAAACTCAATCCTGTTTTTGTTTAAACCTTGCATTTCAGCCAGAAATGTTGTATAGTATCTACATCAAAAAAAATCAAAAATACATTTTACGGAGGCTTGCTATCATATGAAAGAAAAAGTAGTCCTGGCTTATTCCGGCGGCTTGGATACCACCGCCATCATTCCCTGGTTAAAAGAAAACTTTGATTACGAAGTGATCTGCGTCTGCGTGGATTGTGGTCAGGCGGAAGAACTGGACGGTCTGGAAGAACGTGCCAAATCCTGCGGCGCATCCAAACTCTACATTGAAAATGTTATTGATGAATTCTGTGATGAATATGTAGTGCCCTGCGTTCAGGCAAATGCCGTCTATGAAAACAAATATCTTCTGGGTACGTCCATGGCCCGGCCGCTGATCGCCAAAAAGCTGGTGGAAATCGCCAGAAAAGAGGGCGCTACCGCAATCTGTCACGGTGCTACCGGCAAAGGCAATGATCAGATTCGTTTCGAGCTGGGCATAAAGGCCCTGGCGCCCGATATTAAGATTATCGCTGCATGGCGAAACGATAAGTGGACCATGGATTCCCGGGAATCGGAAATTGAATACTGTCAGGCTCACGGAATCCATCTGCCTTTCTCAGCAGATTCCTCTTACAGCCGTGACCGAAATATCTGGCACATCAGTCATGAAGGCCTGGAGCTGGAAGACCCTGCAAATGAACCTAACTATGAGCACCTTCTGGTACTTGGCACCACACCGGAGAAAGCCCCGGCAGAAGGCGAATATGTCACCATGACCTTTGAAAAGGGTGTCCCCACCTCCGTTAACGGAAAATCAATGAAAGTATCCGATATCATTCATACTCTGAACAAGCTGGGCGGAAAACACGGAATCGGCATCATCGATATCGTGGAAAACCGTGTCGTTGGCATGAAATCCCGCGGTGTCTATGAGACTCCAGGCGGCACGATCCTGATGGAGGCTCACCAGCAGCTGGAAGAGCTGATTCTTGACCGGGATACCTATGCAATGAAAAAGGAAATCGGCAGCCGTTTTGCCAGCCTTGTCTATGAAGGAAAATGGTTCACCCCTCTGCGCCTGGCGGAACAGGCCTTCATCGAAGAGACACAGAAATATGTCACCGGCGAAGTGAAGTTCAAGCTCTACAAAGGCAATATTATCAAGGCGGGCACAACTTCCCCCTATACATTGTATAATGAAAGCATTGCGTCTTTCACCACCGGAGATCTATACGACCATCATGATGCAGAGGGATTCATCAATCTGTTCGGACTCTCCTGCAAAGTAAGAGCAATGAAAATGGCGGAGCAGGGAAAAGAGATGTTCTAAACATTCTGAAACAGGCAAACAGCTGTATGGAGAACAATGATATATGAAACTCATTTTACTCTATATTACAATTATCAATATAATCGGTTTCACACTCATGGGTGTGGATAAGAAAAGAGCAATCCGGAATGCCTGGCGCATTCCGGAAGCCACTCTGTTCGGAACCGCTCTGTTGGGCGGTGCTTTGGGCTGCACATTGGGCATGCGGTATTTTCACCACAAAACGAGACATTGGTATTTTAAATTCGGTATGCCCTTGATCCTCCTGGCAGAATGTGCCTTGTTCTGCTGGCTCTGCCAGATATAAGCGCAGCCGTTCAGACCGGACACGCTGCTGTTGCCCTAATGTACCGGACATTCAAAGCAATCTCAGGCATATCGTACAACGCGGACATCATGTCGTCACAATCACCCCTCCGTCATTGGCATACATACTGCTGATTCCTCTCGTATCCATTATGATACACTCTTGAAAAGACGCATGTGCCAGAATCTGCCGTTTCACCTGTTCGGCCCGCTCCGGGGCATTGCAGTGGGTAATGATCAATCGTCTCTCCTGAGGATTTTTCACTTCGGAAGCCGCCAGCTCCGCCAATTTCCCCAATGCCTTTTTGATGCCTATTGTCTGGCTTCGCTGAATGATCTCCCCCTTATCCGCCCCCATCACCGGCTTGATATTAAGTGTGGAAGCAACCAGAGCCCTCACTCCGGTCAGACGGCCGTTTTTACGCAGTGTCTCCAGATTATCCAATACAAAATAGGTCTGGACGCTGTCCCGAAAAGCATCAATCTTTTCTGTGATCTGCTCAAAAGAACAGCCTGCCTCCTCCAGTTCCATCAGCTTCAATGCAATCTGCGCCTCCCCGCCGCTGGCAGATTGGGAATCCACCACATGAATCTGCTTTTTCCCGTATTTCTCCTCATACAGCTTCTTTCCAAGCACTGCACTGTTATAACTGCCGCTCAAATGACCGGAAAGCGTCACGGCATAGACATGATCTACTTCCTCCCGATAGCTTTCCAGAAAACGCTCCGGTGACGGGCAGGAAGACTTGGGACATTTCGGATACTCTGCCACTTTTCTTAAGAATTCTGCCTGGTTGAAATTCTCGTCATCCAGTATACTGTATTCTCCCACTTCCAATCCCAGCGGCACCCGCTCAAATCTTTTATCCGACAGCAAATTCTCCGGAAGCTCACAGCAACTGTCTACTACAATTTTGTAACTCATAATATGCTCTCCAATCCTTTTCCTTCTGTCTACGACCTTATCCTCCCACCATTCTGTAATTTGCCGTACCAATTCCGTAAACTGCGTAAATTCTTACGAATGGCTGTCCGTCATATTACCGGCATCTGTCAAATCACAATCCTGATTATGTTATAACGCAACAGATTTCGGAGTTTTGATATTTCTTTATGTAGTTTTTATTACTATATAATATCACATATTACATTTACATGTAAAGCATATTATTCGCCATTTACAAAATAATATAACAATAAACTGCACATATTTTATGGCTTTTCTTAATTTTTTAAAAATAATTTTTTCTGCTGTCTACATATATGAAATATATGCCGATATAATAATATGATTTTTTACAGGCATTTTTCCATACAAATGTTAAAGTGTTTTATACCTGCCTTCTGAGCAGACAAGCACCCATATTTTATAAAAATGACTGAGAAGAGGATGAGCAGATGAAAGATTATATCGTTTTTACAGACGGAGACGTGGACTTGCCTTCTCCTTATGATACGCAGGTATCCATGCTGCCTCAGTACTATTACTTTGAAGAGAAACAGATTTATGGTGACGAGCTGGTGCTGTCCAGGGACGATTTCTTCGAACAGCTCAGCCACCGCAGAGCTTATACCGCCGGCGTCAACCCTGATTATGTCCGCAGAAAATTTGAGGCAGCCCTTCTGGAAGAAAAAGGGATTCTATGCATCACGGTATCGTCGGGCTTAAGCGGATCCTACAACACAATCTGTATGGTTGCGGATGATTTGAAAGAACAATATCCCAACGCAGAGATCGAAGTGATCGACTCCCTGAGTGCGACGCTTGGAAGCGGATTTTTGTGTGTTGACGCCCTGGAATTGAAAAAGGCAGGGAAAACTGTGGCGGAAACTGCTGAAGAAATCCGGAAACGGGTTAAACTCATCGATCTGTACTTTGTGGTAGATGATTTTAAATACCTGGTACAGGGCGGACGTGTCTCTCCCAGTGTGGGAAAAATCGGAGATATTCTCGATATCAAAGTGATCCTCACCATGAATGAGGGCCGAATTGAGCCTTACAGAAAAAACCGCGGAATCAATGCTGCACTAAAGAATATAAAACACATTACAGAGTCCGGAAAAATCGCCCGCCTCGGCTCCATCTATGTAGGAAATCGGGAATTATTTGAAAAATGCCGCTCTCTGGTGGGCAGTGACTGTGAGGCCTCTCTGAACCTGATTGTCTCCTCCCATGTAGGCCCCAATACCACAGGTATCGCCATTGAATGGGCTTCTGAGTAAAACGCTCCCACATACTGTTCACCGGGACAGTATGTGGGAATCTTTTGATCCGGATTCAGTCCACCGCATTCATATACTGCAAAATTCCCATATGTATTGCCCAGGCCACACGCTGCTGGTACTCCGGCGTGCAGAGTTTCTCCGCTTCCGCGCTGTTGGAGAGAAAGCCGCACTCCACAATGACAATGGGCACCCCTGTCTTCTTAAGCAGATAGTAGCTGTCGTTTGCCTTGACCTGCCGCCTGTTTTCCGGATCTACCCGTTTCACCATCTGGTTCTGAATTGCCTCTGCCAGCATCTGTCCCTGGGTACTTCCTGTATAGTAAAATACCTGTGCTCCGTGAACATACTCCTCCGGGTAGCTGTTCTGGTGGATGCTGACAGTCAGAACCGGCATCACCTCTTCTATCAGCGCAATCCGTCTCTTCATATCCTGAACCTTCTTGTTGGAAGCATCGGGATCGTACAGTCCTGCATCCGTCTCCCTGGTCATAATCACTTCCACATCATTTGCCTCCAGAAATACCTTCAGCTGTTCTGCAATCTGAAGATTCAAATCTTTCTCATTTGCCCCATTGATTCCGACCTTGCCCGGATCATCTCCGCCGTGTCCCGCGTCAATGACCACACACAGCCTTTCTTTCTCCGCATCCACGCTCCCGGCAGTCACATATACGGCAACCTCCCGTCCCACATACAGGATAGACGCAAGAAGCATTACTGCAATCGCCCCCGATAACAGTTTGTACTGAAATCCACTCATTCTTTATGTCCTGTGCAAGTTTTGTATCAATTATATTCTCACAGGAAACATATCATGCCATTATTCAGGAACCGGCATATGAGGCAATCATTTCCCAGGCCTCCGGCGTACCATATCCCAGACGCCAGACGGCGACACCTCCCAGATTCCTCACATCCATCACGCTCAGTTTCACCCGAATGGACTCCGCATCCTCCACCCAAATCTGGTATGTGGCTGCTCCGCTTTCCCATTCCGCATAATTCTGACAGGTCTCTTCATCCCACTCCGGCACGATATTCATGCGTTCCAGATAATCTGCCACATTGTTCAGGGTAATATATTCATCTGTTACTTCCGTCCCTTCCGTCTTCCAGAGGATTGTATAAAAAGGCAGTGCATTCACGATCTTTTCCTCCGGAACCTGTTCCATCGTCTTGTCAAGCCCATTTGACACATAACTGATACTTGCCACGCTTCCCGGATCGCCGCTTCCGTGCCAGTGCTCATCATATCCCATGATAATCACATAATCCGTCACCATTCCCTGAATATCAAGTCTGTAATAGTTATTAAAGTTAAAGGGCACATAATTATCAACCGACAGGATAAGCCCGTTCTTCCTGCATAACACGGAAAGCTCCTTCAGAAACTGGATATAATGAATGCCGCTGTCCTCCGTCAGTCCCTCAAAGTCCATGTTAACGCCGTCCAACCCCAGCCCCATGGAAGTATCAACGATACTCTGGGCCAGCTTTCTTCTCTTTGTTGTGGAGGAAAGCACCTCATAACTGCTCACTTCCGTTCCCGTCTCGTTTTTATAGTTGAAATTGTCCCAGACTCCCCATACCTGCAGCCCGTTGCCATGAGCCTGTTCCACATACTGTGTGCTTGCAAAAGAACGGAAATTACCGTCATTATCCGTCAGGCTGAACCAGGTAGGCGCAATCACGTTGATTCCTTTGCCTTCTGCCAGCATGTCGGCCAACTTTGCATTACCGCCCTGCCCGCCTATGGCATGAAATCCCAGGCTTACTTTTCCCTGCATTGAAACTGAAGTATACTCGTCCGCCGTATAATCGGTAACGGGAACCTCTGTCTCAGTCTGCCGGTTTGCCAGCCTCTTATTCTCCACATATCCTATAATGGCGTCGGATGTCTTTACCTTACTCCAGTCTTCCATTTCCTCCAGCAGTTCTACAGTCTCCCCCTCCTGCATTTCCCTCAGTATCGGACTCTTGATCCCGCCCAGCTGACGGACCTGGGTATCTTTGGCAATCTCCATAGTCTGCTTCTCTCCCCATTGGGTATATACCTGCACATGCCTGTCATACAAAGAGTAGGCATAGTTGGTAAACATCTTCACATAGTCCGCCGCCAGGTACAGAGTATCCCCCTGCATTCGGCAAATGATATATTCCGTCGCATGGCTCCCGTCCTTATCAGAATATTCTCCGGCACCGAAGAGAGCTTCCGCTGTGTCAACTGCAGTGGTATAAAGCAGTCTCTGCTCCTTTGTGTCCGCATAAAAACCTTCATTCAGCCAGGTATGCACCGTATCCAGGTCAAAATAAACCACACCGTCTATCAATACCGCTTTTTCGGAAAGCCAGTCGTCCTGCAGAAGAATTGCCAGCTGACCTTCGGATACCCCATAGTATTCATCCATATTTGCAAGTTCTTTGCCGTAGGAATACTTCTCCAGCAGCTTTCCGCCAAACCCCACCACAATAATCAGCAGGATCAATACCAAAGCAACAATTACCGGTATGATTTTTCTCTTCATCTTATATTCTGACCTTTCTTCTTGAATGTAACTGCCCACTCGTTCGGGGCAGTTACATCATACCACATTTTAATGCTTACGTCATCTTAATTTTTCCTATAATTGTACCCTAAACACGTTTCTGTTCACTGCAACAGATGGGCAGAAATCACAAGATCCGCAGTTTCGCCCGGGGCAGTCTCAGGTCTGTACACAAAAACGCGTGAAAACACCTTGTGATGGCATCAAGCGAACAACAACCTGACACCAACTGTTAAGAATTCCGCCGCAGGCAGCACGAGAGGCAATCCCACTTTCCGTTACGCGGCGGCTCCCCTGGCGGCGCCTACCAACGCGTTACCCTGTCAAACCTCACCTGTTCGATCGTGCCGGATGTACCCAATACATAATCAGCCATATACGGACTGTTCTCCCGCACTGCTTTGGAGACAGCCTCCGTTGGAAGCACTGCCCGTCCGTCCACAAAAAGCGCTACCCCACTCTGTGTCATTTGTTCCAGCTGTGAAAGCATGTTTTCTTTCGCAGTATTCAATTCTTCGGCATTATTGCCCATTTCTCCCATAGGCATACCTCCTCCCTGGAGTTTTGCGGAGAACGCCCAAAAGGGTTCAGCCATGTGATGAATCAGCGTTCTCCAAAACCTCTGTCACAAAGTAAATGCCTTCAGCAGTACATGCAACGGCAAAAATTTCCATTGCATAGAGTGTTTAAAATGAATTATAAATGTGAAAATTAGTTGACATACTTATGATCAAGCAAAAGTGAACTTCCGATGCACATTGCTTGTAAGACATCCTCAGACTTATGCCAGTTTTTCCAGACTGTCATATAATGTGATATACACACTTAGAATATAAAGGATGAAACGGAACGACATGTTCCAAAAATCAGCTAAATCAACTTGAGAGTAAGACTGCTGCGCCTCCTTCCCTGTACAGAGTACCGAAGGCACTTACAGGTTCACTATAACACACCCGAATCCGTTTGGCAAGAAAAATTTAAAATTATAAAAAAATATTAAACTTATATTCTGCTATTGACTTAAAGGCGCTGAAAGTATATCATTGCATAGCAAAGTATTACTATTACAGTTCAGCCATGCAGAAAGGAAAGGGTTGTCGTATGAAAATCGAAAAAGTAAATGAGAACCAGATTCGCTGCACTCTGACAAGAGAAGATTTGGCGAGCCGCGAGCTGAAAATCAGCGAACTGGCTTACGGTACCGAGAAGGCCAAGACATTATTCCGCGATATGATGAGGCAGGCAAATTTCGAATTCGGCTTTGAAGCCGAGGATATCCCCCTTATGATAGAGGCCATCCCCTTAAATACCGAATGCATCGTTCTGATTATCACAAAAGTAGAAGATCCTGAAGAACTGGATACCCGTTTCTCCCGTTTTGCCCCCTCAGTGACCGAAGACCACGGATATGAAGATCCGGAGTATCAAGGTGCGGAGGAATCCTCCCACGAAATACTGGATCTGTTCCGCAGGATGCAGACACAGCAGGAAGCCGGCGAAGTCAATACATCCGGCCAATGCACAGATGTTTCTGAAGCAAAGCCCCATATCCGTATCTTTCGGATGAATACACTGCGGCATGTGATGGAGGTCTCCTCTCTGATTGCAGGCAGCTATCGTGGCTCCAGCACTCTGTACAAGGACAGACGCGCAAAAGACGGCAGGGACAGTTATCTGCTGCTTCTGTCACAGGATGGAGAGAGCGCTGAAGCCTTTGACCGTGTCTGCAACACCGTCTCAGAATATGGAATTGTGCTTCATTCTGCCGCCGGAAGTGAATCTTTTCTGGCAGAGCATTATGAAACGCTTATCAGCGGTAAAGCAGTTCATGCTCTCGGAACAACCACGTAATCATAGTCAAAATATGATTTCGGCAAAGCACCACTGGCAGCAAAACACCCTCTGTGCCGTATCGGCATCAGAGGGTGTTTTTGATATTCCTTTTGTTCCCTTTAGATCTCCTCAATTGCTTTCATCAGGGCATCGATGTCGATTCCGTGTACCATGGCAGCCTCTTCCAGGGACTCTCCCTGCGCGGACGGACACCCCAGACAGTGCATTCCTGCCTCCAGCAAAACCGGCGCTACGTCGGGATTTGCGTTCAGGATCTCACCGATAGTCATTTCTTTCGTTATACCGGACATGTCTTTCGTTTCTCCTCTCTGTATTGTAATAAAATTAGGTTTATCCTGTTTCTATTATAAATCTTTCCTTGAAATCTGACAAGCTATTCTTCCGCATAACAATAAAAATTGCCAATTTTTTAACGTTTATAAAATTCTTGTAAAATTTCGCATTTTTCTGCCTGTGTATAGAAAAAAGTACACAACTTTCCTTGACTCTCAGTGCGGTTTTTCATATAATGAAACTATGGAATTAGAAGCAGTTAACTTACTTTACAACTAATTCAAAATTTTACAGGAGGGTATTTCAAAATGAGACCAGAATGGACAGATTTTGTAGCAGGTAAATGGGACAAAGAAGTCAACGTCCGTGACTTCATCCAGAGAAACTATCATCCCTATGACGGCGATGAAGCATTCCTGGCAGGTCCTACCCAGAACACGAAGGATTTGTGGGCACAGGTTCTTGACCTGCAGAAGAAGGAAAGGGAAGCCGGCGGCGTCCTTGATATGGATACCAAGGTTGTTTCCACCATCACCTCCCATGGCCCCGGATATCTTGACAAGAGCAAGGAGACCATCGTAGGCTTCCAGACCGACAAGCCTTTCAAAAGGTCTCTGCAGCCTTACGGCGGTATTCGTATGGCAGAGAAGGCCTGCTCCGACAACGGTTACGAAGTTGACCCCGAGATTTCCGAGTTCTTCTCCACCCACAGAAAGACACATAATGCAGGCTGCTTTGACGCTTACAACCAGGAGATGAGGGCCTGCCGTTCTTCCCATATCATCACTGGCCTTCCCGATGCTTACGGCCGCGGACGTATCATCGGCGACTACAGACGCGTAGCTCTGTATGGTATTGACAGGCTCATCGAGGACAAGCAGACCCAGAAGGATTCCACCGGCCGTGTGATGACCGATGATATCATTCGTCTTCGCGAGGAGATTTCTGAGCAGATCGTTGCTCTGAAGATGATGAAGGAAATGGCTGCTTCTTATGGCTGCGATATCTCCAGACCCGCTGCCAATGTGCAGGAAGCCATCCAGGCAGTTTACTTCGGATATCTGTGTGCGGTTAAGGAGCAGAACGGTGCAGCCATGTCCCTTGGACGTACCTCCACCTTCCTTGACATTTATGCAGAGAGAGACTTAAAGAACGGTACCTTCACCGAAGAGCAGATTCAGGAGTTCGTTGACCACTTTATCATGAAGCTGCGCTGCATCAAGTTCGCACGTACACCTGAGTACAACCAGATTTTTGCAGGTGATCCCGTGTGGGTAACTGAGTCCCTGGGCGGTGTCGGTGTAGACGGCAGACCCATGGTTACCAGAATGAGCTTCCGTTATCTGAACACACTGACAAACCTTGGACCTTCTCCCGAGCCGAACCTGACCGTACTGTGGTCCACCAGGCTGCCGGCAGGCTGGAAGAAATACTGCGCGAAGATGTCCATCCAGACCTCTTCCATCCAGTACGAGAACGATGACCTGATGAGAATCGACCACGGCGATGACTACGGTATCGCATGCTGCGTATCCTCCATGGTAATCGGTAAGGAAATGCAGTTCTTCGGTGCACGGGCCAACGTTGCAAAATGTCTGCTTTACGCTCTGAACGGCGGTGTGGATGAAGTGACCAAGAAGCAGGTAGGTCCCAAGTACCGTCCTGTTGCCGGCGATGTGCTGGAGTACAATGATGTATGGAGCAAATTCGTTGACATGCTGGAGTGGCAGGCAGATGTTTATGTTAACACCCTGAACATCATCCACTATATGCATGACAAATACTGCTATGAGAGAGCAGAGATGGCTCTTCATGACAGAGATGTAAAGCGTTACTTTGCTACCGGCGTGGCTGGTCTGTCCATCGTGGCCGACTCCCTTTCCGCTATCAAGTACGCCAAGGTTGAAGTGGTTCGCGACGAGGACGGCGTAATCGTCGACTTCAAGACCACCGGTGACTTCCCCAAGTACGGTAATGATGACGACCGCGTAGACGAAATTGCTCAGCTGGTTGTTCATACCTTCATGACCGCCATCAGGAGACATCATACCTACAGGAATGGTATCCCTACCACCTCCATCCTGACCATTACCTCTAACGTTACCTATGGTAAGGCTACCGGTAATACACCTGACGGACGTAAGAAGGGCCAGCCTTTCGCACCCGGAGCCAACCCGATGCACGGCCGCGATACCCATGGTGCAGTAGCATCCCTGGCTTCCGTATCCAAGCTGCCTTTCAATGATGCACAGGACGGTATCTCCAATACCTTCACCATCATCCCCGGCGCTCTGGGCAAGGAAGACAAAGTATTCTCCGGTGACATCGAATTAGATTTGAAATAAGACTCGTGCACACCAAGATGGCACTGACATGAAATTAGATTTGAAAGAAAGGATTTGCAGCAATACCTGCGGTCCTTGAACCGGTTCAGACATGTGTATGTTTCGGTAAAATTGTAACAGTCTGCTGCTTCCCCCCGGGCAGCACAGACCTGCAGAACCCTGCGGCGCGGACAGCATGGCATTTCCAGGCTGCTCCGTACGCCGCAGGAATAAGAAGGAGGCACCATGGACGAAGATAAGATGATAGATGACCTGGTAAAAATGCTGGATTCCGGCATGACAGAGGGCGTAGGCCATGTAAACGTGGATTGCGACCAGGATGTCGAGTCGAAAAACGTTCAGACAATGGGCTGTACGGATTGTTCCAGAACACCGTTGGCCTGCAGTGTACCTACTCTTGAACAGGGACTGGACGATTACCACTAATCATCCGTTTTCCTGAAAGCTGCATTTTTTCAACCATTTAAAAATATATTAATATCATTTAAGGAGGAAAATCATTATGGCAACAAATACTGCACAGGTTGACAACCTTGTTAACTTACTTGACGGCTATGCAACAAAGGGCGGCCATCATCTGAATGTAAATGTTCTTAACAGAGATATGCTCCTTGATGCTCAGAAGCATCCGGAGAATTATCCTCAGCTGACCATCCGTGTGTCCGGATACGCAGTTAACTTCATCAAGCTGACTCCCGAGCAGCAGGCTGACGTTATCTCCCGTACCTTCCATGAGTCAGTATAAGCCAACGAGTTAGTTGCATGAAACCCCGGGGAGAAATACTTCCCGGGGATTTCCGTAGAGGACTGGACAGTCCCAAACTGTAGAAAGTGTGGTAATCTTATGCAGGGAAGAATTCATTCATTGGAAAGCTTCGGAACCGTTGACGGTCCTGGTACACGCTTTGTAGTATTTGTACAGGGCTGTCCCATGCGTTGTGCCTACTGTCACAATCCTGATACCTGGGAATTGAATGGCGGTACACTTATGGAGCCTTCCCATATTATCGAGCAATATGAGAAAAATGAAGCCTTTTACGCCAATGGGGGCGGATTGACTGTAACCGGCGGCGAGCCCCTGATGCAGGTGGATTTTGTAACCGAACTGTTTACCCTGGCCAAGGCGAAAGGGATTCATACCTGCATAGACAGTTCCGGAATCTCTTACAATCCGGACAATGCTCCGCTATTGGAGAAACTGGATCACCTGATGACCCTCACCGACCTGGTGATGCTGGATATCAAACATATCGATCCGGAGAAACACAGGGAGCTCACTCTGCAGCCCAACGAGAATATTCTGAAATTTGCCGCATATCTGAATGAAAAACATGTGGATATGTGGATCCGTCATGTGGTGGTTCCCGGGATAACGGACGATGAAAAATACCTTTTTGATCTGGGTTATTTCATCGGGCAGTTCAGCAATCTGAAGGCCCTTGATGTCCTGCCCTACCACACCATGGGTGAGAAGAAATACGAAAGCCTGGGTATGGAATACAGGCTGAAGGGGATTCCGGCTATGGATAAGGATAAACTGCTTGACAAGAAAAGAGCAATCCTGGACGGAATCAGGAAAAGAAGAAATGAGATCCAAAATTTATCAAAATAACAAACTTTTGTGATATCATAAGGAGGATATTATTATGGCATACGTAATCAGCGATGCTTGTGTAGCATGTGGAGCTTGTGAGTCTCAGTGCCCTGTAGGCGCAATCAGCATGGGAGACGGCAAATTCGAGATCGATCCCGATAAGTGCATCGAGTGCGGTGCATGTGCAGGACAGTGCCCTACCGGAGCTATTTCTCAGGGCTAAAGCCCCGGCAAAGCAGGGATTCCAAGGCGCTTCTTTAAAAGAAGCGCCTTTTCTTTTTTTCCGGAACTGCCAGTCCTTCTTCTTCCTGCGTATTCGTTTCCGGTTTATCCCCTTCTCCTTTTTCCCGATTCTTCTCTGCCTTTTCCCGTCCCAGTCGCTTTGCCTTTTTCCTCAGCAGCTCGTCCATCTTTTTGAAATGCTCCTCGTCTCGCTGGGCCAGCATCCTGTCCCGGGCCTCTTCCCGTTCTTCCTGCATACGGAACTGATAATCCAGCTCCTTGACCACGCTCTCCCTGATCTCTCGACACAGCGTCCTGTTATTTTCCTGCAGCGTCTGGCGAATCAGCTGCTGTAGCAGCCATTGCAGTCGCCTGGACTTGTCCTCTCTGGACTCCTTAGATTCTGCCGGACGCGCATTTTTGTTGGGAATAATGTCAATTGCCAGTTCTCCCGGCTTCCCACATGTATCGTCCTGCCAATCTGTCTCCGTGGATTTTCTGTCCGCTCCTTCCTGCCATTCTGTACCCCTGGGATTTTGGCCTGTTCGGTTCTGCCGCTCTGTCCCAATCGACCCGGCATCTCCTACCGACAGCACATCCAGCTTTCCGTCCTTTAATATCATTTTAATCGCTTTCAACTGTAATCCCCTTTCTTTCATACCCTTGATCTGCTTGAATCGCTCCACATCCTCTTGTGTATAATAGCGGTGTCCCAATTCATTGCGTTTAATGGGCAGATGCAGCTCATCCTCCCAGTAACGCAGCACATGGCTCTCCACTTTTACTTCTTTTGCCGCATCCGAAATCAGCAGATAATTCTCCATTTTCTCTCCTTTCTCAGGTAATATGTAATAAAAAAGAATGAGTATATACACTCATCCTCTTTTGTAAAAAACTGTTCTTAATCTGTCTGCCTGTGCTCCAGATTTACAAAACGCTGGTACTCCGGCAGCCAGGCCAGCTCTACCGTGCCAATGGGACCGTTTCTCTGCTTTGCAATGATGATTTCTGCAATGCCTCTTTTGTCCGAATCATGGTTATAATATTCGTCTCGATATATGAACATGACCACATCCGCATCCTGCTCTATGGCCCCGGATTCGCGAAGATCCGAAAGCATGGGGCGATGATCCGGCCTCTGCTCCACAGCTCTGGAAAGCTGCGACAATGCAATTACAGGCACACTTAACTCCCTGGCCAGAGCCTTCAGGGAACGTGAGATATCGGAAATCTCCTGCTGTCGTGAATCAGATCTGCCGCTGCCGGTCATCAACTGCAGGTAATCAATGATAACCATGGACAGATTATGTTCCAGTTTATATTTACGGCATTTGGAACGAAGCTCCCCAATGCTGATACCCGGCGTGTCATCAATGATCATAGAAGACTTTCCTATGGTACCGGCACTCTCGATCAGCCGTTCCCACTCCTGATCATTCATCTGCCCGGTACGCAGCTTCTGAGAATCCACGTTGGATTCCATGGAAAACATACGGTTTACCAGCTGCTCCTTACTCATTTCCAGACTGAAAATTGCCAGTGTCAGATTCTTCTTTAACGCCACATGATGGGCAATGTTCAGCTCAAATGCTGTCTTTCCCATGGAAGGACGGGCAGCAATGAGAATCAAATCCGAAGGCTGCATCCCTGCTGTCCGGTAATCCAGATCCAGAAAACCGGTGGGGATTCCGGTAACACTCCCCTTATTCTTCGCCGCAAATTCAATCTTGTCCATGGCCTTCATAACTACCTGACGAATGGGAACATAGGAATCCGTGGAGCGGCGCTGTACCAGCTGGAAAACACGTTTTTCCGTATCTTCCAGAATGTATTCCAGTGTTTCCTTTCCGCTGTAGCAAGTATTTGCGATCTCCTCGTTCAAACGGATCAGCCTGCGCAGAGTGGCCTTCTCAGAAACGATATTTGCATACCGCTTAATGTTCGCCGAAGTGATCGGCGCATTCAGAATTTCCCGCATGAACTCCAGGCTGCTGACCTCTGGCGGTACATCCTTTGTCCTCAGGCGATCCTGGAGTGTAACCAGATCCACAGGACTTCCGCTGTCATGCAACTCACATATGGTGTCAAACAGGATCCCATATTGCTTATGATAGAAATCCTCTCCTGTCAGCAGCTCGGACGCCGCTACAACGGCATCCTGATCCATCAGCATGGCACCGATCACAGATTGTTCCGCCTCCAGATTGTGAGGCAATATTCTTTTCAGTACATTTTCTTCCATAAAGGCCTCAGCTCTCCACAACCTTTACTGTCAATTTCCCTGTCACCTGGGAATGCAGTTTGATGCTTATCTCATAAGAACCAAAATTCTTGAGATTCTCCGGAAGCAAAATCTTTTTCTTATCGATCTCTATATTATGCTGTTCCATACATGCTGCCGCAATTTCCTTGCTGGATACGGACCCGAAAGTCCTGCCTCCTTCTCCTGCCTTAATCTTTACAATCACCTGCTTCGGCTCTAATTCTGCTGCCAATGCTTTTGCGGCATCCAACTGCTCTTTTGCAATTCTGTCCTCGTTGGCCTTGTGAAGCTTTAGATCATTCAGGTTCTTCGAAGTAGCCTCCACACCGATTTTTTTCGGCAGAATATAATTCCTGGCATACCCTTCGCTGGCCTCGATGATATCCCCCTTTTTGCCCAGTTTTTTCTCATCCTGTAATAATATTATCTTCATACCGTAAATCCCTTCTTTCTAAACTATATCTCACCGGCCTCCAGCATACTGTCAACGGTACGCTTTAATACGCCGATGGCCTCAATAATACCCGTTCCTTCCATCTGACAGGCGGCTGTATTTAAATGGCCTCCTCCGCCCATGCGCTCCATGATCAACTGCACATTCACCTCATCTATAGACCGGGCGCTGATATAAATCTTCCCCTGATAATCCGTCAGAACAAAACTCGCCTTGATTCCTCTGATATTCAGCAGTTCATTCGCTGCCTGGGCGCCGATAATGGTCGGACTGGGCAGATCATCTGCTGTACAGACAGAAATTGCGAAATATTGTTTATATATTTCTGCCTGACTGACAGCATCCGCTTTCGCCTTATACCCCTGTGCATCTTCTCTGAAAAGCTTGCGCACCCTTGTCACATCCGCACCGCTTCGGCGCAGAAAAGCCGCAGCCTCAAAGGTTCTCACCCCTGTTTTGATCATAAAATTATTGGTATCAATCATAATTCCGGAGTACATGCAGTCTGCCTCCTCCGGGCGGATCCTGATATTATCGTAAATATACTGAAGGATCTCTGACACCATCTCACAGGTGGATGACGCATAGGGTTCCACATAGGAAAGCGTGGCATTCTCAATCGTCTCTGCCCCCTGCCTGTGATGATCCAGGACCACCACGGATTTACAAAACTTCAAAAGCTCCGGGCACTCCGTTATGGAAGGCTTATTCACATCCACCACCACCAAAACAGTATTGCTCCCTGCTGACTCTATGGCCTGCTGATTGCCTATAATCATATCACCATATTCCTGATTGCTCCCGAACAGTTCCACTGTAGGCTGAATGGCCGGAATCACTTCGTTCAGAACAATATGCGCTTTGCGCCCCAGCGTCAGAGCAATCCTGTAAATTCCCACCGCAGCACCAAAACTATCTGCATCCGGCATTCTGTGCCCCATCACCAGCACCTGGTCCTTGCTGGTAATGATCTCCCGCAGCGCCTGTGCCTTTACCCTGGCTTTTACACGGGTATTTTTTTCCACCTGCTGACTCTTGCCACCGTAATATGTAATGCTTTCCGGTGTCTTGATTACGGCCTGGTCACCGCCCCGTCCCAGCGCCAGGTCTATGGCATTGCGGGAAAATTCATAATTCTGTGCATAAGTCAGCCCATCCAGCCCCACACCAATACTGATGGTCACAGCCATTTCATTGCCGATATTGACCATCTTAACCTCTTCCAGCAGGTCAAAACGAGACTCCTGTAACTGAGATACCACACGTTTACGCATGATCACCAGGTACTTGTCCTTTTCCAGCTTCTTACAGATACCATCAAATGCAGAGATATATTTGTTGACCTTTCTGTCGATCAGTGCGATCAGCAGGGAACGACGCACTTCTTCCACCCCATCCAGGGCCTCATCATAATTATCCAGATAGATCATTCCTACCGCCAGGCTCTGGTCATCCACTTCCTGCAGCGCAATGCGCAGAGCAGTCTCGTCATAGAGATATACTGCAGTCAGATATCCCTCATACCCATCAGCATCTATCATATCACTGTGATCTGCCATTTCATCCAGAGATATCTTTTTAAACTTTGCCACATATTCGTTTCCTTCATATTCCAGTTCATATTGTGCCTCGTCCACACCGCTGTTATCCGGCAGACGGTCTCTGGTAATTGTGGGAAACAGGGAGGTAATGGATTTTTTGTAACCCTTTGGCTGATGTACAATATTCTCAAAAGCAGCATTTGTCCACATCACCTTTCCGTTTTCATCCAGAAGAGCATAGGGCAGGTCCAGCTCTCTCAGCAGCTTCCGCTGTATCTGTCCATATTCCGTGGCAAAGCTGATAAGTTCATTCATGATGACAGGCTTGTTATAAAAATACAAGGATAAAGTGATTGCAAAATAAAATATAATATATCCGGCCAGGAATGCACCTGCCCGAACGTCCATTACAAACACGGCAACATCCACCACACCAAGAAGCACACCCAAATAAATACAAAACTGTATATACGTCTTGATGCGGCCCTTCAATTTAATTCTTTTTTTCATATGGATACCTCGCAGAGCTTTAGATTTCTCCCTGCTGTTTCTTCCTAAGGAGCCGGGAAACAGGTCCTTACTATCAGATTGCAATATATATACTTAGCATACAGATAGAGTACGCCCATGGAAACATTATAGCATACTCTTCGGCACTATGCCACAATTTAATTTGTCTAAAGTGGGAATGTTTTGTAGAAACGAATGATTTTATACAAAAGACCAACTGCCCGTTGGGGCAGCTGGCCTTTTTCTCTTAATACATTGTGCTGTCACTAATCCTGAACATACGGCATCAGTGCAACGTGACGCGCCCTCTTGATCGCCACTGTAAGAGCTCTCTGATGCTTCGCGCAGTTGCCGGTGATACGGCGGGGAAGGATCTTGCCTCTCTCTGAAACGTATCTCTTTAACTTGTTGGTATCTTTGTAGTCAATCAAATTATCCTTACCGCAGAATACACAAACCTTTCTCTTTCTGCGGACTCCGCCCCTCTTTCTCATAGGGCCGTCAGGTTTCTCTGCCTTATTAAAAGCCATGTCGCTGCCTCCTGTCATACTTAATCAAAATTTACCGAAAACGTAGTAGGAACTTAATTAAACGGCAACTCCTCATCAATCCCGTCAGGGATATTCATAAAACCGTCTGCGGCACCGGACGCCGCAGGTGTGTTGCCGCCGCTCTGAAAGCCGCCGTTGTTAAAACCGCCCCCATTATTGTTATAACCGCCGGCATTACCGCCATACCCATTCCCGGCAGATGCATTCTTGCTCTCTGCAAATTCAATCTCATCCACCATGATACGGACACTGTAAACCATCTGCCCATCCTTGTTGGTGTAATTGTCATTCTGCACTCTGCCGCTTAAAACAATTTTGATCCCCTTGTGCAGATATCTCTCGACAAATTCAGCCTGCTTACCAAATGCGGTGCAGTTGAAAAAATCCGCATCCGGCTCACCTTCCCGTTTAAACCGCCTGTCCACTGCAACGGAAAAACGCGCTACGGCCGTCTGGCTGGCGCCCTGTGAATATCTGACCTCCGGATCCCTGGTTAAACGTCCCATAAGAATTACTTTATTCATAGTTTACTTCTCGCTTTCTAATTAAGCCTCGTCCTGTCTGACAATCAGATATCTGATCACATTATCCATAATACGGACACGGCTCTCGATTTCGATCGGAGCAGTACTCTCAGCATCAAATCTGATGAAGTAATAGAAAGCCTCTTTCATCTTGCGGACTTCATAGGCAAGTCTCTTCTTGCCCCAATCGTCCACCTCTGTGATGACGCCGCCAAATCTCTCAATAAGAGCTTTGCACCTGTCAACAACAGCCGCTCTCTCTTCGTCTTCAATTCTGGCAGACACGACTACGGCTAATTCGTACTTATTCATGCTTGTTACCTCCTTTTGGTCTCTGGCCCGTACGCAATACGAGCAAGGAATTGATTCATCACAGATAGGTATGATAGCATAAATTTCCTGTAATTTCAAGTGTTTTTTTGCCTGTTTTCCGATTTTATTTGCTCTTTCTGCTCCTCTTATCTGCCCTTTCCAATCTGTCCCCTTAACGGCGGCCGCCCGCTTCTTCTGTTATAAAATTTCTCTGACGCTTTTCTCCAGGAGCCTTCTGGAAATCATTATCTGGTGGCCACAGCCTTTGCACTTCAGACGAAAATCCGCTCCGGAACGCAGCACCTCCCATTCCTTGCTCCCACAGGGATGCTGCTTTTTTAATCTAACCACATCTCCCACATTGATATCCATCTCTTCTCCTCCACCTTTTAATCGCTTTGCCTTCCGCCTGTTCCTGTCCTTCCCGCTCAAACACTTCCCGAAACTTCACATATGTAATGCGCACAGCATGTGCGCTCCATCCTTCCCCTGACCAAGGTTCCTCTACAAATTCCCCACCCAGAAATCCTTGAGCACCCCAAAGAATTCCCGAAGCAGATTATTGGGGGCCATTCCCAGCACGGACTCGGCAGCCAGACCTTCCACATCCCCATACCCCTGCTTTTTAGCAATGCCAAGTGCACGAAACATATGAAAATTATTGGTCACAATCACTACACTGTCCTGCTGCTGATTCAGATAGTGCGCGCTGAATACCAGATTTTCGTAAGTATTGGAAGACTGATTCTCCACAATAATACGCTCCGGAGCAATGCCCACTGCCACCAGATAATCCCGCATTCCTTCCGCCTCTGGTATGCTTTCATTGCTCCCCTGGCCGCCGGATACAATCACCTGTGTATCTGGATTCCCTGCGAGATAATCTGCTGCCTGGTCCAACCGTCTGCGCAGGACTTCGCTGGGACCTGATGCCTTCCACTGGGCCCCCAGCACAATCAAATAATCCGCTCCCGGACTTGCCTGTGCATGATACTGACTCAAAATCATACCTTCCACCCCACAGAACAGAAGCAGACCAAAACAAAAGATCCCCAGCCCGCAGAACTTGATCCATCCCGGCAGGGCCAGCATCAACTTCTCGTTGTGAAACATGGCACTCAGCAGGATACACATCACACCGATGCCGCCCCACAGCAGAAAAAAATATGTGCCGAAGCCCGCCAGCGCAATTCCGGAACAGTAAAGGAGACTGGCAGCTCCCGTGATTCCCAAAACGCGGGACGGGATGGCATAACGCTTCAGCTTCCGTCCTCTTTTCTGCAGTTGAATGATTCTCCGGCTCCTCTCCAGAGGAACCAGGTCTTCTCTGTCATTTCTTCTCCGTGTATTCAAATTCGTTACCTCTGTCTATTTCTTCCTTTACTGTCTCATTCTAACACAAAAGCAGTGTTCCCATGCCAGGATGGAAACTCAGCCTCAGTCTGCCAAGAATAAAGATATTATATCATATGCCCCGGATTTGGCTCAATAGGGTTGCTCTTTTCATTTCTTAAGTTTTCCTTATTTTGAACTGATTTTATCCGAAGTATACAAATCCGCTGTCTGTTTGTCATAATATCGACAAATGGCACTTCTCATTGGAAAAAAATGAAATAGACATCATATGATGAAATTGGCTTGACAAATGCAGCAGTGCATATTACGATATATCTATCAAAGTGTAATCTGTAAAACATGCTTATCACATATTCTGGCAGTTTCTGCCGAATTATTTCACTTTATGGCAGAAACTGCGGAAAAGTTCTGTAAAAATACCGCCAAAACGGTCATTCTACTGATCAGGCCATAGAATATGCCGTTGTATACTGTATATACCATGATATCATGGCGGATATTTTATTTCTCTTTCAGACCCAGGTAAAGAAAATGCTGCTGACAGAGTACAACAAGGAAAGGACAAGAGGTCATCAAAATGGAACAAATACAGGATTTGATTGCAGATTTAAAAAGTATCGTTCAGAAATATGACAATATAGTCTTTTTTGGCGGAGCCGGTGTATCCACTGAAAGCGGAATTCCTGATTTCCGCAGTGTGGATGGACTGTATCATCAGCAATATGACTATCCTCCTGAGACCATATTGAGCTATACCTTCTATCAGCGTAATCCGGGAGAATTCTTTCGTTTTTACCGCAACAAGATGCTCTTTCCGGATGCAAAACCCAATGGGGCTCATCTGAAGCTGGCCCAGCTGGAATCTATGGGAAAGCTGCGGGCCGTTATCACTCAGAATATCGACGGACTCCACCAGGCTGCCGGAAGCAAAACCGTACTGGAGCTGCATGGCTCGGTATTGCGCAATTACTGCAGGGAATGCGGGCAGTTTTACGATATGCAGTATATCCGAGATGCAGCGGATGTACCCAAATGCCAGAAATGCGGCGCTTCTGTGAAACCGGATGTGGTATTGTATGAAGAGGGTCTTGACCAGAAGACCCTCAATTCTGCAGTACATTTCATACACCAGGCCCAGGTGCTGATTATCGGCGGCACCTCTCTTGCAGTATACCCGGCTGCAGGACTCATCGATTATTTTCAGGGGGAGAAACTGGTGGTAATCAACAAAGCCCCTACCCCGCGGGATACCTATGCAGATTTATTGATCCAAGCACCCATTGGAGAGGTATTCTCTCAACTATAAAATCATCTATGCCGTCAAAACCACCGCCGGAGATTCACCGGGCAGAGAACCCTCCCTGCCCGGCCAACCTGTTGGTGTCTCTATTTCCTGACAGCTCGTCAGTACATTTAATGTCTCTGATTCTTCCAGTTCGCATTCTTCTCCTTGCTGGCAGCCGTAGCTCTGGTCAACTGCAGCACAATCTCGCTGAAATACCGCTCCGGCACCTCTTTCAGGAAATAAGAATTACTGTCATTCGCTTCATCGTACACATAACTGCCCCTCTTGATGGTACTGTTCATCACGCCGCTGTTTTCGGAGAGGAGAACACCCCCTGCATTGTAGAATCTGGCCTCGTACACTGTCACATCCTCATTTTCACCGCCCACATAGCTGCCGGAAAAGTGAAGTTCCACCCCCAGGCCCAGTTCCTTATCCTCTCTGTAATAGCTATAAAAGCCGCCGCCATCCTGAACGGAGCCGCGATACCATCCAAGAGTCTGAAGCTTTCCTCCCAGAGACAGGTCGTTGACGATGCAGCCTCCGAATCTCTCCAGGCTCTTCTGTTCCTCTTCCTCTTCTGTCCTGTAGTAAACCGGGCGCTTCAGCTGCTCTACAGGCTGCAGAATCTCATAATCTTCCAGCTGTTCTTTCCAGGTCTTCAGAGAATCTTCGGGCAGTTCTATGGGATGCACCAGACCTATCACGGACTGACCTTCAGCATTTTCAGAAGCTCCGCCCTGCCCCTCGGGCAATACAAATTCGTCCTCATCCTCCGTGTTAAAAGAACCGTCCTCCATATAACGGAAAGTGGATACCAGTTTCCGATCCTCATAGACACCCCAAATCAGCCCGGTGGCAAACTGGTGCATAATGGGATTTTTCACAAAAAGGTTCTTCCAGGCTTCCACGCTCCACTGGCGCCCGGTGGACAGAGCCATCTCCAGCCGCATCTTCTGACTGCTTATCGTAGTCTTCATTTGTTTCTTCATCTGCTTGAAGTCTTCGTAAGCTGCCGCAGCTTTGGCTTCATCATCCCGCTTGCCCGGAGACGGAAGATTCTTCAGTTTCTTTCCCTTCTCATCAAATACCTCTATTTCCAGTGCTGTGGTAATGGCTACGGTAAACTGTCTCTCCCCATAGTCAAACACCCGCTCCATATTTTCATTAAAGCCCAGATCCGGCACGATCCGGTCCGCCAGTTCTTCCGTGGTGATGCCCAGTTGGGAAGCTGCAAATTCCAGTGCTTTCCCTGCCGCAGCCTTCACCTGCTTAAATTTGAATTTTCGGGAAATACCATCCACAATCAGCAATGCCTGAGGCTGTGGACTTAAGGCCAGCGCCTGCACCGCTTCAGAAGCAATGGCTCCTCTGGCCGCATTAGGCCACTCCTGAATCTGATGTTGAAGTTTCTTCACAATATCTGCACCACCATGAATGGATGCAGCATAAAGCACCCAACGCTTCTTGGACTCCGCGCCTGCTTCCATCCATTTGTCAAACAGCTCGTTGGCATATACGGAAAATTCCCGCTCATCCAGCGCTTCTGCCAGCGCTGCGGCATTTGCACTCACACCGCAGGGAGACATGCCTGCATAGCACAGGAAGATTGCCTGCAAATAGTCTTCTTCCGCCTCCTGCCCGTCTTTTTTATGTACTACAGAAAACGGCGTCTCATAAGCCCATGCAAGAGAACGTTTCTTCCCTCCTTTGTGAAGTTCCTTCACCAAATCTTCCTGGGTGATGGCCTTGTCTCCCGAACTGCCGCCTTCGCTGTTAATATGCAGAGCTGTCTCCAACAAAGTCTTTACCTTGCCGTTTTTTTCCTTCTCAAGCGCCTGGCGCAGCAGACTGTTGTATTTTTCTGCATCCCATTTCGTCAATACCCGGATGGCAATCTCTCGTTCTGCCGCCTTTTTGGAAGAGAGCAGCCTGATCAGATCCTCCTCCCAGCCCATTTGCCCGTAAAGTACATTCAGCAGATCCTCCCGCACGCCTTTTGAACTGTCTGTTGCATATGCCAGGATCTCCGCCCGATTCTCCTCCGGATGCTCTGCCAGCACCTGGACGCCCAGGCTCCTTCCGTTGCTGGATGCCTCTCTGAATGCAGCAATGGTCTCCTCCCTTCTGGTCTCCAGGTATGCCTGAAAAACAGACTTGACTCCGGCCTGAAACTTCTCTTTCCTCGCCTCCTGATAGATATAATCATAGATATCAGAATAGCCATTCAGCTGATGAGCCAGATCCAACCCTTCCTCGTTCACTGCCTGGAATAACTGCCTGACTTTTTTATCTGACACATTGCCGCTTTCCAGCAGATTGTTGTGATTGTGTCCCCGAGACACCATCCAAAACGTATCACAGCGATTGCTGAACGCATCCCGTCCATAGCCGCTTTGATAACTCCGCAGAATATCCAGCGGCTTTCCGGACCAGCGATTGCCGCCTGTCTGCAGCTTATCTTCACAGGCATAAAGTGTATCAAGGCCTGCCTCGCCGCTCAGATATGCCCGTACTGTATTGGCCTGCTGCGCATCCACCGCACCGGAGAAAGCCTGAATGACCTGTCCCTGCTGTCTGTAGATTTCGCTTTTCATTCTTTCTTTGTAGAGATTGGGATCTGCTGTTTTCAGGACTCCGTTCATCCAGTTATAGGCATCAAAACCCGCCTTATCCATATAATCCAGATAAACCTGCCGATTGGAAGCAAACTGAATTTTCAGTATCTCCGACTTGCCTTTGGCTGCCGCCCATTTAATAATCTTTCTACAGTCCAATCCGAACAGCTGATCAAAGAATCCTCCTTTTGCATTTAGTTCTCCTCTTATATCCATATATTCCAGGACATCCAGCATGGTCTCGCCCCCTGCTGCCATGCAGATCTTCACCACATTTTTCAGCCGGTGAGACTGATTATAATTAACGAAAGCAGCACCGCCCAGCAGGCGTAACAGGAAACGATCCGCCGATAGGTTGGGGCTTGCCATCTTCAGTATCCTGGCATCGATTTTATCCCGATTTACGGCGCTTATAATCTCATCCAGCTCCAGCCGCGGCATCTGATTCCGATAGAGATTATCCAGACTGTTTACCAAAATGTCCCCATACTCCTTCAGAAGCGCAGCGTCTTCTTCCTTGATCTCCACCACAGCTTCCGTCTCTTCCTTGGTCAGCAGCCCGCTCACACCTGCCAGGATGCCATCCGGTTTTGTCTCCGTGAGCTTTTGATTGGGATAGCTCATCTGGAAATAAGTCATCAGCAGAATCAGTTTGGCATTGTCATATCGATTTTTCTGGTATGCCAGAGCAGCTTTGATCACTTTCGATTCATTGCCGGAGAGTTTGATCAGATTTTGTACATTATGTTTGCTGACCTGATACTCATTCATCGCGATTTTAGCCGCATAGATCGCCGCCTTTTTTTCCGGCTCCTCCACAAGCAGCAGATTGGGGTCAAAGGAATAATAACTCTGCAGCGGCATCACCTCATAACAGGTTGACTGGCCTACTGCAAACAGGATCTTGCCCAGCCGCAGCGCCTCCTCATACCGGCCTCTGTTCACCAGCTCCTGTCCTGCTGACCGCATCCTGGCTGCCGTATCTCCGGACGCTTCCTCAAAATCATGAAATGTCAGCTTCTCCAGCGCCTGTTCTTCCAGGTTTCCTGTAAGAAAATCCTCCATCAGAGTGATTTCCTCTCCTGTGAACAGCTGCATCTGCTCCAGGATTTCGACGATTTTGTCGACTCTTTGATTTTGCGGGTTAATCATTGAAGTACCTCCTGTCTACATTCTTTTTCTACGCTTAGTTGTAATAATTTTCTCCTCTGTCATATGCGGCTTTCTGTCTGCAGAGATACAGATACTCGCTTACTCTGCCATAAATTTCTGCCAGAACAGCCGTATTCCGCCTCATTCGATGACGGCTTTGGCTGATCTCTTCCGCCATACCGGACAACAGTTCAGAGAGACTGACCATACCATATTGCTGTGTCAGCTCTGCGTTTTTCCGAATATCATGCAATGTGCTGTCGTGCACTGTGTCAAAACCGCTCTGATACAAGTCCTCCATCAGCGATAAAATCTCTTCGGTCAGATCCTCCATCGCCTCATATTTTGTTTTGCGTCCCGGGTAATCGCCGCCTGCCTTCTGCGGCTCATGCACCGTATCCACACTTTCTTCTGTGCCCCATGTCATGTCTTCCGCTGCCTCCCCTGGAACCTGGACGCTGCCGTCATTTTCTCCCCTCTCCGCCTCCTCCTGACAGACCTGATCATCGGTTTCCCGGCCATCGGTTTTACAAACACATGCCTTCTGGTCTCCTGCGTTCTGATCCCTGCCCTCCTGGTCAGAAGTTTCAAGTACCTCTCCAAACTGCACCACATCCACCGGGTACATCCGCAGACGACCATCCTGCAGATATATTTTTCCCAGAAAACAGGGAATCTTTTTCTCCGATATTCTTTCCAGATAACGGATTGTGCCGGATTCCTGTTTGGAATAGGTCACCTCCACCAGAAGTTCCCGTCCCTTTCCGTCATAAAGGGGCAGAGTCAGCTGCTGGCCTGTCTGAGAGAATTCCGCCTTCGCACAGCAGACCGGCTGGACAAATACCAGCTCCACGCCTTTTCCTGCAGTGTCCTCCTGACCTGTGCGGTCTTGCTCCTGCTCTGCTCCCGCAGCAGACTGCTCCGCCAGCCATGCTTTCTGCTGTTTCCCAATCTGTTCCGCGAACAGTCTGTCAAAGTCCCGATAATACCATCCCTCCACATCGGTAATCCACAGCCCCTGTGCCCCGGTGATCTCTCCCTTCGTCTCCTGGCTGGATGAAAGCCGATTCCTCTCGTCACATTTTGCCCCGGTGAGATGAATCCTGACTTTCAGCAGATTTTCGAAAGCAATATTGAGCCCCCAGGGAGACTGGCTTTTCTCCGTATATCCTCTCCTTTTTCGGGAATCATAGAATACGGGTCTTGCATTGGTATAAGTATACCATTTCTTCGTATTTTCTTCCAGAAAGTAAATGGTCTCCCCCTCATATCCGGTCTGACTCTCGAAATGTTCCATGGTAATACCGACTAGATCCAAATTGCCTACAGGAAGATAATCTGCCCGGAATTCTCCTGCCAGTTTTGCCACCGCTGCTCCGTCCTGTGCCTGCTGCAGTAATTGCGTCCGTCTGTAAAGCCTGCTGATCTGAGCCATGAGATCTTCGGTTTTAAAAGCTGCCTTCCTGGCAAAATATCTGTCATAGGAATCGGAAAGTGCACGGAAATAGCCCTCAAACCTTGCAAGCCCCTCATTGTGACTGATGATGGCCAGCCGCTCCAGATAGTCCAGTACATCCGGCGAAGTACGGGATAACCCGGTGGCAAAAAGTTCCTCCAGAAAAGCTGTCATCTGCGCCGCTGCCGCTTTCACCTGTGCCATATCATATTCCTGGGTTTCCACAATCTCTCCCAGCAGGGTGCTCTTCTTCAGAATTCCTGCCTCCAGCTGACACCATAAAATAGATACCGCCTTATGTACACACAATTCTTTCTTATGGCAGGTACAGGTAGAATATTCCAATGGCGACAACAGTTTTACCACATAATTCTGTTGGGGGAGCTGTACTGTGACCACGGAGGTAGACTGGATTTTCGGTTGAATGCCTGCCGCCACCTGGTTCACAAAGGACTGAAACTGCCTGACTCCAAGTGTCTTTTTCAGTTTTGCAAATGGATATGCATTTATTTCTTTCCATACTGCGGATTCCTCCAGAGTTCCCTGTAGGCTTTGCTTTTCGCCGGAAGAATCAGCGCTTTCTGACGACTTTCCTGCTTTCTGACCAGATATCTGATTCCGGTCTGACGACGTTCGAATGCCTTCTTCACCCTGGTCTGAGATTTCCTTATCCGCATTCTGAAGCTGTTCTGTCGTCTGCCTCTCCACCTTCCGGCTCTGACCGGCGCTCTGCTCAGCGGTTCCCATATCTGCTTTCCTGCTTCTCTCTGCAGATTCCCCACCACTGTTTACGCCCTGTCCCGCTTCTCCGCTCTCTGCACTTTCCGGAACAACGACTCCTACGGAACCGCTGTCTGCTGCTCTGCTGCCCTCCTGCCCGGCACTCTCCGCCGACGGACTGCCCTCTTCCGGGGTATCGCCTTCTGTCTGACAGTGTTCCTTCAACACCAGGATCGCCTGTACCACATGACGGCATATACTTCTGGAAGGACAGGTACATTTGCTCTCCCCCAGAGGATAGCGCACTGTGACAGTCTCATCCCCAACCGACACGGCGGCTTCCTCTCCCAGACTCTGAACCTCCGCGCTCACCTCTTCCTTATCCTTATAAGCCCGCTTAACAATTCCCTTATTGCTCAAGCCCACCAGGTAATCGTCATCTATCCCGGCCAGCCTGTCTCTCCAGGCATTCATATCATACCATCTCCTTTACGATTCGGCTTATCGAATGATATTCACTCCAAAATACGCTCAATCCGTTCCCTCTCTGCTGCATCAAATCCCAGACCGGAAAGCATCCCCACATTATCCAGAATCTGAGACGCTTTTGACGCCCCAATGAGTACACTTGTAATATCCCCGTCCCTAAGAATCCAGGCCAGTGCCATCTGTGCCAGCGTCTGTCCCCTCTCCTTTGCCATTTCGCCCAGCGCCCTCACTTTCCGCAGCGTTTCCTCCTGAAGTGCGGTTTCTTTCAGGAACCTCCCGTCCGTACGGATCCGGCTGTCCTCCGGAATCCCGTTCAGATACCGGTCCGTCAGAAGCCCCTGTGCAAGGGGACAGAAGGTAATAATGCCGATTCCGTTTTTCGCCCCATAGTCTTTGAGACCGTCCCTCTCAATGCCCCTGTCAAACAGGGAATACCGCCTCTGATTGATGATAAAGGGCGTCCCCATCTTACGAAACAGAGCCGCAATGGCCATTGTCTGTTCTTTGTCATAATTGGAAATTCCCACATAGAGCGCCTTGCCGCTTCTGACAATGCTGTCCAGCGCGCCCGCGGTCTCCTCCAGCGGCGTTTCAGGATCCGGTCTGTGGTGGTAATAAATGTCCACATACTCCAACCCCATCCTGCCCAGGCTCTGGTCCAGACTGGCCACCAGATATTTCCTGCTGCCCCAGTTCCCGTAAGGCCCCGGCCACATATCGTATCCGGCCTTTGTGGATATCACCAGCTCGTCCCGATATGTTCCCAGATCCTTCTTCAGAATACGGCCGAAATTCTCTTCCGCCGCACCGGGAACGGGCCCGTAGTTATTGGCCAGATCAAAATGGGTAATCCCGTTGTCGAAGGCTGTCCGGCACATCTCTCTCATATTTTCAAAATTGCCGTTGCTGCCGAAATTATGCCACAGCCCCAGTGACACCGCCGGCAGCTTCAGACCGCTGGCTCCGCAGCGATTGTACCGCATTTTATCATAACGCGTTTTCTCTGCAAGATACATCTCACATCCTCCCTTTTTTATCCAAATCATACTCCTATTGTACCATGCGCACACCGTTTCGTCCATTCTTTTAAAGCTTCTGAAAAAGATACCGTTAATCTGCTGTAAAGAGAAAACAGAACCTCATCAAAAAAAGACAAGGACGTCTTTCACACAGAGCTGCGAGAAGCGTCTTTGTCTTTTCCCTGATTTCAATAAAATTACGCAAAACAAAATATCCCCGGACTCCTGCCCCCAGTCAGCCTCCAAATCAGCTCCCTGTGACAACCTGAATTCCCAGATTTGCAGCCCCGCACAATACCATCACCAGAATCGGATTCCATTTCCATCGCCGCAGCACCGTAAATGCTGCGGCAAAGAGAAGGATACCTGTCCAATTCAGATTTTCGAACAGCATTGCCTCTTCCCCGAAAGCAACTGTCCCCAGTACAGACACCCCGGCACCTGCAATCAGGGCCACTACTGCCGGCCGCAGACTGCCCAGGATACTCTGCAGCACGGACACATTTTTATATTTATAATAAACAAAGGCAAGAAGAGACACGATGATGCAAGATGGAAAAATACAGCCAAACGTTGCCGCAGCAGCCCCCGGAATTCCGGCAATCCGTATTCCCACAAAAGTAGCGGAATTCACTGCTATGGGACCCGGCGTCATCTCGGCTATCGTGATCAGATCCGTAAACTCGCTCATGGTCAGCCACCCATACCCGGTGACCACCTCGCTCTGAATCAAAGGCATCGCCGCATAGCCGCCTCCGATGCTGAACATACCCACCTTTAAAAAGCTTAGAAATAGTTTCAGATATATCATATTGTCTCACCTACCTGTGTATATTTTTCTGTTTTAAAAGAGTCCGGACAATACCTGCCGCCGCTGCCGCCAGTATAATCAAAATCACATTAACCCGAAACACTGCCGTCGCCACAAATGCCGCTGCCATTATGATACATAGAAACACACTGCGCTCCTTTGCCACCTTCCCCCCCAGATTCCAGACCACATCCAATATGACAGCCGCCACTCCCGCCTGCATCCCCCGCAGCACAAGCGCCACATACCGGTTGGCGGCAAAGACCTGGTAGAAAAAAGATATCACTGTCAGAATCAGCATGGGCGGTAAAATGGTTCCGATCACAGCTGTCACCATGCCTGCAAAACCGGCCACCCGCCATCCCACCAGAATCGCCGCGTTGACCGCAATGGCTCCGGGGGAGGACTGGGCCAGGGCCGCCAGGTCCAACATTTCCTCCTCCTCAATCCAATGCAGTTCGTCAACAAATTTCCGCTTCATAAATGTAATGATTACAAATCCACCGCCAAATGTAAATGCGCTGATATACAGCGTACTTAAGAATAGCTGAATCAGTGTTTTTCCCTTCCTGTTCCCTTCCATTTTTCCTCCTCAACCCCGTTCCAACATCCTGCCTCCACTCCGGCTCCCAACAGAGTCCCCCTTGCCGCCCTGCATATATTGCTCACTTATGGATTATATCACTTGCACTTTTATATATAAAATGCTATTATTTTATTGTTTTCATATTATTTTTGGTATATAAAAGAGGAAAATTATGACCGTAAAGCATTTGAGAATCTTTGTGACCGTCTATCGCGAGATGAATATTACCCATGCCTCTGAAACCCTGCACATGACCCAGCCGGCTGTCACCAGGGCCATACAGGAACTGGAAGGATACTATGGAATCCGTCTGTTTGAACGGATGGGCCGCAGACTCTGTCGTACCGGATGCGGGGAAGAACTGTATGCCAGAGCCATACATATCATTGATTCCTTTGACGAAATGGAATGCTGTCTAAGAAGCTGGGACGAAGCCGGCGAACTTCGTGTGGGCGCCAGCATTACGTTGGGTAACTTTCTCCTGCCAAAGCTGGTGAAAACGTTTCAGACACAGCATCCTGATCTGAAAATCCATGCTGTGGTTTCGAAGTTGGAAACCATACAACAGAATATTTTAGACAATAAAATAGACCTTGGAATCGTAGAAGGCGAGCTCCGTTCCGATTCCGTCCATACGGAATGTTTCACACAGGATTCTCTTGAGCCAATTGTACCTCCGGGCCATCCTCTCCTTTTAAAAGATACCGTCTTTTTACAGGACCTGCTTGCCTGTCCTCTCCTGCTTCGGGACAGAGGAAGTGCGGGCCGCGCCTTTCTTGACCATGTCTTTGCCGCCCATGGCCATACTGTCAGACCTGTATGGGAAAGTATGAGTACACAGGCGCTGGTAAACGCCACCGCAGCCGGAATCGGTATTTCTATCCTGCCGAAACAGCTGGTAGCACAGGATATTGCTTCCAGAAAGGTTTCTTCCCTCCGTCTGTCCGATGAAACCTTTACCCGGAATAATTATATTGTCTGGCATCGTCAGAAATACCTAACGGGCACCATGCTGGAATTCATTGGTTTGTGCCGTACCCTGCACACCGGTATAACCGCAGAAAATCCGTCTCAGGCTCACTCTGCCGCATTTTCCCAGGAAATCTCCCCCCGGCCGTCTTCCGGCTCACTGACGGTATCCAGCGCACCCGCCACAAGCTTGATCATCTCCCAGATGGAACGAAAGTAGACCGTTTTATTTTTGTCCATCCATGTGATACGCCCCTGCCAGCTGCTGTTCTGGCGATGCTGGACACGGATAATGAAAGTTCCCAGATCTCCGTGTCTGTTCAAAAGTTCTTCGTCGCTCATCTCTCTCTTCCTTTCCAGTCTCCTCTGCCCCATTTTCATGCCTTTTTCCCCAAAGCTGCGGCTATCCGTAGTAGGGTGAGGAAAATTCAGGCAATCGTACAGCTGTTCCAGTTTAAATATGGCACCATCCATGCTTGTAAATGCCACAGCCTCCCTGCTGTAAGCATGATAAAACCGGCCGGAAAAACGGCTCACTTCCGCCCGGTCCACACACAAAACCACCCCGTTGGGCGTGCCAAGATACCATTGTGATCGTTCCATTTCCACTTCCATCTCTCCCTGACAGACATTTCATTTTGCTGCCCGTACGGTCGGTTTCCACAATTCCCCTGAGTGGATACCATACTCCCCAGGTCTGACCGGATGCCGCCTACAAAATTCCTTCCGGAAGACATTCCACCGCGTTTACATAGTACTGCAAACCCATACGTCGCTTACCGGCAAAGAAATGGGAACTGATACGTTTCTGTATGATATTGCAGCTTTCTCTGGTGGTATTTACCAGCAGCACAAGATACTGACCGCTTCCGTAGCGGCTCACCGCATCGCTGCGGCGTACGGACCGAAGCACTGCTTCCCCCAGTTTCCGGGTCAGTCCGTCCAGCACTTCCCCCTCTTCCAGAGGATTCCCCTTACCATCCACAACAATGCACAGCATCAGATACACTGACTGTCCCCCTCTTTCCATCATACGCTGTACCATCTGGTAGACCCCCTGAAATACCGGATAGGAACATAGATATCCTCCCTTCTCCGGACGGTGCTCTTCTGACAGCTTTTCCTGTATATCATCCAGTGCGGCATAACGGTGCTCCATCTGCTCCCCCAGCCTGTGAAAAAGTTCCATCATCCTGGGGGAAGGCCGCAGTCCCTGTTCTCTGAAATACAAGTCAACTGTATCGTCATATAATCTCCGCGCCTCCTCGTATCGTCCCAAAGCCACCAGGGCTTCCATGGTCACCGTCTCCCAGTTGGACATGGGGCTCACGGCAGCCGCATACAGTCCCAGTTCCTGCAATCCCTCAAAGTCCTTCTTTTCTTTCAGAAGATTCGCTGCCGCCTCCACACAGCTGCAGAACAGTTCCCGATATCGTCGGGCTTCCCGGGCTACCCACAGGACGCCTGTCTGGGCCGGGAGAAATTCCCCCTTATAGCAACGGCAGGCCTCCAGATAAATTTCCAGACGCCTGTCCGGGTCCTCCGTCTCTCCTGCCAGCATATAGAGCTGCTCAAACTCCGCTGCATCCTCCTGTATCGGCACAGCATCCGTCCAATAGCACACCCCTTTCCTCTGCTGGATACAGTGAGCGTCCGGCAGCCCCATTGCCTTCAGTTTCCGGTTTGCATTATAGACCACACTCCTGGTAGCGTGGTGGATATCATCAATATCTCTCTCCCCATACAAAACCCGTTCCAGCAGTTCCCGACTTACCCCCTTTTCTCTGTAATGCAGCACCAGCTGCAGCAAATAGGCAAACTGTGATTCTCCGGACTTGGTATTTCCTGTCACTGCCCTGCCTTCCCAGGCCAGCGCAAAGCCGCCGAACATTCGGACATTCAGGACACCTCCCCCCTTATTTTCCGCCATTGTATATCCCCCATATATTTAAATTAACTCCGGCATGGCCGCATCCCGTACCGCTTCAGAAATAGATCCTCATAACTGCCCAGGTAACGGGCCTTTCAGACTTCGATACGATCCCTGAAGTTCATTTTCCAGGTCATTGACGGTTTTCCCGCAGACGCCCGGCAAGAATATTCAGCATGGCGCCGCAGGCCGCAAAGCACAGCATGTATGCCTTTCCCACACCGCTGGTGTAAAGGAACAGCAAATGTCCCATAACCGGATAGCAGCGTCCCACTTTTCCCACCAGTTCCCGGTAATTCACCGGGTTCATATCTTCTTCCTGATTGGCATCTCCTTTGGTCACGAATTCACCTTCCACCACTCGGTTGCGCACCACTCGGTGGGCAATCACGCTCCCTTCACTCCGAAATGCGATCACATCCCCCTCGTCCACCGTCCCGGCCTCAACCGGTTCCACAAAAATCACGCTTCCCACCGGAATGTCCGGCTCCATGCTCCCGCTGACTACATTATATACTTCATACCCGCAAAGCTTTGCCAATGTCACCGGCAGGCAGAAGACAATCACAGCCACCAGAATCAGTGTCCCCGCAATATTGCAAAGGGCAGGAACCAGCTTCCCGCCCTTATTTCTGGATTTTCGTCCGTTTTGCCATGTTTCATTGTTCATCCTGTTTTTTCCTTCTCTTATGAAACAGCAGGAACCATACCAGCAAACCTGCCAGCACAGCAATTCCAATCCCGATTCCTGCCTTCACCGGCGTCGGCAGCATGGTCAGGGGCGTGGCAAAGTCATCTATAATAGCAGTCAGGACGTTTTTATTATCCTCCTTTTCCCTGCCTTGATTTCCGTCGAATCCGCCTGTAGGAGTTTCTGTTTCATCCAGATCCCTGTAGTCATCCGGTTCATCCGTAGCAGGAATATTATTTTCACCAATATCTACCGGCTCTTCCACCGGAGGTTCCTGTACAGGAGGCTGGTCTGCAGGCTCCTGAGGCTGTTCCGGGACCTGGGGCGCCGGCACAATCACCCGGTCCACCACTGTGTTCACAGGTACAGGGGTATAGATAAAGGAAAATACATTTTCCGACACATCCTCCACCAAAGTCTTGCCCAGATTGTAAGCCTGAGGCTGCCAGCCTTCAATATACTGATAAGCTACCACCGGCTTGTCACCCACATTTCCATAGTACGTTTCGCCGGGTGCAAGAACATTTCCCGCCTGGTCAAGATAATTCACCGTGTATGCCACTGTAGCTCCCTTAATGCCATAAGCTACCACATAGTCCTGATCCCCTGTCACGGTAAAAGACAGATTCCCCACAGTACTGTTATCCGCCCCGCTCTGGCGGATGCCTCTCACATAGTACTTGCTGCCGCCATCCAATGTCACTCCGGACTGTACGTTGAAGGTGACCTGCTGGCCATAATGCAGGCCGTTGATCTCATAGACTTCTCCGCCGCTGCCCGGGACAATGCTTCCCTGGATCCGACAGACCCTCCCGCCGTCAATAGTTCCCTGTGCCCCGGAGAAGAGCCTTACGGTATAAGTATATCCCTCTGTTACGGGTACTGCGGCATTTCCCGTATCTGCCGCCGAAAGCAGATCTCCCGCTTCCTCTGCAGATACCCGGTTCCCCATAACAAGAGCCATACAGAGCGGAAGCATCAGTGCCAGCTGCCTGACAGTTCCCGCCGTTTTCTTCTCCTTTTTCCGTTCCTTCAGGCCATACAGGGCAAGCAGAAGGAGCAGCAGGCCGCTGATTCCTGCGGCAAGGAAGAAAGGTACCAGACTGTTCTCGTCGCCGGTCCGGACAATCCCTGTCCTGTTTCCGCTTCCCCCTTCCGGACGGTCTGTCCCGGGATCCCTGTCTTCAGGCTCCTCTTCCACCACTTCCGTCACCGTATTGGTATAAGCCGTGGTAGTGTCCACTGCAAAGTTCATCTGCAGACTGGCCAGAGTATTCTGATAGGCATTGCCCTGGGTCTCCCCGTCAAGAGCAATCCGCAGAGTGATAAGCCCCTTTTGTCCGGGCGCCAAAGTATCCAGATAAAAGTAATCTTCCAGACCACTGGTGGCGCCGTGAAGTCCCACACGGTCTCCCGTATTCTCGCCGCCCACGGTATCGCTGGTAAAGAGAATTTCCTGTGTTCCCTCCGGTGTCGTATAGGTCAGTTCATATTCATAAGCTCCGCCGGAAGCGCTGCTCCCAGCAGTCTCCTCCAGAGACTGCAGAACTTCATTGGTCATGTACCAGTTAGCGGCGGAAGTGTTGTCATTTTTCAGGTTCAGCCGGATCTCCATATCGTCTCCGGGCTGCATTCCATAGGCCGCTTTGTTGAAATCCGACGCAGTGTAGTCGCTGTCCATCCCGCTTCCGGCAGTGAAAGTCACGTTCCACTCTGATCCCAGGGTCTCCGCCCGGGCTGCCGTCCCTGTGGAGAAAAGCATTCCAGCGAACAGGATACAGGCCGTTATATTTTTTGCGATTCTCTTTTTTCCCATTTCCTTTCTCCCCTAACCCGGATATACCGGAACTATCATTTTTCTGCGGTGTAAAAAAGTGTCTCAAGGCGCAGGACTGCGCGGAATCATCCCTGTCATACAGTCCCTCCAAACCATCAATTCAGGGTCAAAGTCCCGTCGTTCACGGTCACCTTCCGCCCCCAGGCACTCCATATGGCTGCTTCCGCATTGTGCTCCTGAACCGCATCCACTCTGACTTCTATACAGAACCTGGCCCCATCATAGGCATAGGTGGTCTTCACGATGCCGTCCACAGTCTCCTGCCTGACAATCTGCGCTGTCCTCCCGGCTATGGTCAGAGTATCCGCAAACAGTGGTGTGGTCTCCCCGTTCCCGTCTTCACCGCTTTTTAAGACCTTGTTGTAGTATATTATGGTACGTTCCGGTGTAGAAGAAGCCTCATCCACCATCCACCCTTTTCCTTCTGTCAGGTGAAGATCTATCAGATCCGGTCCCAGTTCCTGGGATTTCACCCAGCTGCCGGACTCCTCCCCTTCCGCACTGTCTCCGGATACATTGCCCTCTTCAGGTACCAGCCAGTATTTGTATATCGCGGCACGGACAAACTGGTTGATATCGCCGCTGTTTCTGACTGCCAATTCCTCTTTGTAGATTTTGCCCAGCCTGATTTCCTCCTCCACCTCCGGCAGAAGCAGCTCTCCCGCTGTCACCGTTCCGTTTTCCACCAGCTGGATACCGATCTCAGACAGCTCCACACTGGAAGCGTAGGTCTCAGAGTAATAGGTCAGAGCCGCCCTGGCGCCGCCTATGGAGCTGAAGAGCAGCAGCCCCGCTGCCAGCACAAAAGCTGACAGCGTCACGGCGGGGGATGCCAGAATCTTCCTTATTTTTTTCCTTTTCATATGATACCATTCCTTTCCCATCTCCAGGCCATACAGGGTGTACAGGAACAACCCGCATTACTCACTTACCGTTCCCAGTGCCTCCAGCCGAACCTCCCAGTCTGCATAGGGAGTTCCATCCGCCCGGTATTGCACCGGTGTGGTCTCGTAAACCACCGCCACATTAAAGCTCTCTTCCCCTTCCGGAATTCCGCTGATTCCCACCTGAAGCGCCGTCGTTTTCTCACCTGCATTCAAGATACTGTTGTAATAATAAAATCCGTCTTCACCAGCTGTCCACCCGCCGGTCTCATCCAGGTAGACCAGACTGTATTCACTGCCTGCAAATCCTCTGGCCCTGACATATACAGGCCCGGAATCCGCAGAATTGGATATGATCGCCGTCTTGGTCCAGCCGGAAAAATTCTCCTCTATATCAGGCCCACTGCCGATATGGAGAATTCGGCCGCCAGCTGCTCCTGTATAAGTGGTAAAATAGGCGCTGGCCATTCCCACTGCGGAGGTTGTCACCAACACCCCCGCCACAGCGAATGCCGCAGTCTCTGCCATCAGAATGATTCGTTTTCTTCCCATGATTCCCTCCTTACCTGACTGTGGCATCCTTAACAGCCGGAAGCGCTCCATTCCACTCCCACCGGCCGGCTCCTGCATTGTACTGATACTGGTTCCAGGTCCATTCAGCCTCTGCTCCGTCACGTTCGAAATGATTTGTCACCGCTCCTCCTCCGTTACCCGAACTGTTGTAATCATTCGTAAACACCACCCTGGCCGGCTCGCCAGAACTGATATTCGTGATTGTTGCCCGACCAGAAGACAAATCAGCAGTATATATGGTACCTTCCGGATTTTTCTCTATTCCATCCGAAGGACCTGCGGCTACCCCGGTCAGGCTGTAGGAGGCGCCGGAATACACTTCTGTCACTGTCACATCCGCACCGACGGGAATTTTGTCCTCCAATACCACGGTTCTGCTGTTTCCCGCATTTTCGTCAAAAGAGAACGTGATAATATCGCTGTAAACCACATCATCTCCCTCTCTCGCTTCTACTTCAAACACAAAAGCGGCAGGTCCGGCATACCTGGTCAGATTTTTCACAATTTCCAGCGAGGTTCGCCGAGGTTCCTGTTCAAATTTCAGTTCCGCTCCGTTTAAAGCATACAGCCATTCTCCTCCGTTGGCCGTACTGACGGTTCCGTTCTCCGGTTCCTTCGCAGGAAGAGAGAAAAGCTGCGGACGGAAGCGATACGTAAATGCATCCGTATAAGCAATTGTGAATATATCCTGATTTCCCTCCGCATCTTCTCCTACCGTCATATAATCCACTCTGTCTTCCAGTTCACTTCCCCTGGCTACGGCAAGATAAAGACCCGGATTCAGATCTGTCAAAGTGCTCCCCGCCTCTCCGCCTGCGTCAGGGGACAGGACCGTCTCCCCGTTAAGAGCAGCGGACGCAGCCTCCCGGGCCAGCTCCTCCCATCCGTCCCCCTCAATCTCCGTACTGCAGCGGAAGATCAGGCCTTCCAGGTCATCTTCATATTCCCATCCCCCGTTCTCCCTGACACAGCCAGAAACTACGGTATAGTAAGGAGAATCCTTCTCTACAAAGTAATCATACATATCGTGGCCGCTTACCGCCCTTGCTTTGGCCACCAGATACAGGTCTATGTTCAGATCCACTTTCTCCCCTGGCTGGTCTTCCGTCATGCTGCCCCCTTCCGATACGGGAGCTATCTGCACTGAACATTTCCGGTCCAGTTCCACCGCCCAGGCAACGCCGCTTAAATGGGGCGTCCCGATGACAAAGACTGCCGCCAGTACAAATGCCAACATCGGACATAATACCCGGCCTGGAGCTCCCTTCCGGTTTTGCCTTCTTCTTCTCATGGTCTCTCCTCCTTATTTATAGTTCTGCATATGCCCGGAATCACCCGGATAACCAGGCACAACTCCCTGACAGATACTGTTTTTACAGTTCCATAGCGCATTTCATTCTTCCGGTTTCTGCTTCTTCAATGCATCCAGCATTTCCTGCTGTGTCCTCCCCGGCTTCTTCCTCCCGGAGAAAGCCAGCATGACCACCAGCGTGATAAAGAGAAGCGGAATCCCCACTGCAGGAATGACATAGTAATTGGGAATCCGAACGGCATCTGCCGGAACCACCACTACCGAAACGTCAACATTATCGACCCTGTGTCCCCTGACCAGCATACGATGCGTATTGATCCCGTATGGTGTGCAAGTGACCATTGTACAGTAGTCTTTTCCTGCAACAATAGCCAGATCATCCACTTCCTCCGGAAGTACGATGCGAATCTGATCTATCTCATAAGTCACAGTCTCCTCCAGAACATTCAGCATGAAAATATCCCCTTCCCCCAGATCATCCAGATCCGTGAAAAGTCTGGCTGTAGGCAGTCCCCTGTGACCGGACACCACACAGTGGGAACCATCCCCGCCTACTGGAAGGGAAGATCCCGCAATGTGCCCCACAGCTACCTGCAGGACGGATTCCTCCGTCCCATGATAGACCGGCAGATTCACGTTGATAGACGGAATCTGGATATAACCCATGATTCCGGTTCCTGTCAGATCCAGGAGAGATTCATATTCCCCATACTCCTGGTCGGTAAGTTTGAAATGAACTCCCATGGACAGCGATGCGTTGTACTGCCTTGCCGCCTCCAGCATTTCGTTTTTCACCTCCGGGTCCATGCCTGTCACCGCCTCCACATAATTTGCAATGGCCTGACTGGCGTGCCTGGAGTTCCACCAGTCACTGACAGTAGGATAGAGCATGACAGAAAGTCCTGCAAAGAGCATCAGGGTCAGTATGATATTTGAAACTGATATTCTTTTTTTCTTCCCGGGCTTTTTTATGTTTTGTCCTTCTTTTTTGAGCTTTTCTTTTTTCAGCTCTTCTTTTTCACACTTCACTTTTTCGAACTCTTGTTTTGTTGTTTTTTCTTTTCTGAGTTTCTCTTCTTTCACGGGTTTCCTTACGATTGTCAATGTGTCTCCGCAGATGATGCTGCGGTTATCTGGGTTTGCTGACGTTGGCCGGAATACCTTTGTTCCGTTGCTCGCCGCACACCACGGGAAGGTGTCAGCTGATGCGGCATAAACGATTAATGCAGAGTTTGAAGGGTGTCATTGGGCAAAATATTTGTAAATCCTTTCTTTTTCAGAACCGGGGACGGGATTTCCGCCCCCGTGGGAGAGCGTTTTATTGCTCTGCCCCCATGTTCTGTTTTGGCTGCAGGCACATAAACCTGAACGGATGATACAAAATCCGTTTACTGCTCTTTCTTCATGCGCTTCTTGGTGATAAGAAGGATTCCTGCGCCTGCTGCCAGGAGACCGCCCACCAGGTAGAAGATTGTGGTACCGATGCCGCCTGTGGAAGGAAGAAGAGAACCTGCCACATTTTCGACTTCAATACCGCCATTTTGATATATTCCATTCTCTACTGAAGCATTCAGATTCCTGTTGCTGATCGCTACTTCTTTACGATCTGTAATCATGTTATAGCCGGCAGGTGCTTCCGTCTCTTCCAGCCAATAGCTCACGGGAACCGCCACCTGTTCTCCATTTTCTTCTTTCGTAGCAGTGCTTCCTGCAAGTCCTTTCACTGTAATATTACCTGCTTCGATTGTTGTGGTTTTCACAACCGATGAATTTGCTATCTCTTCAGCGGTAGCTCTGCGGTAAGCTACAACAGTGTCATCTTCCTTCACTTCCACAAACTGAATTGCTGTTCCTCCACTCTGACTGTCGTACAGGCTAAACTTTGCCCCATCCAGCACTGCATTTTGTTTATTTGTTTTTACCAGATCGAAGCTGTAAGTAACTGTTTCCGTTTCTTGGGAGGGTTCATCCGGATTCTCCGGCGTAGTCTGATTATTGGTATAATAGTGAAAAGTCGCGCTATTTTTGAGGGGAGTACCTGTAGCAGCGTCCACATTTACCTTTGCTGCATAGGTAACTTCAATCATTGCCCCTTGGGTATAATAATTTCCAACGGTAGATGCAAGAACGTTGCCATCCTCGTCTGTCTGTCCTGCTGCCCAGGGAATTGTGATTTCGAAACCGGATTTTCCTGCTGTCACTCCCGTGGGAGCCGTGTTGATTGTGTACTGGTTTTTTCCCGGATCCGCATCTACTTTTGTAAGCGTCTGATCTCCCACTTTTACCGCTACTATGGTACCCTCCGCAGCTACATAACTCATACCTGCATCCAATGTATCCTTTATAACATACTGAGTAACAAGTTTGACTCCGTCATAATTACTGGATTGAATGCTTACCTTAAAATTTACAGTCTCTCCATAATTTACTGTATTCTTTATGGTTGATGTACCATCCGCATTCAAAATAACCTTGCCGCCATCTTCAGGAAATGTAGGCTTGGATACATTCTTGTCAATAACAGTTGCTGTAGGATTTGTAGAACTGACAGTTACTGTTGCACCCAATCCGCTGGTTATCAGATAATAACCGTAAGGGACGTCATCAAACGCTACTTTTCCATTCGCATCAGCTGTAGCCTCTATCTTTCCCATAACGATGTTCAAGAATCCGTCTGCAAAACTGTAATCCTCACCCTCTTTTGTATACAATCCATTCAGAAAGTCGGTAACGTCAGCATTGCTTTTTCCCTGGCTTACAGCCACAGTATAGGTTTCTGTTCCGGCAACCTGTGTAAATGTAAAAGGATTGGCGGCTTGTTTTTCAAACCATTCCGCCTGCGCTTTTCCTGTGGTATAAGCCACCTGCTCTGTTGTATTCTCTCCGGTAGTAGGCGCCGGGTTTGCATCAAAAAGTCTGTATGCCACATAAGCAGTATTCGGAGTTGCATTACTCATATTGATGAGACCAGCTTTTTCCCCTTCGGCAGAAGCCGTCACTGCCATGCCGAGACACATAACCACTGACAGTGCAAATGCTAAAAACTTTTTCATTCTCTTCATAATCATTTTCCTTTCCTCTTTAAAATTTTCAGTTCCTATATTACCTGGAAACAGCTGCGGCGTTGCGATATGCTTTTGCTATTTCGCCGTTTTGGAGGCTTACTTTTTTAACCTCCTTTCACTTTTTGTGCGCCTCACACTGTATCCATACATCAGGATTGCAGTTGCTGTCATCAGCAGTGCTCCCCCGATTGTAAACGATTTGGTTCCCAGACCGCCTGTTTCTGGAAGTTCATACCCCTGGGTGTTGAAAATTTTTATTTGAAAATACTCTCCGGCCGTATCACTCCCCGGCTCCGGGCGGCTTACAACATCCTTCGCATTGTCCTCAGTTGTGACAGATAATGTTCCCTTCTCATCCTTTATCTCAAATTTCACCATATCGGCTATGATATTGTATCCTGCCGGAGCTGTGGTTTCCTCCAGATAATAGATACCGCAAGGCAAACTCTGATCAAAAAAGAGTCCTTTATCCGGCCCTGGATCGGAAATGGATTCGGGGTTCATCCCCTCAATTACACGCCTTACTTTTAACTCTTCATTTCCGAATTTAATTGTCTCCATCTCCTCCGGCTTTCCTTCTGCCTCCTTGATCTCCTCCTCTGTCAGGACTCTATACAAATTGAACTTCGCACCTCCCAGCGGAGCACCGTCACCGCTTCCTTTTCCATACTTCAGAAGTCTGATTCTTGCCGTGGTGACAGGAAGTTTCTCGTTGCGGACCAGAAGAATTTTGTTATCTGTGTCTTCTTTTACCTCAGCTATCTTTTTGGATTCAGCATCTTTCTGTTCCGTCACCTTCTGTCCAATCAGATTTTGACTTACCTGAGTAATCTGTCCTCCTGCAACTGTAAATTCAATCTTAGCAAGCTCTCCTTCTGGAAGAAGATAGCCCTCCGGAGCTTTTTTCTCTGTCAGAACATAATCAGCGTCTGACAGTTTTTCCAACCTTAATTTTCCGGAAAATATAACTTCCTCTTGCACGTCAGCCGCATTTTTCCTTGCCTGTTCTAACGTTTCTGCCTCCTGGTCAACCCACTTCCTGTCTGTCGTATAATATCCCCACTTGTAAATTGACTTTTCAACAGTTTGTAATTTCCCGTCCTCATCCGTTATTTCTTCCATCATCTTTTCTTCATATGTCCGAGTCAAAGTAAAGGCAGCAGCTTCCAGTTCTGTTTCTGTCTCACTGTCGACTTTCCAGATAGCAATTTCCGGCAGATATGTGTTGGTAATCATGTAATTCTTTACGAAAGAACTTACCGCATGATATCGAAATACGCGAACGGCTATATTTTCGGCAGAACTATTTGTTTCATTGTTTCCGCTCTTGGCGTATGCATGAAAACCGCCGTTTGCATACACTAATTTATAATCCTTCGTACAAAGCCTGATTTTCGCATCACTGTCCAGATAAAAAATCTGGGGAGACTCTGATGCGGACACTCCCTTGCTGTCAATATGCAGATACTTTTTGTTACCCAAATTCTGAAGATAATACCCTGTATCTGCCGGTATTACCTGCCATTTTATGTCCTCTGTCAACTCTGAAAGAATGACTCCCCGGGTAACAGTGACTGGCTGAATGCTGCCATCACCAGCAAGCGCCTTTGCCTCACTGTCTCTGTTCAGAATAACAATTGTTTTCTCATCCTCAGTTGAAGCTTTTTCATCCCACAACGCATCGGTTTCTGCCCAATATTTATATTCGGAAGATGTCTTCACCTCTGATGATGACTTATATCCATCCTTCGGGTCTTCTTTAACGATATACTCAACCTCAGGCGCCAAAGCTTCCCACGTATAACTCCAGTTATTATCTTTGTTTAATATCACCTTCCCGCCTACTAATGTTTCCTCACTTTTGGTATATAGTCCTACTGTAACGGAATCTTTGTCATGATTTATGTTATTGCCCAAGTCTTCCCATATTTTTTTGGCAGTTACAGTATTGGCAGTCGGCAGTTCAAGCCTATAACGGGGAACAATATTAAACTTAATCCTGCAGTTAGATTCTCCCCCGCCCCGCTCCAGATAATAAATTGTCAGCTTATGGTTTCCGGCTTCAATCTCCTTCAGCAGATTTGACTTGCTCTGGTTATTACCATCGGCATCTGTAACTTTGCCTTCTGAGAAATCAATGCTTCCGCTTATCTTTCCATGGATACCACCCAAATCCAAGATCAGTACATCATCTACAAATACCCATACATCATCATCTCCCGAGAACTCAAACAGCATCTTTCCATCCTTACCTGCCGCTGTATCCTCGTCTATCAGATTGCCGTATTTGGTATTTCCCTGGCTGTCTGTATATGTTGTTCCGGGTCTGGACGGCAGATAAAAATCAATCTCTGAACATATCCCGAAATGATAGTTTACATTTGGGGAATCGGTTGTAAGACCGCCGCCATAATTAAAAGGCAGAAATGCTGTTCCGCTTAAAGCCTGCTCTCCGGGTAAAATGTAAAACCTTTGGTCCTCTCTGTCATACAGTGCGGTATGATCTTCACTGTTGAACTCATAATAGCCAATGTGTTCCTCATCGAAGTCAAAATGCCGATACAGATAGTTTCCTTCGCCTACATAATGAACTCCTAATACCCCTTCCAGACTTGCCTCATCAGGAAACAGATACTGCAGCAATAAGTTGTTTTGTCTGCTCTCTCCCGCTATCCCCTGAACCCCGCCTTCTGTAACATGATCTTGCGGGTATACATTTATGGAAGAAGGGTGTATCAATGCATTTTTATTCTGATTGGGAATCGCCTGTATGAAGGGAAAATTCATCCACTCTTCCGCTTCCTCCAACTTCAGGATATGGCCTGCCTCATCATTCAGCGAACCTGGTGTCATCTCTCTGTCCTGATAAAACTTGCCTCCCGGATATATTTCCCAAGTATTACCATCTTCCATAAACCCGGCGCTATATACATTAAACAATTCGTTGTAATCAAATAGTCTTGTGGATACAAAATCTGATATATCTTCTGTCTTCCCTCCATCAGTATCCTTTACTGCTGCCGCTTTTCGATCCTCAGGTACCTCATAGGAAGCCGCTATCCAGTCACCATAGAATTGAACATTTCTGCTTTCCCCTTCCTCTGCAACCTTAATCCGTACTTCCTGATAACCATCCTGCGTGTTTTTGACGCTGTAATAAGTTTTATCGGTAATATTGTACCAACCGACTAATTGATAGTTATATCCTGTCTCTCTGCCAATGCTATATTTCCACTCACTGTTTTCCGTAAAAGAAAACGGTTCACCCAGCTTACTGTCATCAGGCAGTCTGATACTCGCATATCCGTTCTCGTCAACTGCCGATATTGGAATACTCACTGTCACAGGTACAATTGAGCCGTAGGATGTCAACGGTCTGTCATTACCTACATTTCCGGGGTTGAAAATAACTTTATAACCGTCTCCGCTAAAAAGAGCAGCCGGCACATCTGCATTTTTATATTCTGCTGCATTTCCGGGAAGATAATAAATGGCCTTAATCTGATTGAACACATCACCAAATATCCAGACAGGTGAAGTCTCCGAACTGCCATAATTGTCAAATGTAATCACCTTACAGTCTACGGTAGTAATTGCCTTCCCTACTTCACTCTCGGTAGAATAGCCAATCCATTTTTCCGAAGCAATTCCATTCTCACTACTTTGTGCCGAATCCTGAAGTTTATTACTATCTGCATAACTATAAAGCTGAAGGGTCTCAACACAAGTATAGGGATTGATAAAATTACTCTCATCGTTTCCATTAAATACATCCCATTCTTCCAACCCCCCAACCCGTTCCCATTCTCCATTTTTACTCACATAGACAGGAATGCCATAAAAACTGCTTCTTGTACTGGCACCGAAATCCGAAAAGGAATCTGTCTGAAACGTAGTCGCCCCTGTTTCATCCAAAGCACTGGCCTCCAACACTTCTGTTCCATTTTCCGCAAAGTGAACCATATCTATGGGCGCTCCCACTGCCATTCCTTCACTGTCCAGAAACTGAAGAGTAATGGTTACAGTATCTTTGGGTTCAATCTCTCTGTCATTGTCAAAGAATCCAATGTTTAAAAGTACATCCATAGCAGCGTTTTCATCCCCAACCTGCTCTTTGAACTCCTCCTCTCGTCTGGCAAAATGATCCGGATCACTTTCAGGGGTAATCCTCCGCACCCTCAGTTCCGCTTCCGCAGGAATTTCCGCAGTCGCTTCATATTGTGCAGTCACCCGAATACTCTCGTCCTCATACACCTTCTGAAACTCAGTCTGAACAAACACCTCCACCATTCTGGTCAATGTCACACTGGGTTTGCTGCTTCCGTTGTCTCCGGACCAAAGGATCGTCTGTGATTCCTTCTCTTCCGCTTCCAGATTCCATACGGTAAAGGTCACGCTGCTCAGAGGCTCTATTTCCTCCCCTTCCAGACGGAACCCTATCCTGTATGTCACTTCCCGGGGAAGGATCTCCATTCTTCCCTGAAGCCCTTCCTCCGCCCCATTCTGTGCAGGCTCCGCTGTCTGGTCTATGTTATCTTCAACCTGGTCAGCCTCAGAGGCACTGCTGTCCTCTGTGGTCTGCGGAACATCAGAAGCATCCTCTGCTCCTGTCAGCGCGTCTGCCTGGGCATCCGGATCAAGTCCCGTCACATCTTCACCGGCAGTCTCAAGCACGCCTGTATTCTGCCGGCTTTCCGTCTCCTCTTCCGTCTCTGCTGCCGTTTCTCCGGTATCTGTTTCCTCCTGAAGATTCCCCTCACTTACCGGTGTTTCCGCAATGCTGTCCTCCTCCCCATCTGTCGGCTCACTTTTCACATCCGCCTCATTTTTGCCTGTGTCAGCTTCCGTCCCTTCTCCTTCCGCTGCCACTCCGGATTCGGCCAGGCTCTCTGTGGTAACTGCAGTATCCGTTACACCTTCTATATCTGTTTCTTCAGCCGTCCCTGATACCTGTTCTGCAAACAGCTCTGCCTCCACCGGAATCCCTGCGGCCTCATCATATTCTGCTATTACCTTGATAAATTCATTTGCAAAGCTCTTCTGATAAAGTGTCCGTTCTACCTTGCTTTCTCCTGCCTCTTCGCTCTCCGCCGCATTCTCTTCCGTACTCTGCATGGCCTCCACTTCTTCTTTCGTCAGCTCGGCGGTCACGAAACAATCCTCTCCATGCACATGCTCTTTCAGTTCCGGAATTCCGCAGATCGGCTTCCCTTCCCCGTCGTAACAGCTTCCGACGCCTTCCGTCACATGAGTATGCAGTTCCAGTTGTCCGCAGATAATTGTCTTTTGTACCTGACAGCAGCTGTCCGTATGGATATGACCTTCTTCGCCTTCCTCAATTCCGCAGGCATAAGGATCGTAACAGTTCTCAGTGTGCACATGTCCTGATACCGTTTCTTCCAGTCCGCAGGCATGGGCGTCATAACATGCATCTGCATGGATATGGCCCTCTCCTTCTTCCATCCCGCAGGTCAGGGTTTCCACTTGCTGATAACAGCTGTCCGTATGTTCATGTCCTTCCTGGGCGTTTTCACAGGTCAGTTCATTCTGAATGCTGCGGCAGCCTTCTATATGTTGATGGCCTTCCGATTCTTCCAGCCCGCAGACCAAAGCCCTGCATTCTTCCGTGTGCTGATGATTCCCGTCCGTCTCGCTTTCTTCTTCCCCGCAGATCAAGGCTCTGCACGCTTCCGTATGCTGATGTCCCTGTGATTCTTCCAGTCCGCACTCCGAAACCACCTGCTCCTCATAACAGCTTTGCTCATGCACATGAGATTCGATCTGTTCCAATCCACAGACCAGTTCTCCCTTCCCGTCATAGCAATCATCATTATGCACATGAACCACATAATCAGCGTATCCGCAAACCGCTATTTCTTCTCCGTCTTCCGGTGCTGCTGCAGATACCAGACCGCTCTCATAACATTCCGCCGTATGCACATGTACTTCTTCCCTGCATTCCAATACTTTCTGCTTATGACTGAGCGCCTGCCCGTTCAATTTCAGCGCGGCGGTCGTACCTGCTGTTACCACAATGGCAAGGCAGAGGAATACCGCCAGCCAGCGCCTGTATTTTTTCTGCTCACCCAACAGTTTTGCTGTCTGTTTCTTCAAAGATTCCATTGTGCTGTCTCCTTCCTTGTATCTACGTATTAATTAATGAAGCCCATTTCTTCCAGCGGCCAGACTCTCATCATGATCCGGCCCACCACCACACTGTCACTGATACATCCCACCGCCGTATTGCGGCTGTCTATACTGGTCGCCCTGTGGTCACCCATGACAAAGCATTTCCCGTCCGGTACCTGATAGGGCAATGTAATATTACAATCTCCCAATGCTTTTTCCGATATATATGGTTCTTCCAACGCTTCCCCATTGACAAATACATTTCCTTCCTCATCTATATCCACCCAGTCTCCCGCAGCAGCAATGACCCGTTTCACCAGGATGCTGTTATTGTAGTAAAAGGCGATTATATCTCCCGTTGCAAATTTCTTACTGTTCAGCGCTACTACAATATCCCCGTCCTGCAGAGTCTCTGTCATGGAGGTACCATTGATCTGAAGAACCGGCAGCAGCAGAACTGCGATCAGGACTGCCGCCGCGGCCACCACCAGAAGGGAAAATGCCGTACTTCGCAGCACGCGTCCGTAATTCCGTCTGTATTGTTCCTTTTTGAGCTCTGCCTCCAGCTGCTCAAGCGTCGGGGCTTCCACTTCTATCTGTTTCTTTCTCATGCTGTTCCCCTGTGTCATTCATTTCTGCAGGTCCCACCCAAACTGTCAGGCCCATCTGCCTGATCAGCTCTGTGGATCTCTCCCAGGTACTGATCTACAGCTTTCTGTGCCGCCCCAAAAATGCCTTCCAGTTTCTGCGCCACATCCGCTATGGAAATCTTCCCGTCTATCTCAAAAATCCGGCCGGACCGATACTCCTCAATCACCTTTTTCAGTTCCTCCATCTGAAGGTCCTTCTGATCCAGGCGTCCTTTCAGTCTGTCGATCTGAGCATCCTTATCTTTCAACCGCTCCTTAAAAGTCTCCACCTGTGCGTCTTTCTCATTCAGTCGGCGCTTCAGCTTCTCGATCTGGGCATCTTTGTCGTCCATCCGTCCTATGAAACGGCTGTTGGTTTCATGAAGGTCATTCAATTCTGCCGTCATGTCATCGATCTGTCCCTGAAGCTGTGCTGCTTCTCTGCCCTGTGCCAGCAGAAGCTGGAGCAGATCATGCCTCCGCAATCTATGCAATTCTTTTTCTGTCATATTGATTCCTCGCCCTCCCACCGGTTTCCGGCATTTCAATTCTCACTTCCCCGGACTGTCTCTGATTGATCAGGCAGAGCTGCTCTTCAAAAACGATTCTGCTTTTTTACATTCACTATAACAAATACCCAGTCAAAGGATGCGTCAAAAACCAGAAGAAATTTCTGAATTCAGAAAAAAACCTTATACTTTTTGTCCCGAAATATTACCTGCCGTTTTCCGTCATCAACTGTTCAGAGGACAATAAAATGGCCCGGCTGATCAGCCGGGCTATCTTTATCTATCTATATAATTAAAGGTTATTTTCAACAACATCTTTTCCGGAAAATCATCCGTCAGCAGAGGAATCTCCCCTTATTCTGACAAACCATATTCCTGATTCACAAACATGGCATTTAATTTCCATCGATACCCTTCCTGCGTACCGATACTTATCCTCAATTCTCCGTCCTTTCGATGCATCACCGGCAGAACCAGGCACCCATAACGCCCGGCTTCCAGTTTTCCCGTGCGTTCCGCCGTTCCGTGTCCCGGCAGTGCTGCCCTGGTACAGGAAACATCCTGTTCATCTCCGCAGATCAGCAGAACGTCATATTTCCCCCTGGGCAGATACAGCACAAAGAAAACTTCTGCTCCGCCTTCCAGAAAATCCCGCCTCAGAGTATCCGGTTCCCCTCTGTCCACGGCCCTGATACCTTCCGTCCCAAGGAAACCAAACCCTGACTCCTGACTATAGCCGCAGATCCCTGTTCTTTTGGGACCTGCCGCATACAGGGCACACTGTCCCGAAACGGCAAACTGTACAGGATAGGAGTCTCGTTTTCTGTCCTATTACTATACCTTTTTGGCTGTTTCGTATAAATGTAAGATGTTATCGTGTGGGTTTGTAATATTTTAAACAGGAACAATGTGAGGGCAAAGCAAAAAAGCAGCAGCTTCCTCACTCCTCCACAGTAAAGGATATGACAGCATCACACTTCCACAGAATCGTCACTTCCTGATGAGGGAACAGTCTGAATTCAGTTATATCATAAACGTCGTCCCTTGCGCTGACCAGTACCGTCCTAAATCCGTCCGTATCTTCCTGCACAGAAGTAATACCCGTCAGTTCCGCCCCGTTCATGATCTTCAGCGTGGGACAATCCACCTGTAAAAACAGCGGCTCCACCTCTGTGTCTCCCCCAGTCTCTTCCATCTGGTATTGCAGTCCGATCTCCCAGTAGGAATAATCCTCCCTGACAATCTCCCTCATATCCGAAATCTCTTCCCCCACCTTTACTTCCAGGGGCTTGCAATAGGTTACCGATACCGTTCCGCCCGGTATTGCATATTCCCTGTCTTCCCATTGACAGGTCTCAAGATTGATCCTGATGATCCAGTCCTCGTCATATGGCCTGTACAGCTTCATATCCGGAAAATGCACCTCATAATTACCCGGTTCCGCCGGGCCGAAGTCCATGGTGCCATATCCTCCCATATGGTTTATCCACTGTCCCTGTAACTTTCTTCCCTCTTCATCCTCCGCAGCGGCCTCCCATATCTCAATCCGCTCCTCCGCATGATTTTCCAGCGGGTAAACCTGCATCAGCAAATTCCCATTCTCCAGCTCGGGGATGATCATTACCCCGCCCAGCTCTCCCATCCAGTAATCATATTCCTCAATTTCATGAATACCGGCAGATCTGAAGACAAGCGGGAAGTCAACCCCTGCATAATTCAGGGTCATCTCGCATATTTCCGTCCCTGCTTCCGGCGCCTCCAGTCCCTCTACCCTGATTTCAAGTGCCAGCCGCCATTCTTCTTCCAGTCGGATGCTGCCAATGCAGATCAGTGTCTCATCTCCGTACTGCAGGGTGGCAATTTCTGTTTTTCCGTCTACTGTAAGGTTCGGACGCCAGGTATTCATATCTTCAGCGGTAAAGTATATCTTCCCAAAAACCACAAAATCTCCGCCCACCAGAAATCCTTTTTCTATCACGTATTTTCCCACATCATTTTCTATTACAATTTCCTCTTCAAGCAGAAAGACCGGGAGATTGGGTACCTCCGTGATCCCGAATCCGGGTACCACTCCGAAATAACGCATTGCAATATAGTGTAGTGACATGTTGATATATAGACAAATTATGCTGGTAAATACAGCCGTTT
>CAJTXE010000019.1:0-33089 GCA_910580225.1 uncultured Acetatifactor sp.
TTAGAAAGATTATGCGCTGTGGTGTTCAGCGCATTCTGACTGGTCTGTAATCCTGAATTTCCAATATATAAACTACCCATTAACGGCATATCATTTACCTCACGTTCTACAAGGATCTACTATCTGCGGCAGCTGCTACTGCTTTGCATCAAAATTTCCGTTGGCCGCTCCCATCTGTACACCGGAACTGTAAGCATTCCTGGTATAATTCGCCGTCTCCGGCGCTGCTTTGGAAGCCTGCAGGAGATTCATTTCAAACTCCACCATCTCCAGTGCATTCTCCAACAATTCTCTATTCTGTTCGTTGATCCGGCGCAGCTCCCGAACGCTGCTCTGCAGTCTGTCATGAGCCTCCGCCAGTTTCGCCTGTTCCCCCGGCCTGGACTGCATCATCTCAATCAGCCGGGAAAGCTTCAACGTTTCCACATCCCTGTTCAATACGTTGGCAATATCCGCAGTCACTTCCGCCCTTCTCTTCTCCAGACAGTTGATCCTGCTCACCGCTTCCTGTTCATCATCCGTGATTTTCTGTAAATTTTCCAGATTCGCACTGGCTATCACCTGTGTCTTCTTCTGCGACAGATCCAACAGGGCCTCATATGCATCGCACTCCTGCCCCAGCACCTGGATCAGGTTCTCCATTAAACTCGCCACAGGACATCTTACCTCATTTCCTCATAAGCAGCATCCAGTTCTGACGCCTTCTGCATAAGCTTCTGGGCGAAAGACGCCGCATCCACATGATAGGTACCATTCTGGATCTTTGCTTTGACAGGAGCGGTCCTGTCTTCTCTCACATCGGGAGCCTCCGCCAGCGCTGCCTGCGCCGCCCTGATTTCCTTGCCAAAATCGCTGAACTGCAGCTGGTCCGTCTGGGCTGCACTGCTTTTCTCCCTCATCTGATTCACCTTTTTCGCCTGATAAAGCTGGTGGACCTGATTGTATGCTTCTATACGCATTTCGGACTCCTCCCTTCCTGAAATGTTTTAATTTCTTTATCATTGCTCATTAAAGTTATCGGCATATGCTTCAAATACTTTAGTCCTGGTGAAAAATTTAGAAGCTTTCTTCTCTATTCCGTTCTCCTCGGTCTCCTGCCGCAGCTCTTCTTCTCCGTACAATATCCGGCTGTTTCACATTTTGGCACAAAATAATGTTCCACCAGATACTTCCATTCTTCCGAATATTCCGACAGTGCCCGGCAGATGTCCTGCATCAGAAGCCGGTATTCCCAGTATGCCCTTGAACAGAGCCGCTGATGCGACATTTCAATGAGATTTCGGACATTGCGTTTGTCTACCACCTTTGTGGACATACCCAGAGGAAGCAGCATGGCCGCGTCCTCTCTCGGTACGCCGCACTCACTTTCCAGAAGACTGCAGGCCCGGGCAATGGCAGACATGGTTTCCCTGTACAGCTTTTCCGCTTCCGGATTCGCAGAGACAGAAGGCGGCGTCGTATAGGAAAAATCATGATAGTGAATATAGCGGGTACTCGCCTGCAGCCTGGTGGGCGCACCGCCGATGTGGGTGTACCACTCCCGGATCACCCGGGCGGAATAGCCGTCCAGTATCATCTCCACGTTGACATACTCCAGAACACGGTGGTGTCCTGACTTGATACAGTCAAGTCCCCGCCTGTAGTTTTTTTCTTTGTTCTGAATATCTCCGCCCCAGCATACGCCGGCACGTTGGCCCATCAGCGTAATGGGTTCTGCAGGAGTTTCCTTCAATATTTCGATCATCTCGCCTGTTCCTTTCGTCTTCCCGTTTTTCCTATTCATTAAAGGCTGCCGCAGCAGGAAATAAACCACAAATTCCCAATACGGCAGCCCCAATAATCCGTGCCTGTTTACAGAGCACGGTTACACCTGACCCATATCCTCAGCCACTGCCTGCAGATAACCCAGAACGCGGTTCTTCTCAGGCTTTCCCAGCTTCCGATACTGTTCTATCAGAAGATGCTCTTCCGAACCCCTGCGGACCATCAGATAATCCACTTCCGCATCCTCCGCCCCTCTCTCTGTCTCCCCCTGGTTCCAGTTCTCACCAAGCAGCTGGTTCGGAGTAATCTGCAGCGCATCACAGATCGCCACCAGCTTGTCCGCCGCCGGGTTCGTCTTCTTCCGCTTCCAGTCGCTGATTGTGCTCTGGGCTATGCCGGTCTCCTCCGCAAACTGTTTCCGGCTGATATGCTTTTTGTCCAGAATGTCAAATATTTTTTCACTGAGTATCATGCGCATCACCTTTCCGTCACAGAGACGTTCCCTGTTATTTTACACAAATCATATCATGGAAACGGATTTTCTTCAAGGGATTTCAGACTGAACACGAAACCGCCGCGTCACTCAAACTGGGACGCATACAATCTATAGTAAAATCCTTTCTGTTCCATCAGGCTTTCATGGTTTCCCTGTTCTACCACATCTCCGTGGTTAATTACCAGAATATGATCCGCGTTCTGAATCGTAGAGAGACGATGGGCAATCACAAAGCAGGTCTTATCCTTCATCAGCTCACGCATGGCTTTCTGGATCCGGCGCTCCGTGCTGGTATCAACATTAGAGGTGGCCTCGTCCAGAATCAGCATCCTGGCATTATAAAGCATGGCCCGTGCAATGGTCAGAAGCTGTTTCTGTCCCTTTGAAATGTTGCCTCCGTCCTCACTGATAACCGTCTCATAACCATGGGGAAGACGCATGATAAAAGAGTGGATATGGGCGGCTTTGGCTGCTGCCACCACCTCCTGCCTGGCGGCTCCCTCCTTGCCATAGGCAATATTCTCGAATATCGTGCCTCTGAAAACCCAGGTATCCTGAAGCACCATGGCATACGCCCCCCGCAGGCTGCGTCTGGTATAATCGCGGTTATCCCTGTTTTCCACCAGAATGCTTCCCTCATCCACATCGTAGAAACGCATCAGCAGATTGATGATGGTTGTCTTACCCGCTCCGGTGGGCCCTACAATGGCAATCAGCTTTCCGGCATCCGCCCGCAGGCTTAGACTGTGAAGAATGGTCTTGCTTTTCTCATATCCGAAGGAAACATTCCGCAGTTCCACATTTCCCTTCACCTCCGTCAGCTCCGCCGCATGCTCTCTGTCCGCCGGTTCCTCCTCCTCGTCCAGCAGACCGAAAACCCGCTCCGCTGCGGCCAGCGCGGAATAGAGTTCATTGGTAATATTGGCGATCTCGTTGATGGGACCGGAAAATTTACGGGAGTACAGCACAAAGGAGGAGATCTGCCCCAGGGAAATCCGCCCTCCCATGTACAGAAACGAGCCGAAGACAGCGATCAGGCTCAATCCCAGATTGTTGATGGAATTCACGGTAGGACCCATGGTAATCCCGTAGTAATCCGCATCATAGTAGGCATTGGCAGCCGCAGCATTCACCCGGTCAAAATTTTCCGCTACCCGGTTCTCATAAGCATATGCCATGATGGTCTTCTGGCCGGAAAACATTTCCTCCACAAAACCATTCATAATACCGTAATTTTTAGAACGCCTGGCAAATCTCGGCTGGGTGATTTTACGCATCTTCGTCACATATATGACGGCGGCTGGGATCGTCACCACCACCACGCCGGCCAGCGCAGGCGAGATATAGAGCATCATGGAAAAAGAACCTGCCACAGTCACAAGGCTGGTGAGAATCTGCACCACGTCGGTAGCAAGGCAGGTACTGACTACATCAATATCGTAAGATACACGGCTGATAATGTCTCCGGCCTGGTTTCTGTCAAAATAGCCCACCGGCATCCGCATCAGTTTCTCAAACACGTCTTTGCGCATCCCTTTGGCGATCCATTTGCTGACATACATCATGATAATATTAATGCTCACCGTGATGAGGGAGGAGCAGACATAGCAGAACAGCATTCTGCGGGCATAGTAAAACACACGGTCAAAATTGACTTTTCCCGCACCGGCCGACGCCTCGTTGATGGCAGCCCCCGCCATACTGGGTCCCAGAAGTGCCAGCATATTGCTGATAAAGCACAGGGCAAATACCAGCATCAGAATCCATTTGTAATGGCCGATATAGCGAAGCAGACGCATAAAGGTTCCTTTGGTATCTTTCGGCTTCTTACGGATGGTGTCTCTCGCCGCCATGGTTTCTCCTTCCTTACAGATTTCCCATCTGTGTTCTGTAGATTTCCTGATACATGGTACAATCCTGCAGCAATTCTTCATGCGTTCCGTGTCCGATGATCTTCCCTTCATCCAGCATGATTATGTCATCCAGACTCATGATGGAACTGATCCGCTGGGCAATGATGATGGTGGTAGTATCCGCGTGGTGTTCCCGGATGGCTCTGCGCAGCGCCGCATCGGTTTTGTAGTCAAGTGCACTGGAAGAATCGTCCAGCACCAGAATCCGCGGGGCCGCCGCAAGTGCTCTGGCAATCAGTACACGCTGGCGCTGACCGCCGCTTAAGTTTGCGCCTCTCACCACTGCTTTGTGGTCATATGTATCCTCGTAATTTTCTATAAATTCTCTCGCCATGGCATCCCCTGCCGCATCCACCAGATTCTCCTCCGGCACGTCTCTGCCAAAGGAGATATTCTCCTTCAGGGAATCCGCAAAAATGACATCATTCTGAAATACCACACCGAAAAGTCTGTGCAGTTCGTCCCGGTCATAACTACGGACGTCCTTTCCGTCGATGAATATGTGTCCTTCATCCGCATCATAAAAACGCATCAGCAAATTGATGATGGTGGTCTTGCCGCAGCCGGTGGCGCCGATAATTCCCAGGGAACCGCCCTTTTTCACGGCAAAATCTATATCTTCCAGACATTTCTGCCGTTCCAGGCCATCAAATCTTTCCAGGGCATCCGTCTCCAAGCCTTCCGAGTGTTCCGGTTTTCCATAGCTGAAGTTCACATGCTCAAAAACAATGTATTCCTCTCTCGTAGTCTTTGCTGCATTCTCTGCCGAAATCGGTACCAGTTCATCCTGGCTGTTCACCACTGCGGCAATTCGGTTGGCAGAAGCATTGGCTTTGGACATAAGCATGAAAATACGGTTCAGTCCCATGACGCCCATAAGAATCATATTAAAATAGGTCAAAAACGCAAGAATCACTCCCGGCTGGGTCACGCCGCCGTTGACACGGTATGCACCCACCACCACCACAATGGTAAGCCCGATATTCAGCAAAAAGGTCATAATGGGCCCCGGCAGCGCCATGATAATGCCGGCCTTGATATCCCTGGAAGCCATCTCCTGATTCGTCTCCCCGAAGCGGCGCATTTCATACGCTTCCTTGGAAAGCGCTTTCACCACCCGGATACCAGTGATATTTTCCCGCATGATGCGCACGATGTCATCCACGCTTTTCTGCACTCTCTCATAGAGCGGAATTCCTCTCATGGACACAAAGACCACTGCCGTGATCAGGATGGGAGCCATGATGCAGAGAATGGCGGCCAGTCCCACATCCATGGTAAGTGTGATGGTGATTCCGCCGAACAGCAGAATCGGCGCACGGATCCCCATGGTCTGGCTGGACTGGATAAAGCTCTGCAGATTGTAAGAGTCTGAAGTCATCCTGGAATTCAGCGACGGAAGACCGAATTCGTCCAGCTGTCCCCCTGAAAGATTCACGGATTTCCAGAATAAATCTCTCCTGATTTCGTATATACTCCGTTTGGCCACCCCCACTGCCGTACGGTTGGCCTTCACATTCGCCTGACGCACATAGACCACCAGCAAAAGCATCACAATCCCCCATGCCAGCACCAGGCCGGATTTCTGCAGCGGAGCCACATCATCGATGAGATGCTCCAGTACATAGGGAAGCAGCAGCTCAGCCAGTGCGGCGGAGAGCTTTATGAGCATGCCGACAGCTACCATGGCACGATATTTTTTCACATATGACAATATGAATTTCATCTTGCGGCTCCTTGAAGTTTTGCCTGTATGCTTTTTGTCTTTCAGCAGTCATTTCCCACCCGCAGCACCGCAAACGAAAGCGCCGGAAGCAGGATATCCGGGCCGTGGAACGCTCTCGCACAGGGCGCCACCCGTTCCGGCTCTTCGATACTGTTATACACATCCCTTCCATCCCCTGTGAGGATTTCGGCCTGTATCTTCATTCCGTCCTTCCAGCCTCCCGGGAGATCCAGGCTGATGTGCTGTTCCTCCTCTCGGGAATTGACGATTTTAATAATAATCTCCTTCTCCGTGTGGGAATAGCCGGCCGAATAATAGACCCCTTCCGCGGCTGTCTCCTTGTGTACTCCGCAGGTGTCCAGCACCGCATCCCCCATGCTGCGGGCATACATGCACTGCACATAGTAGCTGGGGCTGCCGTAAGCCTTTGCTGCATCGAACCAGATCATATCCGGCGACCACTGAGTATATCCCAACCTGGCAAACAGCGGCGCATAGGAAGCCAGCACCACCACATCCGCATTGCGCTCCACACCGGTGAGGAATGCCGCTTCCGCAAGCGCACCGTCCAGGGTATTGGCCTGGGGCTTATTGAAACCGCTGGCAGGATGGGCCGCGTATTCCCCTGAAAATACCTTCACCTTCCTGGAGTAATCGTCATAAAAATCCGTATGGCCGTAGAGCCACTCCGGCTTCACATAGTAATGCTCATCCACGGCATACACAAAGTCGTTCTGTTCCTCATGGGCATGGTAGAACTCCCACGCCTTTGTATACCGCCGGGATGTGATATCAGGTCCCGCAGAACCGATCAGCTTCATCTCCGGCGCATATTCATGGATTACCCTCTCGAAAATCTCGTAACGCTGGAAAAAATCCGCTTTTTCCGTCTGCCACTGTTCATTACCCACGCCCAGCATCGTAAGGCCGAAAGGCTCCCTGTGCCCCATCCGGGCCCGTACAGCCCCCCAGCGTGTAGTCTCATCTCCGTTGGCAAATTCTATCAGGTCAAGGGCATCCTGAAGAAATTCCTCAAATTCCGGCGTATCCCTGCCCACCAGCTCGTCCGACTGATATTGACAGGCAAATCCCACATTCAGCACGGGCAGCGGACTGGCGCCGATCTTTTCACAGAGAAGAAAATACTCATAATACCCCAGCCCCAGCGTCTGGTTATAATGACTATATACGCTCTCGTAGTCATTTTCCCGGTTCGTCTCATGCACTGCCCAGCGATTCCAGTTGTTCTTTCTGGCCCACACGGGCTTCAGGCTGTCTTTGAACCGATAGCGGTTCGCCAGGGTATTCCCCTCCACGATACATCCCCCGGGAAACCGCAGAAAACCGGGATGCAGATTCTTCAGCATGTCAAACAGATCCCTGCGGAAGATTCCTTCCACGGCGTCCCCGGGTATCAGAGAGATAAAATCCAGCTCTATGATTCCTTGTTCCGACAGGCAGAACCGAAATGCCGCAGCTTCTGCATCCGCTTCCGCCGTAAGGATTGCTTCATATTTGCGGAAATGGTTATAGGTCTCCGCCTGACCGGAGGCTTCCGGAACCGAAACCCGGGCATAACATATGCCGTCCTTTTCTATGGAAATGTCAAAGTTACCGCTAAATTTCACACTGCGCACCCAGAAAGTCAGCATGTAGTCAGTTCCCTTTTTCAGGAAAATGCCGTCATAGGCTTTGTTGCAGATACCTTCCCCGGGATTCTTCGTCTGCAGCCGCAGGTAATGGGGGTTCTCTTCCGTGTGAGGACTGCCGGTAATACAGCGGAATCCCGCCTCCCCTTCTGCAGGATAAACACTCCATGCATAGCTGCCGTCGTATTCCACCTGATAATCCCTGGCGTCTCCGGTTGCTTTTACGAATTCAAAGGAGCGGTTTTCCAGCAGTTCTGCATAGAGACCGCCGTCTGCCGCATAGTTGATATCTTCAAAAAACAGACCGATCATACCCTCCTGTATTGCCGCCTTTTTCTCCGAACCTATCTTTATCTTCATAATCCAAGCTCTCCTTCTTCCTCTCCGCCTTCCTTAAAACCGCAATTCCCGTATATTCTGCAGCGTCTCCCCGTAGGGCCTGTCTTTGCCGAAAAGAAGGGTGGTACCCAGCACAAAGCCCTTCACACCCTTGGGGGCATATTCCAGAATCTTGTCTGCACTGCAGGCTCCGTCCCAGTAGATTTCGAAGTCCATGTCTTCCTTCATGGCAAGGAGTTTGGTGATTTTCTTGCCTACATAAGGAAGATACATCTGTCCTGCATTGCCGGGGTTTACGGACATAACCAACACCTTCTTCACGATCCGCAGCATCTCCATCACCGTTTCCACAGAAGTGCCGGGATTGATGGCTATGCCGGGAATCATGCCCGCGTTGATAATGGCCTGGAGGGTGGTGGAAGGGTGGTATTCGGCCTCCGGGTGAATATAGACAGTGTCACCCTCCCGCAGACATTCCAGGAAAATCGCAATGCGGTTGTTGGGATGCTCTATCATCAGGTGCACATCCAACGGTTTTGATGCTGCAGATGCGATATAACGCATGTCGTTTAAGGACATGGCAAAATTCGGTACATAGCGTCCGTCCATTATGTCGATGTGGAAGGAATCGATGCCGCCTTCCTCCAGGTTCCTCACTTCCTGCTCCAAATGTCCGTAGTCGGCACACATCATGGAGGCTGTCAATTCAAAATTCACCTTTTTTCCTCTTTTCTCTATCTGCTTATATCATTGCAGGAAATTTTTATCTGCATAAACCACCTTATATTGATCTCTATGATAATCAAAATAAAATGTAATCAGCCGCTCCGCCAGAAAGCCCGGATAGCGGTTGCAATATTTATCCTCTTTCATCCCCTGATGCTGTTCTGCTGCTTCCAATATGGGAAACAGCCACTGGCACAGTTGATCCAGGACATGCTTTCTCATAATGAACATATTACAGGGTGAATACAAACTCTCCCTGAAAAACCTCCTGGCCGCCTCATAGTCTGCCGGATTGTTTTCTCTCATATATTCCATTACAAAATCCCAGTCTGCCGGGTCGTGCCTCTGTCTGTAGTTATCTTCCAGATTCGGAGCAACATAAAGCGGAACCGGTAAAATAACATCAATCTCATGATAAATCATCCTGTCCAACCAGTCATCCGGTAATAAAAAGTGCCGCCTGTAATGCACCAGTCCGACGATTTCCTGCTGAGCATTTTTCCAAATCCAATATAACGCCGTCAATTCACAATACTGTTTGTTTTTCAGAGAAATATTATCACCGGTATCATCAAATGCCGCAGCATCCCTGAGACGTTCTTCCGTAAGCGCTGCTCCCACCTGTATAATCCGTTCCTCCGGTCTCAGCACATAAACCTCCTGCAGCGGCGCATCCAATACAGACGATGCAACATAAATTCTGGCATGAACGCTTTGTTGCGGAATCTTTTCTTCCATCTTTCGGAAAACAACACCTTTTGCCTCAAATACCTTCCGCACGTATTCATTTCTGAGGCGGGAGTCCAATGCCACATCAACCGGATAAACAGATTGCATGCCCAATGCTCTCAGTTCTTCGCTTATCTTTTTGTGATATATCCCCCTGGTTGCCATGTATACAGGGTAGGCGGGATTCAATTTTAGATTTTCTCTGATTGCTTTTACCGGAATTCCGTCAATCTCCGGTTCATTCTCAGACAGTTCGTCTACAAGAAACGCCTCTACCACAGTATCCGGATAAAGAAAAGTAACATACTCCTTAAAAGTCCTTCCTCTGGAATGTGCACCCACAATATAAATATGTTTCTCCATAAAATCCTCTCCCCTGTATATGCTGCATATCCCTGCAGGAATCTGTCTCTTCAGCCTGCCAGAAAATGCTTTCTCGCATGCACAATTTTGTAGTCTGCTTCATGATGTAAAAAATAGATTGACAACAGCCTTTCCGCCAGGAAACCAATATAACGGTTTTGATAGATATCTTCTTTTCTTCCGCACTTTTCTCCGCAATACGCTAAAATGGGAAACAGCCAGGCACAATAATCATCCAATATCTCTTTTCTTGCGACAAACATATTGTAGGCATAATAGTATACACCCTTTTGCAGCCTATCTGCAGCGTCATAATACTCCGGCGCCAGTTTCCGGACTGCCTCCAACATGATCTCCCAGTCTTCCGCACAGTGATCATGCAGATATGCCGCCCTTACATTGGGAAAATTCAAGATCGGTATCGTCAGCACTACGTCTATATCAGACTGCTCCAGTTTAGCCAGCTTCATCCCGTCCAGATCGAAGTGTCTTCTATAATGGCACAGTCCCGCATATCTTGAACGAATATCGTTCTTCCATATCCAGTATAATGCCGTAAGTTCACAGTACTCCCGGTTTTTCACAGAAATGTTTTCCCCTGTGTCGTCTCTGATTTCACATATTTTGTTATCCGTCAGCGCAGCTCCAACCTGAATCGGCGTCTCCCATTCATATACGGATACATCCTCTCTAAGCGCTCTGTCCACATGGCACTTTGCCATATATACAGCCGAACCGGCCGCCTGCAGCGTATCCGGCAATTTCTCAAGTTCCTCCTCCAGCGTAAGGTACTTCTTTCCCTGTTTCAGACACAAATCCCGATAATAATTCCCCCTGATATCACTCCACAGATCACTTTCAAAAGTCAGCGGGACAATATTGGAAAATCCTTCTGTATGCAGAGTCTCCATTATTTCCTCAAAATATCTTTCCAGAACAGCAACCAAAACCAGCCCATCTCTGTATACTTCTTTTCCCTCCGCTACAGTAATTACCGGGATTCCCATAAGGGTGTCCGGATTCCCCTGTTTTTCAGATACCAGGAAAGCGTCCACTGTAAGTCGGTAAGGATCCCCCATCAGACAGTTGGCTACCTCGTTCGCTACAATCCTTGCACCATAGATCACAATCTGCCTGCTCTGTTTTAACCGTTCCACGGTTTCCTTTGCATAATACATCATTCACTCCTCAATCTTTTTGCAATGCATGTCTGCAGATTCTTCTGCGGATTACGGTTCCAAGTCTGTCAGGCTCTTTCGCTGCCTTTCTCTGTCACGCAGAACTTCCTCGTATATTCCTGCTATCTCCATTGCATTGCGTTCTTTTGTATAGGTATCATAAGCATGCTCCTGTCCTGCCAATGCAATTACCGCAGCCGGCTCCGGATTTTCCATAACATAGGCTATTTTATCTGCCAAAGCGCTGTAATCACCCCTGCGGTATAACATACCGGTCCTGCCATCCTGAATTAATTCAGGGGTTGCCCCGGTATCTGCGCCTATGACAAGACAACCTGCCAATTGCGCCTCCACGGTCACCCGGCCAAATGGTTCCGCCTCGGAACAGACCACCGCAACATCCGTCTGGGCATAGAATTCCCGTATCTCCTCCTGTCTTCCTAAAAAAGATACGTATTCCTCCAATCGGTATTCTTTTACCAGGCCTTCAAGTGCCGTCAAGTCTTCGTTTTTTCCTTTTCCGATAAAACGAATCACAAAATCCCTGTACCCTCTCTGCTTTAAAACCTTTGCCGCTTCGATCAGTTCTCTCTGCCCCTTATGTTCTGCCACTGCTCCCACCATAGTGATTACAAACGGAAACGTATTTTTTAATACCGGCCTGTTTATATAGTAATTCTCAATCGATACGCCGTCATATACCACCTGTACCCTGTCCGAATCCAGTTTATCCATACATGTTTTTATGTACTTTGATACTGCCAAAATACGGTCAGATTGATTTATAAGCCCCATCGCTCTCTCCGGATCCGCAAAGTCAAAGCCCTGGATACGAATATTCTCCCGCAGATGCCATACCACCGGGATATCCATCCGATGTGCGGCAACCGCCCCTACATAGGTATACGTTGTGTTATTATGAACAATCTTCACCTGGTATTTTTCGATCAGATGCGCAATCTTTTCTATGGCCTCTTTATTTCCGGCCAAGGCAGCTTCCTTTTCTCTCCGCTCCGGCTTCTTCCGAAGACAGGCCCAATGCTCCGAAGCAATATATGTATATTCGATTTCTCTCTTTTCCAGTACCGGTTCTCCATTGCCGTATTCCGGCAATATGACAAGAGATGACATCCCATATTTCCGCAGCTCAACACACAAATCTGCCATACACAAAAATGCTCCGGAAGAAGAATTATTGTCAGATGCCATAAACAGAAGATCAATCTTTTTCTGCCGAACAGGATGGCGGGAAGCAAACTCCAGCATATACCGCTGCTCCATCCCATGATACAGCATCTGATCTATGGGTACTGCATTTTGAAAGCGGTATTCTGACAATCTATCTGCTATCTCCTTCTGCAGCTCCGGCATTGTCGCTATGATTACAAGCGCAGATTCCCTATACGGAAGCAGCTCCTCTATTCCGAAAACCGGTTCTCCGCAATACAGCTGCTCTCTCCCCTTTTTCGAAACGGCAAACCCTGTCATCCGGTTGTGAAAAGACATCATCTTCAACCATTTACAGACAAGACTGCCTACCATACCCGCCCCATAGACGATAATATGATCATATAATTTTATTTTCCCGATAAATTCAGTTTCGTCCATTACGTTTCCTTTATTTCACTTAAAATCTCATAAACAATATCTTCCAGAGAAATAATCTTACATAGGGCCTTTTTGCTGATCTGCTCCTTCACTTCGCTGAAATAGGTAACCGCTGTTACCACCACCGCGTCTACCTCCCACAATACCTGATCAGGCTGATAAACCGGTATGCCGCACTTCAGATTCTGGGCGTTCCTGTCAACCCCATACACAATGCTGATTGCAGAATCCTTTAATTCATCATATAATCTCTGCCCCAAATATCCCATACCGTAAACGGCAATTCTATGATACCCCTTTCGCTGAAAATAAGAACTGAATTCCAGGCCTCTTTGCTTCAAGGCCAGCCAGTTATTCGCAGTCTGATATAACAGGAAATGTTTATCCGAGCTGTTTTTCCAATTTAAAATCATCTCATCTTTCCCGTCGGACAAAGACTCATTTCCGAAATGATGTACGTGTTCCCGCAGAATCTCCTGGGTTTCCAGCTGAAACTGTCTCCTGTTTTTTGCAGCTCCGCTGACTCCTGACATATCATAACAACTGATTATGAGGGGCATATAGGTACATTTTACCTGTCGGCCGACAGAGGATACCAGCCATTCAAAATCTGCCCGAATGGAGTACTGCTCCCTAAAATAATGATTTACCAGCGTCTTTCCCGGTGCAAAAACAGATTGGTGACACGGCATCTCGCCATTAAACAAACTTTGAACCAATCTTTGTTCCAATCCGGAATAATCACTGGTGATACAGGATCCATCCGGATATATACTGCAGATATTTCCATAATAAATGGCAGTAGTATCATTTATCATATAAGCGGCTGCATTTTCCAGCACATGATTATCGTAAAAAAGATCTCCCGCATTCAAAAAGAAAATATAATCACCGGACGCTCTCGTTATGCCCCGGTTCATTGCATTGTATATCCCTCGATCCTTTTCACTGAAAATGTTGACCTTGGGAAATATCGAATATTCCTTTAAAATATCTGCTGTTCCGTCCGAAGAATCTCCGTCAATTATCAAAAATTCCACATTTGAATAGGTCTGACTGAGTACACTTTCTATTGTCTTTTTTACTCTGTCTTTATCATTAAAACATACCATTATCACTGTGAATTTTAACATTTCTGCCCCTACTCTCAAGCTATGATAAAAATATTCTCCATGATCTCCATATTCTTATCTTCCAGATATGCAACCGCCTCCTGCTGTCCTTTCACAAAACTGATCAAAACCGCCACATTTTCCCGTATCTCCATTTCTTCCTTCCCGATTACGCTGATCCCATCTATGGAATTGCTTCTGTTTTGATCTACAAAAGCCATGATTTCCAGATCTTCGATCCAGTATTTGAAAATAAGTCTGGTCAGTCTGCCCCATCTCCCGGCTCCCCATATATAGCACTGTTTTCCTGCAATATTTTCCTTTATCTGATATAAATACAGCAATCTGTCATATGTAAGGCGAATATCTTCCTGGTCTGATCCTGCCCGTTCCATCTGCCTTACCAGCCGTAAGATTTCCCCCTCACAGCCTGCCATATTCCACATCCGCTTATCCTCTCCAGCCCTTTCCAACATCTCATCATATAACCCCTGCAGCTGTTCCCTGACGGCTCCTGCGGAAAAACAGGCTTCGTAGGTTCTCTGCTCTCCGGCAAGGATACCGCTCACTTTCCCGGTTTCCGAATCGTCCAGAAAACGCTCAATGGCCTCTGCCAGCTCTCCTGCGGAATATCCACGGGACAAATATGCATTCTCCCCATCTGTCAAAATCTCCGGAATACCTGCAACCGGTGTGGAAATGACAGGAATATTACAGGAAACGGCTTCCACAACAGACGCCGGAAAAGATTCCCTCCTGCTTCCGCAGATAAAAACATCTATCTCACCGAAGAATTCCTTCATATTGTCAATAAATCCCGCCAGCTGCACCCAATCCTGCAGTTGATGACGCTGCATGTACGCCCTGCAGCCTGCAGCATAAGGAAGGTCATCCTCCCCTGCAAGTATCAACCGAATTTTCCTGCCCTTCTTCACCACAAGTTCAACTGCCTTAATAATCTCTAACTGGTTTTTATACTCACAGATAAGACCTGCTCCCCCTATTACAACAGGAAATTTCTCTCCTGATCTTTGTTTTTGGATTCCGATCTCATCATATACTCTGACACACTTTCCCCGGCAATTCAAGTATTTCATCCATTTATTCAGATAAAATTCGGAATCGCAGGAAACATACCGGGGAAAAACATCGGGACAAGGCACACGCCACTCCCACTCTTCCAGGGAATAAATGTTCATAACATGAGGAATCCCGTATTTCCTGGATATATATTCCACAACGGGATTGATCTGGACACTGTGTAAAATATCGATTCTTTCTTGTGTTACAAAATGCTCTATTTTCTCAAAATCCCGCTTATAATCGACCAGATTGACGGACCGAATGGCAATTGCCGCATCATAAGCGAATCCTCGATATTCCAAACCAGATATTTCACATTTTCTTCGGAGTTTTTCATTCACCTTCCCCGCTTTGTCACAGGGCAAAACTGCGATGACATTATGCCTGGAGCCCATAAGCAGTGCCTGCATAAACAGCGTATGGTCTGCTCCTCCCAGATAATCCGATGACACGCTAAAAAAGTAAGCGATATTCAGCGCTTTCATAGTACCTCAATTCTCCCGTCTGCCGCGTCAAACCGCATTCCTGTCAAACATACTCCAGTTAAAAAAACAGCATATGTACCCTGCCAATCCCTTTGCTCCGCAGGATTCGGTACATTTCATCCATATAGCCCCCGCTGACCAGAAAGATTGCCTCCGGATACCGTTTCCAGGCCTCTTCCACATCATAAACAGGCACATTTTCCACGCTGGTACCCTGCATTTTCTCACTGGAATCGCAGAAAGCAGCCACATTCTCCTTTACACCATTGCGTTCCAGATAGTGAAGAATCTTCTTACCATACATTCCCGCACCGAAAATAATGATCTCCTGCTTCTCTTTTAACAAAGCATCATCATACAGAATACTTCCTATATATTCCATAAGTACCCCCATCATGTTATTTCTTTTTTAAAACCGCAGAAATAATTACGGGATAGTCATCATCATCCCCGGCAAAATCTTCTTCCTGCAAATCCTCACAACATAGACCATACAGCAATGCCGCTGCCGTCTTCACATTACCATGGGAAGAAATCTCCACATTTTCTTCACCAAACAGCGGTACGAACAACTTCCGCATGGCATCCACATGGAAGCCGTAACAGCTTCCCCAACGGTCCGCATCATACCGGGAAACCTGAGAAATACCGGAAACCGTAATGAGCGCTGTACCGCCCTTCTTCAACATTCTGTATATATTTTTTGCTGCGTTCTGAATATCAAAAATAAACATCAATGTCTGTGTAATGATCGCACAATCATATCTGTCCTCAAAGATTCCTTCTCCTGTAGCCAAATCTCCCTTTATGGCATTCTGCCCTATGCCCTCCACATGCAGGATATAGGCCTTATCCACATGCTCCCCGCCATAACGCATGGTATAAGTATCCTCAGCAATTTCCATACAGCTGCCATATATCAGATCTTTATTTTGCTCCAGGAATCTTTCGATATAATACCTGTCCACCGCCGTCCCTCTGTCCGTACCGAACAGCCTGCTCAAAGGCTCACATGGCATTCCGGCAATCATATCAATCAGCGGATTTTCTTTCCGGACCCGTTCTCTTCTTACCTCTTTTGCAATCTCTCTTAACTGTTCATAGCTTTGGACCGGATAGGTTTTCCCTGCTGCAGAACGATATATGATTTCTGCCCCTGCAGCTTCCAGCTGTCCTGACGGAAACAATTCTTCCTCGTCCTGATGAAATGGAGGAAGCGCCACTCCGAAGACAATTCTGTCTTGGTCTATTCCCAACTCGTACAGTTGTTTCCACATGGCCGGAAACTGGTATGACAGCAGGATAATCTGCATATCCTGTTCCAGAATCTCTTCTGCCTCCCTGGGAGTACAAACAATTCTTTCCGGATCATTTTTCCAGATATCCTGTGAATCTTTCCTGATCTGCGCCGCTTTATTGTCAAGGTAACCTGCTATCTCATAATGAGTCTGTATATATGTTTCTTTTTCCTTGTACAGGTTTCCTAAGCCAAAGATTAAGACTCGCTGCATATTTCTGCCTCACTTACTCATTCATGCTTTCTCCAAATATGATATCCTTCAATGAAATGATGGGACATTTTAATTTCCCACCTAACCCATTTTTTATTTCCTCAAAATATGTTATAGTTGTCACAACGACGGCATCTACCTCCTTCAAGTTATCTTCCATTGAAAATACATCTATACTTGTATAAATCACATCTGCATTTCTGTCAATGCCATAAATCACCTCTGTCTCCGTTTCCTTCAGCTCTGTCAACAGAGTTTCTCCTGCATAACTCATTCCATAAATTGCAATTCTGTGAAAACCATTCTTTTTCAAATATTGTGATAAGTTTTTCCCTTCCTGCTTTATCCTTACCCATTGGTTCATCATTAGAAAAAGTTCCAAATGTTTATCAGACATTTCTGATATCTTTTGATATCTTTTACCAGACATCCTCTTCACAATACCTGCACTTGCCATCCCCCCAACAAACGCTGAAAAAAGTGATATTGTACTTTTTTTCATATCATTATTCCATCCTTACCTGTCTGTTTATCAGCACATCAATTAACAGAACTCTTTGATTCAGTTTTCCCAATACAACCTAATCTTTTCTTCAAACTCTTCCATTCCCCAATCTCTTACAATCTTCCTTGGAATTTTATATGAATTCATCCCCATTGTCCACAACGCGTTTTCTGTAGATGCCGCCTTGCATATTCCGCTCCTTCTGCAAATATCCATCGTATCTTTATTAAAGTCCTTCTCTGGGACACCGAAAGGATAAGAAAACAATGTAATCTGTTTCTGCAGGATCCCGGATAACATATCTATGGAGGTTTTTATTTCCCTCTCCTGTTTTTCCGTATCCAAAACGGCAAGGGAAGGGTGTGATACCGTATGCGCTCCTATGGAAATCATCCTCGATTCTGCAAGTATCCTGCAATCGTCTTCCGAAACAGTCAGATTTTTTTCCCTTACATCCTGTGTTAAGTTCCTCCACTTCCATAGCTGCTGAAGCCAAGCATTCCTTTTCTCCATATCCGCATAGTTTTTCATGATATAATGGAGTCCGCTATAGCAATTTTTCCTGTCTTCATATGTCTCTGTCTTCCAGTGACATCCAAATTCTGCATCCTTCAGTGCAAAAGCCGCCGGAAACTGTTTTCCCTCAAGCAACAGGTTCTCCAATTCATCCCACCATAGTTCCCTCTCCTGTTTTATGGTACCTGTGCTGATAAATATCGTTGCCGGGATTTCCAGTTCTTCCAAAATCGGAAGCGCATATTCCAGATTATCTCTATATCCATCATCGAAAGTAATGGAAACTGCGTCCTGGTCTAAAAGAGACCAGTCTTCCTCAAAGCGGACAATTTGATAGTTTTGTTTCAAATACAGCATCTGTTGACGGAATTTGATTGGCGATACGCCTAGCAAATTGTAATCCGACTCTAAAATATTTATCCTGTGATAGTATAATGTCAATACCTTATTTTGTTTCATAGCATGTAGTCTGCCTCTCTGCTCCTATCTTACACATGACACTTAGAAAATATAATCAAATGTACCATAAAACTGACATTCTCCCATATTTTTACGTCCTTCATATATACAATTTCTGACCATCTGAAATTTCTATCCATACCAGATATCCATCAGGCTTTCCTTTGTTAAATCTCCCAACGTATATTTACCAACCGCATCATTACAACACAAGGATACTTTTCCGTCCGGTCGAATAATCATCTGTCAAAAAGGCAGTAAACAAGAGCAACACCCCCATATACCCCTGCTCCAAATATCGCGGTTCTCTTCATATATTTGCCATCCTCTCCTTCAGCCTGACTACCAAAATTGACAACAACTGCTTTTCATAAAGCATCACTTAATATTTTCAAAAAAATCTTCCTCTTTTCAGGCAGAATATGGGGATTTTCGATTACAAACGGAACTCTCAATAATCCTTCTGTTTTCAATCTCAATCTGTATCTGCGAAATTTTTTATCTACCTCTGCACTTTTCCTGAATTCTTCGTATAATACATTAAAGGTTGATACATAAAAAGAATAGAATGCTTTCCGGATCAATGGATTCCGCCCGTTCCACACTTTCGCCTCGATTTTTTTCACAAAGGGCATTACCTCTAATTCACTTTTATCAACAGGGTATGTGGTTGTGATGCTGCCGCTTCTGTGACAATAAAAATAAAACGGCTCCCCTACATGCGCAACTTTTTTTGCCCTCTCAAATGCAGCATATGTAAAATAAATATCTTCCGATGTTTTTCCCGGCAGAAAACGAAGCCCCTCTATTACAGAACTACAAAACAGTTTATCCCAACAGGCAGACGGTTCTATCTTCTGCCCTGTAAAATATTCCTTCCATACTTCGTCCCCTTCAAATATGGTTACTTCTTTCATACAGAAGGCTTTTCTGTTTCCCCCGGGGCTTCCCTCGAACAGATCAACTCTGCCGCATACAGCAATTTCACACCGGTGTCTTTTCATTGCGGTGATCATTTTCTCATACATGGTATCCTGTATATAATCATCACTGTCTACAAAACTGATATACTCTCCCCTAGCAAAAGCAAGCCCAACATTTCGTGTATCTCCCTGCCCACTCCAATTTTTATGAATCACACATATTCTATCGTCCTGTTGTGCCAGACGGTCGCAGATGTACCCCCCCGATCTTTCGATGCATCATCAACCAACAAGATTTGAAGTTTGTCATAAGTCTGTTTGATTATAGATTCCACACAGCGCTCCAAATATTTTTCTACATTATAAACCGGTACAATGACGGAAATGACATCTTTTTCTCTCATTTTCTCCTCCCCGTTTTTAAATCAATATCCAATGATATGCACCTTATCGAAACTATCGTTTTTCAACACCGGCATTGATAAGCATAAATCATCCCTATATGATCCGATTCCTCTCCACACCAGTAAGAAAAACCAGCCTGTTCTAAATAAGATAAGAGTTCTTTCTTTCCCTTATAGTGCCATTCCAACATAATAAAAGTAAATTTATTTAATATTCTTTCCTCATAAAGGTTCTCCAGTATCCCATACTCTTCTCCTTCACAGTCCAGTTTCAGTACAATATTACAGTCAGAATATTCCTCCATAATCGGCTTGAATACCTCTGATGCTTTCCGGACATACACCACTTCTTTCTTTTCATTTTCCGCATCAACAAGCCCCATTGCCTCATATCGTTCATAAGCATGTTCTCTTGTACTTTCTATTGTACTTTGTCCGCATGTCATATCTGCGTTGAATCCAATCAGCTGTTCACTGTTTTCTCCGCTGATACCATAATGAAATATTTCTATTTTCTCCGGATTTGATAAATACTCTTTTAAATTATCCTTGGCGGCTGCAAACGTCTCTTCAAATGGTTCATAACCAAATACCTTTTGGGTCCTTTTCCTACTTATAAAGAAAGCGGATGCCCCCCCTATATTCATTCCAACATCCAGTACAATATCCTTTTTGTCATTATTAAGATAGTAATCATAACAGGAAGCGATTAATACTTCATATACATTATTAAACTCATCTTTTGAGCGCACCTTCAAATGCAGTCCTCCCCTGGCCAGCAAGATATTTCCATCCGATAAAACAGAAATGGATTCAAAGCATTCACTGAATTCTCCATATAAACTGTGGCCCAACAAAATCTTTTTACAGTCAACCCCCATTGAAATCAATGTCCTTGAAACACGCAGACATTCCTGTATATCATAAAGCATAACAATAATATATTTGTAATCCCAATGTCCTTCTCCGTCTATATGGATAATTTGTTTCCCTGAATACTCCCCTGTTTTTTGTTTATCAATAAATGCTGCGATATCATACTTCTCATTTATTTCTTTTTCATATTGGGAAAAAAAGTTCCCCAGTCCATAAAGCAAAATCTTTTCTTTCATATTTTGTTTTGTGCCCCCTATCTCTATTCTGCAAGAATACATAAGCATTCCATCGGATATACGGATGAAAACTTTTTTCCAATACTCTCTGTGATTTTCTCCAAATCATATCCAGGAATCACAAGCAGCGCCGCTTCTTCCTCTCCCGCAGACAGTTCTTCCCTGGAATAGACCGGATATTCCAGAAAACTATTTGCTTTTTTATCCGTTACCACAAAATAGGCGATCTCAATCTTTCCGCATAGATCCTCTGCCAGAAGTTTCCCGATGCTTCCTATTCCATATATGGCAACCCTTCTCACATTTTTCTCTGCCAATATATCGCCGATACTTCTTCCCTGCTGCTTTAATTCTACCCACTTTTCCAGACAGTTTCTATAATAAGTCTGCCTCTCCACCAAGGGTCTCTCTCCGTTAACATCCTGATAAAATTTCTGAAATTCTGCTTCCGCCCATGGCTCCACCCTGACATCTGCCGGAAATTCCTCTTCCAGCCCTGTTTTGTCACAAATGGGCACTACCCATGGCGATTCGCCGGACGTATGGGTACCCGCATGTTCAAAACCAATATTATATACCTTATTCCCTGTTGGCCTGATTGAAATTCCCTCTTTCATTAACACATAAATACTCCACCATAAATCCCATGTACTCAGCATCCAGTATTCTGTCAGAATCTTCTTTATTGGGTATCCGCAACTGTTAAACATTGGGTTATCTCTCATGGCGTTCCCGATTTGTTTTATGAGGGCATACTCAGCCTGAAATTCTTCCCAACGGTCTTTCCATGTTCCCCATACCTGTCCGGCCGGAATTCCCGCTGCCACAATTGGCAACGAATATTCCATCGGTACCCTGACAGGCTCCAAATAAGCACCTATGTCAATAATCTGTTTATGATCCTGATATTGTGTAAGGCATTTCTCCATAAACAAAATACAGTCATCACTGATCACACAATCATCCTCAATAAGAATCATCGCTTCCTTCTGTTCAAACACTTTATTAATGCCATAAACAATTTGTCTGTCCAGACTCGTTGCCTTCTGTTTATTCTGCTCAAACACAACTTTACACCAGTCAATTTGTCTGATCAGCTCTTCATTCTGCTTCCATGCCGTTTGATCTGTCTTTTCTCCCAGCCCATCCTGGAATACATAAAGCTCACCAATATGGTTTCTCTTCAAAGCCTCCAATACTTTCGCAGTGCACTGTGGTCTGTCATATATAAACAATATAATCCCATAATTCATCTTTCTTCCATCCTGCCATACAATTATTTTTCTACCCAGGCATACAGTTTCATCCACGCATATACAATTTTGTAATTCGGATTGGCGCCCAATATCAAATCAGTCATCACCGCAATATCGTCATGATGATGATAGGTACACAGTGCCAATTTAGGCGAATATCTTTTCAATGTATCCCTGGCTCCCTTCAACATCATTCTTTCAGCCCCCTCTATATCTGCTTTGATAAAATCTACCTTCTCCAGTCTCTGTTCTTCTACAAACCTGTCCACCGTTAAAGCCCGTATTTCAATTGTCTCCTCTGCAACATTTTGTTTCTCATAGCCTTCCCCCATACTTCCGGCAATATGTCCTTCTGAGATTCCGCTTGTACACAAAAACGAAACTGTCCCCTCTCTATCAGCAATCGCGTTTGGTATTACTTGAATTTTATCCGGATATATATTTTTAACTTGATTCAGATAGACTTCTGCCATCGGATTGGGTTCAAATGCATAAACCTGACAACCCAAAGCAGCTGCTCTTGCAGAAAACAATCCCATATTTGCACCAAAATCCAGCACAATATCATCTGTTTGTAATACTGCCTTTTGATATTCATAGGGTCCTTCTGCCAACCCACTGTCATCCTTCCTGTATGGATACACCAAATCACCAAATTCATACGTAAAAAGCGCTGTCTCACTCAGCGATTCCTTGTTTAAGGATTGAAAGAAATTGGGCAACCTGAATGCACCAATATCCAACAGATCAGAATCCAAATCAACCCCCAAAGCCGATAATCTGTCCATTGCTTTGGCAATACAATACTCCTCTGCATTTACAAAATATAGATTGCTATATTGGCGTTGTATAAGAGTCGGTACAATCTCATTGAAATATCTAAAGTCCACGCCCATTACAATCCCGTCCTTCTCAGTACAGCAGACTTTCGATATTTCAGATACCGGAATTCCATCTGTATTGTCCATACATTGATATCCGTCGGACACTATATATCCCGCTGTCTCCATTTTGTATCGGTGCAGGAATCTTCTCACTGTCCTGCCCGTTTCCCCATTCCCATAAATATAGATATTACCCCCCCCGATCATAGATATTTTCGACCCAATCTAAAATCATTTTATCGTTTCTCCCTGGCTTTCCGCCACAAAATATCACTTTCCTTTTATTCCTTTTCCAAAACTGTCTCGTAAATTTCTTTTCCCATCCAACAGTCATTTTTATTAATACTTCCGTCGGTTCTCTCTTTTGCCAGAAACAATTTCAGGCATGCGGGATTATTTTCCACAGTAAACCCGCTTGCCATCATCTTCTCTATTTCTTTTTCCCTGTCTGCTTTTATAGCATAACTGTAATGTCCATTCTCCCCGCAAATTGCATATGAATCTCTGCGGTTTCCTCTATCATCCATCACTTCCATATAGAGTCTTCCCGCATCTATTTCCGTCAGTTCGCAGCCTGAAAACCGGGAATCACTTTTCAGCAATACGCACTCCATTTTCTCTGTTTTTAATTCAAGCCTTACTAACATATTAGTACGCAATGGAGCAAAGTAAAGGGCGTCTTTCCAGGGATAGCAGCAATAAAACATCTCCTCCCCCTTTTCGTTATATGCTTCAAATCCGGCTGGAAAATCTGCTATTTCTCTTACTTCCCCTGTCTCTTTTTCCCATCTGACAATCGCCTTTCTGTCGCCGCTCAGCCAGAAATATCTTCCGTCATAATTCACTGTCACATATTGAAACTGACTGTCTCCAACAGGCCAAAACCGATATTCCCCCGTTGTCATATTATATTGGAGCAGCACATTACTCCCGTCTAAAGCCACCCAAAAGCAATCCTCTACAACACATTTATCTGTATGTGTCCTGACAGCGGTTTCCTCACCCGTCATCTGTTTCCATTCTTCCATCCAGTCTGTTACCTCATAGACAGTACCATCCTGTACATCTACGGAAAGCATTGTGGATTGTAAAGTTCCTAAGAAAAATACCTTTTTCCCATAACTAAATCCCCAATGATAATATTTGTTTTTCCTTTTTCCGGATAACTGTTTCAGCGAAATCGTATCGAATGTTTCCGTTTCTATATCATATACCGATATGTAATCCGCTTCATAAGGGGCAATGTATACTTTCCCTTCACAAACCGCCATACAGATAAATACCTGCTCTCTCTGACGCTTAATGAGACCGCACCATTTCATTTTCTTGGCCGTAAGATCATACTCAAACAGGCTGCAGGTATCTCTCGTTAAAATAAATAATTTATCATGGTATCTGACCATATCAGCTATGCTCAATGCATCATCCTGATTGGATAAAATATCTGGATTTTGATGCAAAATCGGCTTCTCCGTCTTCTCGTACAGCCACACGATGCTGCTCCAATCCCCATAATAAGCATCACTCAGCGCCACTGCCCTATCCAAATCTGCCGATTCATCAAAAATCCCCCACCCCTGGGCACAATACCTTTCCACAATCTCTCTGTATTTCGCCCAAAGCTTTGGACGCATGGACCTTATCGTAGCCTCAATCAGCGGATGCGGACGCCACAAAAGCACCGCTTCCTCCCGATTCTCATAGAAAATTCGGAATACCTCCTGAATCTTCGCAATCATCTGGTCACTGTATTGAAGCAGTGCCGTAACACTGGTATTATACAGTATAATCTTCTTCCAGCTTCCATCCGGTTTCCTGATAATCTCCATCCACTCCTCTGGGATATCCAAATCTTCCTTTCTGGTGCTCAGTACCTTATCCACCTTCGGGGAACCCAACCCCAATATTTTCTTCTCCCAATATCCCCGAGTCTTCTCTCCCGAAGTTTTTGTCAGCACTTCAATATATACGCGCCGCATATTTTCCGACTGCACCACTACCTGATCTGCATTCCTTACTCCTTCTACCAGACAAAACTTACTCATATCCGCAATAGCATGTTCATCATCTATCTTTATTTCTTCAAGGACAAAATACGGAATATAAATCAGTTTCTCCGTAAACTGCTTTATATTTTTAGAATAAAAAAAGGGAGGAACACTTGTCACATAATTGCATTCATCATAAGGATTGTGGATAAAGATCATATCCGGCCTGCGTTTCTCAAAATCATACTCATTATAATGCATCACCGGCACATCGGCCGGGTATTGATCTGCTTCATAATGTATTTCACCAAAGCTTCCGTCAGAATTTCTGTCATAATATGGAATCGGAATGACATATGCGTCACAATTCGGATCTTCCTTTGCCGCTTTCCAGACGCTTTCCAGACTGTCCCACATAGACGCCTTATAGGGAAGAAATACTGCTTCCCTGTGTTCTTTTATGGCTCTTATGCTGTTTCTGATAAGAATAAAATGACTGTGCAATGTTTTACTGATCTTTTTCCTGATGACAGCTTGTCCCTGCACAGGCAGCCCGGAGGCGAGCTGCTCATGAATCTGATAAAGTCCCTCGCAATATGCTTCCAGCCGGGCGATCACGTCCGCACCGTCGTCCCCTGCGGTCTTCTCTACCATGTCTCCCAGTGCAATCGCACCTTCCTGACAATCGGCCAGCAGATTTAAAACCAGCGAAATATTCCTTTTTTCCATTGCGGCCCGCACTTCGTCATGTGCTGATCCTATTAATCCAATAAAATCTTCGGCCTGTTTCTTATACATTTTTCTCACTTTAATATTACCTTTACATTTTGTATACGCACGGATATAAAATAAGCATATCTTCCTGTGGTCAAACATCAATGGAAACGCTATGAAAATACCCCGAAAATATACCTTTGGAATCAGCTATAAAGCCCACACATTATATAATAATATCGACAAAAAGTCAAGAATGTTAACCATTGCCGCCTGCTTCCATTTACTTCAAAAACATCCTCACCAATCTGTCCTTCTTTCCATCATAGGGCTGATAGCGCAGAGGCAGATCAATCCACCCATACTTTTTCAGAATATTCTTCTCATGGGTAAAGGTTTCAAAGCTCCTCCGGCCGTGATAGGAACCCATACCGCTGTTTCCTACGCCGCCGAAGCCCATCCGGGAAGCGGCCAGATGCACCACAGTATCGTTGATACAGCCTCCGCCGAAGGAAATCCGGTCCAGAAATTGTTTTTCCGTACTTTTATCTCCCGTAAACAGATAGGCTGCCAGAGGTTTCTCTCCTTCCTGTACAAACCGGAAAGCCTCTGTGATCTCGTCAAAGGTAACCACCGGCAGAATGGGACCAAAGATCTCTTCCTGCATCACCCCGTCCGCCCGGGTCACATGATCCATGACAGCCGGCGCAATCCGCAGCGTTTCCGGGTCCGTCTCCCCACCGTATACCAGCTTCTCCTGGTCCATCAGCCCCCGGATCCTGTCGAAATGTTTCCGATTGATGATCTTGCCGTAATTGGGATTGTCCAGAGGTTGCTCGCCGTACATGCTCCGCACCGTCCGAATGAACTGCTCCAGAAAAGCATCCTTCACGGAACTGTCAATCAGCAGATAGTCCGGCGCCACACAGGTCTGACCGCAGTTTAAATATTTTCCGAAGGCAATCCTGGCAGCCGCCAGTTTCAGATTCGCGGTTTTGTCCACAATGCAGGGGCTCTTCCCTCCCAGCTCCAGGGTAACAGGCGTCAGATGGGCAGAAGCCTTTTCCATCACCAGCTTACCCACTGACACACCTCCGGTGAAAAAGATATAATCAAACCTCTCCTCCAGCAAAGCGCTGTTCTCCGCCCGGCCGCCCTCCACTACAGTTACATATTCTTCCGGAAAAACCTCCCGCACCAGAGCCGCCATGGCAGAGGATGCGGCCGGGGAATAGGCCGAGGGCTTAAGCACACAGCAGTTTCCCGCCCCAATGGCCCCGATCATGGGTTCCATGCACAGCAGAAAAGGATAATTCCAGGGCGACATTACCAGCACACAGCCATAAGGTTCCCGTACGGAAAAGCTTTTCCCGTGAAAATTTGTCAGATCCGTTCCCCGCCGCCTGGGTCTCGCCCAGCGTTTCAGATGACTGATCTGATAGGACAGTTCGCTTAAGGTAAGCCCTACCTCGCACATGTAAGATTCACTGGCACTTTTTCCCAGATCCTGTTTCATGGCACCGGCAAGCTCCCCTTCCCTGGCCCGGATAACCTGCTGCAGCCGTTTCAGAACCTCTATCCGCCTTCCCACGTCCCGGGTTGCCCCGGTGGCAAAATAGGCTCTCTGCTTTTTTATGATGTGGCTGATTTCCATATCCCTGTTCCCTTCCTGATTCGTCTCTGCCTGCTGCCGCATCCGCTCTTTCCCCCGGCAAACTAACTGTACGAATTCCTACAGCTCTGCTCCCTGTCCATAGTAGGCATTTGCGCCATGTTTTCGATAATAGTGCTTGTCCATAAGCTCCTGGGGCGCAGGCTGCACATGGTGATTGATGGTTTCCGTACGGTATGCCATCTTCGCCACTTCTTCCAGAACCACCGCATTGTGAACCGCATCCCCGGCATCTTTTCCCCAGGTAAACGGGCCATGATTTCTGCACAGCACCGCCGGAACGGACAGCGGATCCTTACACATCCTCAGGAACTCACTGACGATCAGTTTACCGGTATTTTTCTCATAGCCATCCGCAATTTCCTCCGCCGTAAGGCATCTGACACAGGGGACCTCTCCGTAGATATAGTCCGCATGGGTGGTACCATAGCAGGGAATGCTCCTGCCCGCCTGGGCCCAGCTGGCGGCATAGGAGGAATGGGTATGTACGATCCCGCCAATCTCCGGAAATGCTTTGTAGAGCTCCGCATGGGTGGCTGTATCAGAAGACGGATTGTAACGGCCTTCCACCTTCTTCCCTTCCAGATCTACTACAACCATATCATCCGGTGTGAGTCTGTCATATTCCACTCCGCTGGGCTTGATGACAAAATAGCCGCTGGTCCTGTCAATTGCACTGACATTTCCCCAGGTAAAAGTTACCAGCCCATATCTGGGCAGATCCAGATTCGCTTCACATACCGCCTTTTTTAATTCTTCCAACATCTCAAATATGCTCCTTTCTTTTTCATGATCACCATCAACCCAGTCCTTCCACCGCGGCTTTCTCAGCCGCCAGCGTGTTTTTGTATTTCTCGATAAAAGCGTCAAATCCTGCCACATCTTCCGGCTTTGGCTGGATGGTGGTTCCCGTCTGACCGGCAAAAATCCGCCTGCTTAAGTAGTCCGGTAATGTGTCACCCTCCTCCTTTTCTGCCATAAAGGCCGCCAGCACCGCCATTCCCCAGGCGCCGCCCTCACTGGCAGTATCCATCACCGTCACCGGGGCATTCATGGCCGCCGCCATCAGCTGCTGACCCACTACCGGGGTCTTGAACAGCCCTCCATGGCCGGTCAGGGAATCCACTTTCACCTGCTCTTCTTTCAGCAGGATATCGTTGCCGATCTTCAGTGTTGCCATGGCGCTGTACAGATGGCTGCGCATAAAGTTCGCCAGCGTAAACCTGGCATCCGGAGTGCGGACAAACATGGGGCGCCCTCCGTTCAGTCCGGTCACCGGTTCCCCTGCAAAATAGTTATACGCCACCAGGCCGCCGCAGTCGGGATCCGCAGACAGAGCCTCCCGGTAAAGGGTTCCGTAAAGTTCATTCTTATCCGGTTTCATGCCGAATTTGCCCGCAAACTCTTCAAACAGATTTACCCAGGCGTTCAAATCAGACGTACAGTTATTACAGTGCACCATGGCCACAGGACTGCCGTCAGGGGTTGTAACCATATCGATCTCCTCATGGACTTTGGAAAGGGCTTTCTCCGTCACCACCATGGAGAAAATGGAAGTTCCCGCAGAGATATTTCCCGTACGCACCCTTACGCTGTCAGTGGCGACCATACCCGTGCCCGCATCTCCTTCCGGCGGACACATGGGTACTCCAGGCTGCAGGTTGCCGCTGGGATCAAGAATCCTGGCGCCTGCTGCCGTCAGCGTGCCGGCACATACTCCTGCCGGCAGTACTTTGGGCAGGATCTCTCTCAGTTTCCACCCAAAATGCCGATCCTCCACCAGGGCGTCGAATTGATCCGCCATCTCCCCGTCATAATCGCATACAGCGGAATCGATGGGAAACATGCCGGAAGCTTCTCCCACACCCAGCACCCGGGCGCCGTCGGTTTTCGTTTCCCCGGACAGCAGCCAGTGGATATACCCTGCCAGTGTAGTCAGATATGCAATCTCTTTCACATGCTCTTCCCCATTCAGAATCGCCTGGTACAGGTGGGCGATACTCCACCGCTGGGGAATATTGAATCCAAACAGCGGAGTCAGCTGCCTGCAGGCCTCCTCTGTCATCGTGTTGCGCCAGGTACGGAAAGGCACCAGCAGCTCTCCCTGCGCATCAAAGGGCATATATCCATGCATCATGCCGGAAAATCCCAATGCTGCCAGCTTTGTCAGCGTGACCCCGTACCTGTCCCGGACCTCATCCGACAGATTTTTATAGCAGCCCTGCAGTCCTGTCCTGATATCCTCCAGACTATATGTCCAGATATGATCCACCAGGCTGTTCTCCCAGTCCCAGCTGCCCTGTGCTACGGACTGATGGCTTTCGTCCACCAGTACCGCCTTGATGCGGGTGGAGCCGAACTCCAGCCCCAGTATCGTCCTGCCTTCCTCAATTGCCTTCTTGATCGCTTCGCTCATTTAGAAACCTCTTTTCTCGCCTGTTCCGGGCACATATACTTGATTCTTCTATCTATCAGTATAGAAAACTTATACGGTAAAGTCAAGAAAACAGGGAGTTTTCTATCCTCTGCCCGCCTCCGCCTTTAAGTTCCGGTACAGTGTGGCATACATGGTGATAAAGCAGGCCAGCCCCCCAATGCAGTTAGAAATCGGCTCCGCCCAAAACACACCGTCCACCCCAAGCCCCAGCCCGGGCAAAAGCAAAGTCAACGGCGCCACAATCACTGCCTTGCGCAGCAGCGAGAAGAAGATGGCTCTGCGGGAACAGCCAAGCGCAGTAAAGGCCGACTGCCCGGAGAACTGAAACGCCATAAAGAAAAAACCGAAAAAGTACAGCTTCAATGCCTCTGTGCCGGCCTCCAGCATATTGACATCCTCCGTAAAAACGGACAACAGCAGTCTGGGACACCCGATCACTGCAAACCAGGCCAGCAAAGTGTATACAATTCCCAGAACTGCCGTAAAACGTATCCCCTGGCACACACGGTCATACCGTTTCGCCCCATAATTGTATCCCAATACCGGCTGGGAACCGCTGGTAAGACCGCTCACCGGCAGGGACAGAATCTCCCTCACCGAGTTGATCACCGTCATGATTCCCACATACAGATCCCCTCCATAACGTTTCAGCGTGGTATTGCACACAATCTGTACCAGGCAGTTGGTTCCCTGCATGATAAAACCGGCCATTCCCAGCGCCGTAATCTCCCGGAACAGCTTCCCCTCCACCTTCAGATTCTCCCTCCGTATGCGCAGAGCCGCCTTTTTCCCTGTCAGAAACCGCAACACCCAGACACAGGATACCAGCTGACTGAATACGGTAGCCAGCGCCGCACCCGACACCCCCATATCCATCTGGAAAATAAAAACAGGATCCAGGATCAGATTCAGAACCGCTCCGATGAGAGTGGTCATCATCCCCGTCCGGGGAAATCCCTGGGCATTGATAAAACCGTTCAGCCCTGTGGACAGCATGGTAAAGGCAGTGCCTGCCAGATAAATCCGAAGATAAGCATCCGCATATACGTAAGACGCATCACTTGCGCCGAAGAGATACAGCACCGGTCTGCGAAAGACATAACAGAAGAAGAACATCGCCAGGGAACAGCCCAGCAGCAGAGAAAAGGTGTTCCCTAAAATTTTTTCCGCCCTCTGTTCCTCCCCGGCTCCCCTGGCAATAGAGAACAGCGGCGTCCCTCCTGTGCCGAAGAGACAGGTAAACGCGGCAATCAGCGTCGTGAGCGGAAATACAAGCCCGATTCCTGTCAGAGCCATACTGTCCGCTCCCGGCAGATGCCCGATATAAATACGGTCTACCACATTGTACAAAAGCTGCACCAGCTGCGCCAGTATCAGAGGAATGGACTGGCTGATGATATTCTGCCAGACCTTTCCCCTGGAAAAATCATTTCTCATATTTTCCGTTCCTTTCCAGCCCAAAAACCAGAATGCATGGCCCGCCCTGGTCTCTCATATAATATGGTAATGTTATCCTGAAGGTGATCTCTTGAAAAAACATTCCCATATTTCCTTCCGGCAGCTGCTCTTCGGCCTGGGCTTCTTTCTTGCCTTTTCCGGCATGGTCCTCTTCCTGTTCTCCTACAGACGGGACGAAAAGCGCTTCACCAATATCACCACCCGGCTGTTTGTCAGCGAGATGAAATCCAATACCCTGAATATGCATTACCACCTGGCAGACCCTGCCGCTTTCGGTGTAACGGACTATGACCCTGTATTATCCTGTTATCATCCGGATACAGCCCTGCGCAGCCAGGCTGAACTGGAAAATACCATGGCCGCCCTGCAGGCCCTGTCACCGGAAAAGCTCAACGCTTCAGATGCGGTACTTTGGAAGCTGCTGACACGCACCCTGGAAAATACCATGGTCCTGGGCAGCTTTCCCTATTATGACGAGCCTCTCTCCCCGGTCTCCGGCACCCAGTCCAACCTGCCAATCCTGCTGGCCGAATACACCTTCCGCAGCAAACGGGATGTGGAAGACTACCTGTCCCTTCTGGACCAGACCGACGAATACTTTGCCTCTCTTCTCCTCTATGAACAGGAAAAGGCGGAAGCCGGATTCATTATGCCCGCCGCCTTTTTAAGAGAAGTACGGGAACAATGTGACACCATTGTCACAAAAGAGGCTCTGGAAGCCGGCACTCATTTTCTGCAGACCACCTTCCGGGAACGACTGCTGCCTCTGGTTCAGAAGCAGATTATCACGAAAAAGGAAGCCTCCGCCTATCTGGCACAAAACGAAAGACTTTTAATGACAGTCCTGCTTCCTGCCTATATCCGCCTGGGAGACGGGCTGCTCCTTCTGGAAGATGACACCGTGCTTCCGAAAGGATTGGCTGCCCTGCCGGAAGGCAGAATTTACTACGAGCATCTGCTGATCTCTGAGACCGGTTCCTACCGCCCCATTGCCGAAATCCAGGAGATGCTCACGGAAAAATTCACCTCGTCATACGATAAAATCAAAGAAACCGTAGAAAGATATCCGGAAATCCTCAAGACTTTGACAGAAGACCGAACGGAAAAGTTTCCCTGCAAAGAGCCTTCCCGGATACTGCTGGATTTGCAGGAGCGGATGGCGGAAGATTTTCCCGCCCTCCCCGGAGATTCCACCTCCATTACGGTAAAAACAGTCTCTGAAAGTCTGGAGCCCTACTGTGCCCCGGCCTTTTATCTGACTGCCCCTCTGGATGACACGGCTTCCAACAGTATCTATGTCAACCGCAGCAAAACCCCCGAAGGTCTGGAGCTGTATACCACTTTGGCCCATGAAGGCTATCCGGGACATTTATATCAGACGGTCTATCACAACCGAAACGCTCTGGCGGCAAAGGAGCGTCCCGCCAGGGAACTCCTCTGGTACGGGGGATATCAGGAGGGCTGGGCACTGTATGTGGAATTCAGGGCCTATGACTATGCCGCCCTTCTTCTGCTGGACGACGGGCAGACGGAAGCCGCTGTCATTGCACAGCTGGAAGCGGATAACCGCAGTCTGCAGCTGTGTCTATACTCCCTGATAGACATCATGATCCACTACGACAATGCATCCTGCAGCCAGATCGCAAAAGTTCTGGAGAAGTTCGGCGTCGCTGACGCAGCAGATGCCGCTTCTATCTACAACTACATTGTACAGTCGCCCTGCAACTATCTGAAATATTACCTGGGATATCTGGAAATTCTGTCCCTTCAGGAAAATGCCCGGCAGCTCTGGGGCGCAGAATATACGGATTACCGTTTCCACCAATTCTATCTGGACTGCGGACCGTCGGATTTCCTATCACTGCAGGAGTGCCTGGAGACCTGGGACCCAGCTGCTGCCAGACCGTAACTGCCGTGGGCCCAAGGCGGATGCCCGGCTCCGGACGCCATGATTCCCAGGGACCCTTCCGGCCCCCAAAGCACATGCCGACCGACGACTTATCCCCGGCTCCCAATGCCGTACCTCCCAGGGACCCTTCCGGCCCCCAAAGCACATGCCGACCGACGACTTATCCCCGG
>CAJTXE010000019.1:33189-80112 GCA_910580225.1 uncultured Acetatifactor sp.
CTCCCAATGCCGTACCTCCCAGGGGCCCTTCCGGCCCCCCGAGGCGCATCGTGAGACAACCCCACCGCACACGAAAATCCCCGCCCCCCGTGATGTTCCCCTGACACGGAGACACGCTCACTCGGCCGGAACCTTCTTCGTCTGCCCTTACATCCCGGCTTCCTCGATCAAGTCCTCCAGATACCCTCTGTCCCACAGAAGTATCTTCAATTTCGCAGCTGCCTCCACTGCCGGCTGAGTAAAATACTGGTTGGTGAGCACTGCGCCTACCATCCTGTCGTAATAATCCCGGCCCGCATAAGCCTCCTGCACGGCTTTCACTCCCACAGGCGCATTGTAGCACTTACACTGTATGGCATAAGTAACGCCATCTTTCTCCGCCAGAATATCCACCCCGTAGTCACCGCTGCCCCTGGTGACCTGGACGTCGCGAAAACCGCACTTTTTCAGAATTTCTCCGCAATAGTACTCAAATTCATGCCCTTCCATCAGGTCATATTCCTCCGGCCTGCTCCGTCTGGACCTCTGCCGCAGATAAAGTACTCCGCTGAACAGCATTGCTGCAACCGCAAGACTTACGATAATGATTATCTGATTTGTATCCATACTGCTTCTTATCTCTCATTCACCCTTTTATCAGTAACTGTTTCTATTGTATTCGACCTGGAAGCAGAATGCAACTGAAATTTAGATTTCCGTCCTCTTTTGTTGACTTTTTGTGCCTATTCTCTTAAAATGATGAAGAAAAAGGAGGCCAACCCATGAAACATATCCTCATCGCAGAAGATGATGCCGACAATAATACCATGTTGAAAGAATACCTGGAGAACCATGGCTATCGCTGCACCCAGGCCTTCTCCGGCAGTGAGGCAAAGCTGCTTTTCTCCGTGGAATCCTTTGACCTGGTACTGCTGGATCTGATGATGCCCGGCATTTCCGGGGAAGAGCTGGTTCCTCTTTTTTCCGGAAAAGTACCTGTGATCGTACTTTCAGCCAAAAGCAGCCTGGAAAGCAAGGTGGATGTATTGTCTGCAGGTGCAGAAGATTATCTCTGCAAGCCATTTGATCTGCCGGAACTTCTGGTGAGAATCCAGATCCGACTGAGGCACCAGGTACGGAAATCGGAAAGCACGGAATCCTTCAGCAAGGATAACGCCGGCTCCGAAAATGCTGACGGCAATCACAACATATACCGTTATCGGGAGTGGAGCCTGAACCTGGATACCCTGGAAATGACTGCCGCCGGTAATCCGATCACACTGACCCGGCATGAATTTCTGATTCTGGAGCTTCTGATCCGCAATCCCAAACGGGTCTTTTCCAAGCAGATGATCTATGAATATGCCTGGGGCGAAGAATATCTGGCAGAAGACAAAACCATCAATGTGCATATCAGCAATATCCGCGGAAAACTGAAAGAAAGCGGGACAGATTCCTATATTCAGACCGTCTGGGGCATGGGATTTAAGCTTACCTGAACGGATATCAAACTTTAACTTTTCTGAAACCTTTCTGAATACTTTCTGAAATCCGGGGTGTTAATCTGAATATCAGAAAGCGATACACCTGAAGCCATCTGACAGAAAAGACAGATCCCGGAATCAGGAGCGCAGATGAAAGGAGACATGTAATGTAATGGAACAAATCAACTCAACGCCCAAACCACTGGCGGTGGAAACCACAGCCCTGACCAAAAGATACAGAAGCAAAGCCGCCGTTTACCATCTGGACATGAAGGTACCCACCGGTGCCATATACGGATTCATCGGCAGGAACGGCGCCGGCAAATCAACTACCCTGAAGATGCTCTGCGGCCTGGCGGCGCCCACCGGAGGTGAAATCCGCCTGTTCGGCCGCCCCGCCGGAGATCCCATGACAGCAAGACGGGTTGGATGTCTCATTGAGTCCGCCGGACTCTATCCCAACATGACAGCCAGGCAGAATGCCATCGCAAAAGCAAAATGTATGGGGCTGGCCGATATGAAATATGTAGACAAAGTTCTGGACATCACCGGCATGGGTCATACCGGAAACAAGAAGACAAAACTGTTCTCCATGGGAATGAAGCAGCGCCTGGGAATTGCCCTGGCCCTTTTGGGGAATCCGGATCTGCTGATTCTGGATGAGCCCATCAACGGCCTGGACCCGGAAGGCGTCCGGGAGATACGGCAGCTGATCCAGCGTTTGAACGAAGAAGGAAAAACCTTTGTCATCAGTTCCCATATCCTGGGCGAACTCAGTAAACTGGCCACCCACTACGGAATTATCAAGGATGGCTCTCTGGTAGAACAGATCAACCGGGAAGAACTGGCACATAAATGCACGGACTATTTCCGGATTGAAGTAGCCGATACCAGGCGCGCTCTGCCGTTGATCGCGGAACACCTGCCCGGTGTGGAAACCGAAGTATACGACAGCCGGAATATTCGGCTCTATGGCATAAAGGACGGTGCTGCTCTGAACCGGCTTTTGGTGGAAAATCATATCCCTGTCTATGCTTCCGGCTTCCACCATATGGATCTGGAGGAATATTTTCTGTCCCGAATGGACGGTACCCATCATCCCGAGAATGAAACAAACCAGGAGGTAAAAAATGTTTAATCTATTGCGCATGGATCTTTATCGATTATTCCGAACGAAATCCGTCTATCTCTGTCTGGCCACGCTGCTGGCCGCATCTGTTCTAAGCTTCTGGGTTATGTGGCTGACAAGCACCCCCGAAGGCCGTAAAGCCATAACCGGACTGGATGCATCCGTAACCACAGACAGCAATGAGAATGACCGCGGTATGGTTATCATATCCGTCCAGAATGAGAGTTTCCCTATTCTGGAAGACTATGATATCCTGGCATTGTTCCGTGAAATCGGAATGGACGGCGGCGCATACGCCTGCCTTCTGGGAATCGTCGTGAGCATCTTCGTCTGTCATGATTACAAGAGTGGATTCATCAAAAACATTCTGTCCCTGCACCGACGCAGATGGCACTATATCGCATGCAAGATCATCACGGCAGGCATATTGAATTTGCTTTATCTGGTTATTTCCTTTGGCTTCTGTCTGCTGCTGAATGCACTCTTTCATGATCTGGTCCCTCTCACGGACACGGACAGTATACTGTTCTATCTAAGCCAGTCCTGGGTGGTAACGACAGCATTTGCAGCACTCTTTATCCTGATTATTACCCTCACCCGAAGCACCTCCGCCGGTGTTCTGGCTTCGGTCTTACTGGGTTCCGGTATCATCGTGATCCTGCTGTTAAGCCTTACTCAATTGTGGAGCTGGAACAGCTGGGCAGATTATACTCTTTACTATAATCAGACATACATGCCGTCCCGTTACAGCACCCTCCATGATCTGAAAGGATATGCGGTGGGGGCCGGATTTTTGATTCTCTATTTTGCTGCAGCGGCGGGAATCCTTACCAAAAAAGATATCTGACAGGAGTAATTTATCAAATGACTGTTATATGCATCCTCCTAAGCCTTGCCTGCCTCCTTCTCCTGGTTCTCCTGTTGCGGCTTTATGCAGCCATCCGCTTCGTCTGCCGTCAGCTGGAGACCATCCAGGAAGGAAGCCATATCCAGTTGACGGTAACCACCAGGCAGCGCCCGCTGCTGACATTGTGCCGGATTCTGAACCGGATTCTTTCTTCCCGGGACAGAAACCAGATTCAATATGAGCAGGCTCAAAAACAGCTGAAACAGAATATCACAAACCTGGCCCACGATATCCGCACACCCCTTACGGGAGCCTCCGGTTACCTGCAGCTGGCCCGGGAATGCCACGATGCTGCCAAAAATGATCATTATCTCGCCTCTGCCGGGCGCCGGCTGAATGAGCTGGAAGATATGCTGGAAAAATTGTTTTTGTATACAAAGCTTACCAATGAGGCCTATGTCTTTCCAGAAGAAAACAAACTCAGCATACAGCTTCTGCCCCTCCTCAGCGAATGTCTTCTGAGTCTGTATACCGATTTCGAAGAAAAAAAGATTCTTCCGGAGATACACTTTCGGCAGGAAGGCTTCCGGGTCCGGGCAGATGAAGATTCTCTTCGGCGCATTTTTCTGAATCTGCTGCAGAATGCTTTGATTCATGGGGAAAACAGCCTTACAATTACACAGTTCGGCCCCGGTGAGTATCCTCTCCTTCCGGATTATTCCGAATTCTCCCTGGATATCTCAGACAAGGACGGCACGACAGGTCCTTTGTCCTGGGGAGGCTGCCTGATTTTCGAAAATCCGGTTCCCCAGGATGTCTCACCGGATCCGCGGCAGATATTTGATCTGTTCTACAAAGCCGATAAAGCCCGGAAGAAAAGCTCCTCCGGGCTTGGGCTGTTTATTGTAAAGGAACTGTTGGAACGCATGGGAGGCAAAGCCGAAGCGGAATTCCATGACGACATCCTGAAGATTTTGCTGTATTTTCCCCAGGATATTCCGCCTGTTTCTCCTGCCCCAAAATAACCGATGGAATACCGGCCATCCCTTCCTGTAAATTCAAATCTGATCTGTCCCATTTGGAAATAACCGGTGGTTACCTCATATCATCCTGAAGTCCCCTTCTATATAGAACACCCCGTTTACCAGAGGTTTCTCGCAGTTCTGCTCCTGCGCTCCGGCCTCTGTGCTGTCTGTTCCTCCCGGACGCTCCAGCCGTCCCCGACGGATCAGCTCCTCTGTCACCTGTCCTACCAACTCCCCGCAATAGACGGAAAGCCACTGGTTGATCTGACCATGAAGCCGTCTGGGCACAAAGGATTCAAAACTCCTGCGTACGGAGAGAATCCACTGGCACAGCGGTGCATCCATTTTCGTATCCTCTCCTTTATACATATCACAGAACTTGGTAAACTCCTCTCTGGTAAAACATGCGAAATTCAACCTATATTCATTTCCCACCTTCCGGACCAGATTGTTCCGCAGCAGTTTCGCCAGCTCTGTCTCCTCCAGCAGTCCCTCCGGAACAATGCCTCCCGGACACTTTCGGGGAATCTCATTGTTCCCCAGCCAGGCCGTCCCTCCGTTATGACAGACATCTCCGTCATAATACTTACTGACAGAAAAGTAATACAGATATCCCGCTTTGCTGCCAAAGGCAGAGCAGCCGGTACTGTATGCACCCATGGTCTCCCTTTCATCCTCAGTCTCCGGTACCACAAACCATCCGTGCCCACCATCCTTCCTGGGAGGGAACGCTCCATTTTCCAGATGGAGACGGTTCTTCTTTAAGTCTTCCAGCTTCTGCCGAATCAAATAGGGTACCAGAATATATCCCAGTCTCTCCATCCCGAATTCGCATCCATAAAATCCCATATGGCTGCAATCCTTATCCCCGTCCCAGAGCAGCCCCTCATAATAATCTGCAGTTTCTTTCACCATGGGTTCCAGCACCGCCTCTGTCTTCACCCGATCCTGCAGTCGAAAAATAATGAAATCTGTGGCATATTTGTTTCCGTTTTTACAGATCGCATCTCCGTATTCCAGACGCGGCAGCTCATCCTCAATATAAATCGTAGGAATCCCCGTACACAGGCTGATTTCCTCCACAGTCATCGGTTTCTCATAAGCCGCCTTACAGATCGCCCTGGCGATCTGACTGTGCAGATATCGGTGAGAATCCATGGATCCGTTGCATCCATGTGTATTCCAGTTAATCCTTTGATATATCTTATCCATTTGATTTGTCCCTATCCTCTCCCGGATTCTTCTGCGCCCCACATTGAGGCGCCATTTCACTGTGGTTTCAGGCAGGGAATATTTCTGCGCCAGCTGCTTTACCGGCATCTCGCCGATATAATAATCCACAAAAATATCCCTGTACTCGGCAGAAAGCGTATGGAGGCACCGGAATACAGGTTCATATTCCTCTTCCACCTCTTCTTCGTCAATGCAGCAGTAATCATACTCTGCTTCGGTCAGCTCCCGGCCGGAAAAAATCTCCCGGCTCCTGTTCCCTGCTTCAATAAAACGAGCATAGCGGTTGTGTGCAATCCGCCACACCCAGGCCTCCATGGATTCAATCTGATATTTTCCCATGCCTCCCAGAATGTGCAGAAGGATCTCTCCTGCCAGGTCCTCGGCATCATGCCAGTGATTCAGCCGGTGGTGGCAAAATCGAAAAATCGGTTCTATAAAGGGAATGATTTCCTGTCCGTCCATTGCTTTTCTTCCTTTCAAAACTCCTCTGGGGCCTGTCCCGGCTTCAGCATAGCCCTTTGACTCATTGCCCGCGGGAATCATTGCTGCAATCGCGATTACACCCTATAAGTGTCCCCGAAACCTCTTTGGATAGGTAAAAAACAAAAATATTTGAAAAAAAGCCAAAGAGCCGCCGCTCTCTGGCCTTTCGTCTGATTCAAAGCAAAACGTACGCCAATTACCCGAAATCACTCAAAGCATCTTCTGTAAAAATCCCTGTCAAAATGCATTCTCTCTCAATATCAGGTCCCTTATCCTGCGGAAATCTCCGTCCATGACCCGGTATGTTGCCTCTATCTTCCCATACTCCTTGGGAGAGATGGCTGTATGAATATACAGGGAATCCATTCCGACCCGGCGGGCCCCTGCGATATCCGCACTCTCGTCATTGCCGATCATAATGCTCTCCCGGGGATTCAGATGAAACTTCTTCAACAGCCGTTCAAAAAAAGCTGTTGAAGGCTTCTTGCATCCCTGTTCCGCAGAAATGAAAATCCCGTCAAAATAACCGGTAAGTCCCAACATCCCGATTTCCGGTCTGGTAAAGTCGGTCTGGGCATTGGACAGCAGATACACACCTCTGCCTCTGCTGCGCAGCTCCGCCAGTAATTCTGTTACGCCATCATACACCCGTATGAACTCCCTGGAAAGCGCTCGAAAAGTCACTGCCGTCATTTTTGCCTGTACCGGATCACAGGGAACCTGTTTCCTCTCGTATAAAAGAGCAAATACCTGCGTCAAATCCGGCTCTGCATCCTCACCGCCGATACCTTCCTGCACTTCCCGTTCCAGCCCGCGGAAGGCCTGCTGCAATTCCACGGCTTCATAGGCCGCCCCAAAAGCGGAATAAATCTCGCTCATCTTTTTCCATAGAAACGGATTCTCCTCATCTGTCCGGATATCTGCCAATGTGCCGTAAAAATCAAAAATATAATTCTGATACATGGTTTTATATCACCTTCCGTCTGCCGACTCTCTCCAGGGCGCCGAATCCGCCTTCAGATACGAGCCCCTGTTATCATAAATCGAATTCCGCATTTCTTTCTTCTATTTTCTCAAGGCATCATACACCCGCAATATCTCCCCCACGCTCCAGGCCTGGGCAAAACACCCCCTGGAAGATGTGGGATTTTCTCCGTCATAAATCTCCGGAAGCTGGCCGATACAGCCCTCCCGCAGCGCAGCTCCGATACTTTCCAGCTGCCTTGCCACATGGTCCCTTGCCTCCTCCGAATACCCGTTTACCTTCAGATAGGCCAGATAGTAGCCGCCCAGCGGAAATACCCATACTGTCCCCTGATGATAGGCCAGATCCCGTTCCAGCTGCGGCCCGCCGTAAGCAGGATGAAATTCCTCATCTGCCGGATCCAATGTACGCAGCCCGTAAGGCGTATACAACTTGCGGAATACCACCTCCACCACCTGCTTCTCCCGTTCCGGATCCAGCACGGAAAAAGGCAGAGATACCGCCCAGATCTGATTGCAGCGTATCTGATCATCCGCTTTCGTTCCCGACAGCACATCTCTCAGACATCCGGCTTCCCCATTCCAAAACTTCGCTCCGAAGCTCTCCTTTACCTTCGCTGCCATCAACCCGTATTCCCGCTCATCCTCCGGGAAAAATTTCTTGAACTCCTCCATAATGCACAGTGCATTGTACCAATAGGCATTGATCTCCACCGGCTTCCCATGTCTGGGTGTGGGAAGAATCTCTCCCACCCGTACATCCATCCAGGTCACCTGGTCATAATCCTGCCCTGCCATGAGCAATCCGTCTTCGTCCATGCGTATCCCGAAATCCGTTCCTTTCTCATACCAGTCTATGATCTCCCTCATGGTCTGATAGGCACTTCTCACAAACACGCAGTCCTCAGTCTTCCTGTAATATTCATAAACCGTGAGGATGAACAGCAATGATGCATCTACCGTATTATAGCCCGGCGCTTCTTTCCCTTCCGGAAACAGATTGGGCATCAGCCCTTTTTTGCAATAGGTCATAAAGGTATGCAGAATACTCTCCGCCGTCTTATAGCGATGGGTGGCCAGACAACAGCCCAGCAAAGCAATCATGGTGTCACGTCCCCAATCCTCGAAAAAGGGAAAACCGGCCAATATAGTCTGCTTTGCGGTGGAAGAACGGTAGGAAATAAACTGGTGCGCAGCAGCAGCCAGCGTACTGGCCGTTTCGTCCGTAAAACCGGCCTGTTTTTTTAACGCATTTCTATGCCGGCGCATATCCTCCAGAATCTCTTCCATACCTGGAAGCTCTGCCTTGATGCCATAGATAATATAGAAGGAATCCCGCCCTCCCGCTTCCACCTTACAGGAAACGGAATGGTTGACAGCGGTGCTTCCTGTCTCCCGCCTTCCGTCGCAGACATCATAAGCATAGTGGTAACCGTCGCAGAACACAAGCGGTCTCTCCTGAAGCAATCCGTTTGTCTTCACATGCAGTCTCTGCCCGTTGGAGGTGATGGTCCCGTCCTCCATGGTAAACTGCTGCTCTCTGGAAAGCGGACTCCCTTTGGGTACAAACTGCAGATGGGGATTTATTTCCAACTTCACTTCCTCCCCGGAGCAGTTCCGAATTTCATAAGATATCCCCACCGTATTTTCCCCCTGCATCAGGGCGATGGTCCGAACGATTTCCACTCCCTTTACCAGATAAGTCCACTGAGGATAGTCCTCGTAAGTAAACGCAGTCTGGTAAAGATATCCTTCCTCCCGGAAGGAAATATCCGCATCGTCCTGGCTGGAAATATGTATCTTTTCCTCTCCGATACGAATCACTTCTTCCAGCCTGTGAATCATATTGTAGCGATGGTTGGGAGAATGCATACAGGCCATCAGCACGGCATGGTCATTCCTGCTGCAGGACCCGATCATGGTAAGCGACGAAAAGCCGCCCAATCCATTGGTCATCAGATAACAATTCTCTTCTCCCCGCTCAAAGGTTTTCCAATCCTGTTTTCCGTATATGAATTTCATCAGCGCTACCTCCCTGTCATATCTGCGTTGTCTGCACGCCGTGCTTTCTTTAACTATTTCCCGTTTGTCATTTCCGTCTTTTTGGCCTTTGCCGATTCCGTCTTCTCCTCTGTCTTTTTGGCCTTTACCGCTTCCGCCTTCTCTTCTGTCTTTTTGGCCTTTGCCGATTCCGTCTTCTCTTCCGTCTTTTTGGCTTCCGCCTTCTCCTTCGCTTCCTGCGCCGCCTTCAGCCGCTTTGCCTGCTCCTCTTTCAGTCTGTTGGCTTCTGCCTCCGGAAGTCTGCTGCTGATCCTGGTGATCCGGTAGATCTTCTCTCCAATCTCCTTCGTCAGCATCTTCGGGTTCATCCGCCATTCCCAGTTGCCTCCCAAAGTGGACGGTTTGTTAATCCGCGCTTCCTTATCCAGCCCCAGGAAATCCTGCAGCGGCGTGATACAGGTATTGGCCGAGCTCATCATAGCCAGACGCACGAAATCCCAATACTTCATCTCGTCCGGCGTATCATCGTTATCCATGTACTCTGCCGCAAAGGCCCTGGACTCCGCATCCAGTCCCTTATACCACTGCACCAGCGTTTCATTGTCGTGGGTTCCCGTATATACTACGCAGTTCCGGTCATAACTGTGGGGCAGATAGTCCGTCTCCTCCCTGGGATCAAAGGCAAATTCCAATACCTTCATGCCCGGATATCCGCTGTCTTCCAGAAGCTTCACCACCGTATCTGTCAAAAAGCCCAGATCTTCCGCAATAATGCCTTCTTTGCCGAACCGGCTCTGCAGCACCCGGAATAATTCCATCCCGGGTCCCTTCTCCCAATGACCGTTCTCTGCAGTTTCCGCACCGTAAGGGATACTATAGTATTCGTCGAATCCGCGGAAATGATCGATGCGTACGATATCATACAACTTGAAGCAATGCTCCAGTCTCCGACACCACCACTGAAATCCTGTCTGTTTATGATAATCCCATTTGTACAGAGGATTCCCCCACAGCTGCCCTGTGGCGGAAAAAGCATCCGGAGGGCATCCCGCCACAGCCAAAGGCTGTGATTCCCCATCAAACTGAAACATCTCCGGATTTGCCCATGCATCCGCCGAGTCAAAGGCCACATAAATGGGAATATCTCCGATGAATTCAATGCCGTTCTCGTTGGCATAAGCTTTTAATTTCTTCCACTGCACCTGGAACTGAAACTGAAGGTATTTATAAAATTCAATGTCAAAATAGCACTCTCTTCTATAATAGTCCAGCGCGTTGGACCAGCGTTTCCGGATATCCTCCGCCCACTCTTCCCAGGCGGCTCCGTCAAAGCGTTTCTTCACTGCCATAAAGAGGGCATAGTCTTCCAGCCACTCTCCATTCTCCTGCACAAAGCGGATAAACTCCGGGTTTTCTGCAATTCTGCTGCGCTCATAGGCCAAATGCAGCAGCGGAAAACGCTCCTCATACATCTTGCCATAGTCCACACTGGCAGGGTCGTCCCCGAAATCACATGCCTCGCACTCTTCTTTTGTCAATACCCCTTCTTCGATCAGCGCCTCCAGATCAATAAAGTAGGGATTTCCCGCAAAGGAGGAAAAGGACTGATAGGGCGAATCCCCGTAGCTGGTGGGCGACAGAGGCAGTATCTGCCAGTAGCTCTGCCCCGTCTCTTTCAGCCAGTCAATAAAGTCATATGCTTCTTTTGAAAAACATCCGATGCCGTACTTTGACGGCAGACTTGCAATGGGAAGCAAGATCCCGCTTGCTCTCTTCATACTGATACCCCCTGGTTTCATATTCGTTTTTTATAAATAGATTCCTTCTCACATGCCTTTCCGCCTGCCCAGCAGAACGCCGCTGTGAGGTGCTACCGGGATTCCTTCTTCCGTAAACTCTGCCTCTCTGCAGCAATCCGCTTCGCTGCCGTCAGCCAGAATCTCCCACACTGCCTGATCCGTTTCTCCCGATTCTTTGAAAGATCTGACTTCCTGCTCCGGCATACGCACGTTCCACTCCCTGTCAGAAGCATTGTAGACAATGAACAGTTCCTCCCACGGTGAAGGCCGGGAAGCCCTGTTGTCTATCCGGAAAGACACAACGCCTTCTCCGTGAATCTTTCCGTCCATAATCCGTTCTGCCGCGGCAGGTGTTTTGTCACACAGTCCCGGCAGCTTCTTCCGCAGGCGTATCAGCCCTCTGTAGTAATCAACCAGTTCTCCATACTCAATGGTTCTGCGCCACTGAAGCATATTGATCTCAGGTCCGGAGCAGTAACTGTTATCCTCTCCATGCTTTGTCCGTCCGAATTCCTCACCTGCCTGGAAAAACACATTTCCCTGGCAGGTAAAGTAGATAAACGCCGCCAGCTTGTTGGCTGCCAGCACGTCCCCATATTGTCTGTCGAAATCTGCTTCTTCTCCGTGCATGGACAATACCAGCTTATCCCAGAGGGTAAAATTATCATGGGCAGAAACATAATTGACAATCTGACTGCAGCTTCTGGGTTCAAAGGCAGCACCGCCGTTTTTCCAGCCTGCCACCGCATGGAGGATGGCTTTTTCCAGTCCCTCTCCCCCGTTGACAAAGCCCGGCTCCTCCGCATAGAACACACTGCCCTTGATCGCATCCCGAGTGTCATCACTGAAGATGCCAATACCATCATGAAGATATCCGGCATTCCGTTTCTGAGCAGCCTTTGTCCCCTTTTCCATAGGAGAATCGTCCGCACTCCAGGGCTCCCCATACAAAAGCTTCTCCCCCTTCCCAAAAGCTTCGTCCAGTTCTCCCTGAATCCGATTCATCAGTTCCACCGTCAAAAGGCCCATCAGATCAAATCGGAACCCGTCTATATGATACTCCCTGGCCCAGTACATCACAGAATCTGCGATATAATTATCCACCATGGACCGGCCCGCCGCGATATCATTTCCGCAGGCCGAACCGTTGGCCAGGCTCCCGTCCTCTCTGTAGCGATAATAATATCCGGGCGCCATCCGCTGAAGCCAGGAGTCCTCCTGATGGGTATGGTTATACACCACATCCATAATGACACGAATGCCGTTTTTATGCAGCGCCTGAATCATTTCCTTACATTCCCGGATCCGGACGGTACCGTCCTTGGTATCCGTGGCGTAGGAACCCTCCGGCACATTGTAATTCACCGGGTCATATCCCCAGTTAAACTGCCCGTCATCCCCTGCCTCGTCCACAGAACCATAATCAAAAAAGGGGAGAAGATGCACATAGGTAATACCCAGCTTTTTCAGATACTCCATTCCTGTGGGATACCAGCCGGTCTCCCCCGGTACCGTGAAAGCCTTATATTTGCCCCGGTAGGCCTGCGGAATACCGCTCTGTACATCATAGGAGAAATCTTTGATATGCAGCTCATAAATGATACGCTCTTCGCAGGCTGCCGGAGCCTGATCTGACTCAAACCCTGCCGGATCCGTTTTCCGCAGATCCACCACCATGCTCCTGCCCCCGTTGCAGCTGCATCCCACAGCATAGGGATCCGCTGTCCTGACTGCCTTCCCGTCTGTCCACACCAGATAATCATAGTACATCCCGTGGAGACTCTCCGGAAATTCCAGCCGCCATATGCCTTTTTCCTCTGCCTGCATCTCCTTTACCAGAAATGCTTCCTTCGCAGTTCCGTCTCTGTACAAACGCAGTTCCAGCTTCTCTGCAAAAGGACTCCACGCCCTGAATACCGTGCTGTTATCCCTGCATCCTGCGCCCAGATCCTTTCCGTCATATCTGAAGTCTGCATCAAACTCTTTGCTGGCAAAAAAAGCCATACTCTCCGCGATACTATTTTTCACTTTCTCTCTCCTAACAAAAATGCCGCTGCAAGGCAACAGAAAGCTTCCCTTACAGGCCCCCCTATTGCCATAAAGCTCCGCCAGCCCTGCCTCCGGACACATCCCTCCCGAAAACAGTCCAAAAGCTGAAGCGAAGCTTTATTCTCTGCAGCAGCATTACATATAGTTTACATCAAGTTACATACAACTGTCAAGAAAAACCCCGGTAAACCAGACTGCAGGTCTCGGTAATTTCGGATGCAACGCACCCGAAATTACCTCATGTACTCAGCCCTTCACGGCTCCGGCCACACCTTCCACATAGCATCTCTGGGACAGCAGGAACACCAGGGCTATGGGAATCGAAATCAGAACACACCCTGCATAGAACTGGGTATAATAGTAATCCACATATTCCTTTTCCAGCATGGTCCACAGTCCAATGGCTATGGTATAATACTTGGTATCATTTCCCATGATAACCTTGGCGAAAATGTAATCCACCCAAGGTCCCATGAAAGAAGTCAGCAGCGTATAAGTGATGATGGGCTTGGAAAGAGGGATCGTGATCTTGGTAAAGGTATCCCACTTGGTAGCCCCGTCAATGTAAGCTGCTTCGTCTATGGAGCGGGAAATGGTATCAAAGAAACCCTTTGCCATATAGAACCCCAGCCCCGCACCTCCGGAATACACCAGCACCAACGACAGCTGTTTCAAAGTACCTGTCTCCAAAAGGCCCAGGCCTTTCAGGATGTAGTACACTGCGATCATGGACATGAAACCCGGGAACATGCCCAGAATCATCGCAATATTCATAAATCCCTTGCGCATCTTGAACCGCAGACGGCTCATAACATAGGATACGCACAGTACAAAGAATGCTGACAGCAGCGTACTGAAAATGGCAATCACCAGAGTGTTCAGAAACCATCTGGTAAAGTCAATATTGGTGCCTCCCGTAATCTTGCTGTTGACTCCCATGACCAGTTCCTTGTAATTGTCAAGGGTAAATCCCTTGGGCCAAATATACGTTTTGTAGGAACCGCCCTCCGCACGGAATGAGGTCAGGACGACAAACAAAATCGGCAGCACCCAGATAATGCTTAAGACCGTCAATAAGACATAACAGGCCGCATTGGTAATCATTCTCTTTGTCTTCATTATTGGAACGCCCCCTCATCTTTGTAAGCACCTGTACGGTGATAGGTTAACAGTGACAGTGTGGCAAGGATGATAAATACCAGGATGCCGATAACAGCGCCCAGGTTATAGTCTTTCTGGGTAATGGTCAGCTTATACAGCCAAGTCACCAGCAGGTCCGTCTTGCCTGCGTAATAATATTCCAGAGAGTCCGGTCCGCCGCCCGAAAGCAGGAAAATCACGTTGAAGTTATTGATATTTCCAGTGAAGGAAGTAATCAGGTTGGGCGTCATAACGAACAGCATGTAGGGAAGCGTGATCTTCCGGAAGATTATGGGCGCGCTGGCTCCGTCAATCTTCGCCGCTTCATACAGATCCGCAGGGATATTCTGCAGGATACCTGTGGTGGACAGCATGGTAAAGGGCACGCCGATCCAGATATTGATGCAGATGATCGTGATCTTCGCCAGCAGCGGATCCGTGAAGAACGGTATGGACTCCGTGGCTCCGATGATCCCGAAATCACGCAGCAGCACATTCACCGGTCCGTTGGCATTGAAGATGGTCCTCATGGTCAGCAACGTAACGAACTGGGGCACAGCTACAGACAGCACAAACATGAAACGCCAGAAGCTCTTTCCCTTGGTTCCCTTGCGGTTGATCAGCAGTGCCAGCAGCAGCCCCAGGATATAGCAGGTCACCGTAGCCAATACTGCCCAGATCAGTGTCCATCCCAGCACGGGCCAGAAAGTAGTGGCCAGAGAGCTGCTGGATGCGATAAGGGACTTGAAGTTGGCAAGACCTACCCAGGAAAACAGCGTTCCGGGAGGCTGGTGCTCATGGTCATAACTGGTAAATGCAATCAAAATCATGAATACCAGCGGTACGATGGTGAAAACCAGGATACCAATGATAGGGAAGGACAGCAGGAACGCATGAAGGTTTTCCTCCTTCAGAGAACGGATATCATCCATAAATGTGGGGATATGCTGCCCCTTTGTTTTGCGGATCTGTGTACAGTACGCGCTCTTGGCTGACATGCAGGCAATGAAAATAATGCCGGCAGTCAATACGATTGTGATGACGCCATACAGCAGACAGAGCATGGAGTTGTCTCCCAAAGAATATTCATAAATCCCCAGAGCCTCGTTGTAAACCTGCCCCTGCTCCACGGTGCCCAGCGTAATAAAATCGCCGATGGAACCGATACCGAAAATAATCATGTATACAACATACAGAATCTCCAGTGCCAGGAAGATCAGTCCCCTGACAACCTGCTTATTCACGATGTTCCCAAGGCCGAAGACAAGGAAAGATAGCCTGGTCATAGTATCGCCTTTTTGAAACACCTGCGATACGCTTTCGTCCCTGGGCCTGTCATATTTAAGCGGAGCTTTTTTCTTAAATAATCCCATAGCAGCCTCCTATTTGAGTTTCGCATCCCCCCTCACCTCTGTCCGGGTCCGACGGAGAATTCCCAGCCGTCAAAAAACAGGCGTCCGTGAATTTTCCGGAGTCCCCTCCGGCGGATGCTATCCTTATGATTCCTTTTAGTTTCGTTTTTGGTTGAATATCTTCTATTGAAATAACTATGAATTTTAGGGAACAATGGAGAAGTACTTTATGTCTTCTCCATCATCATGAGGCATAACGGAGAGAGGCCCGGGCCCACTGCCCGTCTATGTACCGATGCTTTGGAGTATATTTTACGGCAGCATGCTCTGACCTCATCTCCGGTATGTAACTGTTAATCAACCTCTGATGCAGCCGCCCTACCGCCTGGCGGATAGGGTCCTCTGCATTGCAAAAGGCCTGTCAGATTTTATTCGGCTGTCATAGCCGCAACGAATGCATCCAGCTTCTCCTGTGCATTCTCCTTGGTAATCTCACCGCTTCTGATCTCGGTGGGGATTGCTCCCGCATAGGACCAGTACCTGGCGCTGAAAGTGCTGTTGACGGGCTGTGCCACACTGGCCGTGTTGGACTCGTTGATAAGCACGGTTGCAAGAGGGTCAGCCAGGACTTTCTCGCTGGCTCCTGCGGCTTTGTTGGCGGGAACCTGCTGAGACAGCTCATAGCGCAGAATCTGGTTCTCTTCGTTGCCGATAAATGACGCAAACTGAACTGCCGCTGCCATATTCTTGGACTGTGCGTTTACGCCGATTACCTTGGAGCCGTAGAAACCTAACAGCTGATGGTCCGTGCCGTCGGGATTGAAGGTAGGAATAACAGCCATTCCCAAGTCATCGCCCAGTGCGTCCTTGTAAAGCTGATAATTCCAGCTTCCGTCGAACCATGCCCCAAGCCTGTGGTTCTCGATCAGTTCGCTGACAGTAATCTCGCCGTCAAAAGCACATTTGGGATTGTTGATCAGGTCAATCAGATAATTGGTCACTGCCAGTCCTGTAGCGCTGTTCCAATCCACTCCTGCAGAAAGGTCGCTTCCGTCAGGTCCGAAGATGCTGCAGCCTGCTCCGTAATAGTAGCAACCCAGCTTCCAGCCGCCTGCGGACTCGAAGTAATAGTTGTACACATCATCGGCTGTCTCTTTTGCCATAATCTTCTCCAGGGATGTAATGTCGGTCTCATCCAGGAGCGTCTTGTCGTAATACATAAAGAAGGTATTGTGGGTGAAAGGAATTCCGTAAACCTTATCGTCTATCATTACGGTATCCTTAACGGAGTCCGCCATGTCGTTCCTCACCATGGCCTCGGTCTCTCCTCCCAGCTGTGCGATAGCCCCTGCATCTACCAGCTGCGGAAGCTGGTCATTGGAAAACAGGAATACGTCCGCGGCATTGCCTACGTCTTTCAGCACCTCATCCTGGCACTTGTCCTCGCCTACCACCTCGGTGGTCCAGGTGATGTTGTACTCCGGATGCGCAGCAGCGAAATTCTCCTGCATCTGGCTCATGGTGCCTGTGTCAATCTGGTTCTGAGGACACCATACCTTCAGGGCGATATCCTGCGTCTCACCGGAAGCCGCCCCCCCCTGACGCATCTTCGCTTCCGCTTTCCTGGGATGAGTTCTCTGCCTCACCGCCCGAAGCAGAACTGCTCTGGGAAGTGCTGTCATCTCCGCAGCCCGCCAGAAGCGCCGCAGTCATTGCTGCAGTCAAAAGAGTTGCCAAAAACTTTTTCTTTTTCATTTTCAGAAATCCTCCTTCAGAAATTTTTTATTGTTTCTTTCAATTTCTTAACAGAAAAATAACATATTTTTAGAAATGCGTCAACCCTCAATTTGTGCATATTTATTGATAATTACTGACTTTTTACCCTATAATTATGCAAATTGCATTCGTTTTCGAAAAAATTAACGAAACAAAACTACGAAATTTTTTGCTATATGTTTCGTGTCTGTTTCCGGCTGTCATGATCTTCGCCGTATCCTTCCATTCTTCCCTTTTTATCCTGTTTTAATTGTTTTTTCCTTCAAACATTCTAAAAAAACGTTTTTTAATATTTTATTTTTCATTCTATTTTTTCGTTCCTTCAATCTGCAAAGTTTCGATGACAGACTTGTATTTTATCCCGCTTCTTGGTATAATCTTTGTAAGGCTTTATGAGATTATGGTTATTTTTCACAAAATTTTACAGGAGGTCCGGCTCATGGCAACCATCAACGACATCGCCGAAAGGCTTGGAATATCCAAAAGTACGGTTTCCAAAGGTTTAAACAATGCCAGGGACGTGAGTGAGGAAATGCGTAAGAAAATCCTCGAAACCGCCGTAGAGCTTGGCTATGTCAACAAACGGCAGCAAAAAGAACGGAAAGCCCTGTGCATACTGGTGGAAAACATGGAGTTTCATACTCCTAACCAGTTCGGCCACGACATCATCCTGGGCTTCAAACAGATGGCAGAGCCTGAAGGCTGGACCGTGGATATCGTACCCATAGATATGGAATTTCAGCGCGGCATCCCTTACGGTGTATTTATGATGGAACACGGATACCAGGCTTCTTTCATCCTGGGACTCACCCTTCTGGACCCCTGGATGCACGAGTTCCGCATCTCCCGGATTCCCGCCGTATTATATGACAATTATATCAAGGGGAATCCCTACATAGCCTCGGTAGGCTGCGACAGCCAGGAAGGATTTGAACTGGCTGTAAAACATCTCACCGGTCTGGGCCATAAAAAAATAGGCCTGATCTCCGGCCCTCTGGAATCTTATATCCAGAAGGCCAGATACCATGCCTATATCAACGCCATGGAAAAGTACGGCCTGGAAATCAATGAAGACTATATCGGTCTGGGCTATTTCGTAAACGATTCCACCAGAAAATATATCCCAAAACTGGTGGACGAAGGGGTAACTGCCATTCTGTTTTCCCATGATATACGTGCCATCTCCGCCATCACAGAATGTGACGACCGGGGAATCCGCATTCCGGATGACGTGAGTATTGTAGGCTTTGATGACCTCCCCATGACAGCCCATACCCTGCCTTCTCTCACCACCATACGTCAGGACCGGGTGGCCATCGGAAAATGTGGTTTCTATGCCCTTTCCTGTCTGCTGAACCAGGTGGCCATCGGCTCCATCCTGCTGCGTGCCACACTGATCGTCAGGGATTCCACAGGACCTGCACCGTCCCATTCCCCGTCCGGCTAGACCGTGCTGGAAAATTGCTTTCTCACTTCATTTTCAAAGGCAGCCGCTCCAGCGGCTGCCTTATTATCACAGCAGATTCAAACCGTATTTCCCGATGCGCCAACCTGCTCGCCCAGGCGGACTCTGGTCTCAATGCCCCGGCGTGAATTCTCCAGAATATCCTCATCGGGCGTTACCGCCCCCTGCCGGGTAACCAGGATAACCGTGGAACCTCCGAAGGCAAACCTGCCCTTCTCCCATCCTCTGCGCACTGCGCTTCCTCTGGGATGGTTTATGATCTGTCCTACCAACATAGCTCCCACTTCCATCTGGATCATACGTCCGAAACTCTCTGACTCCAGAATGCAGTACTCCCGGGTATTCTCCTTGTACACGGGAAAATGTTCATTGGCCACAGGATTTACCGTATGAAAAACGCCGAAAATCTTAACGAATTTCCGTATATTCCCCCCGTCCGCATAGATATATCGGTGATAATCCTCCGGGCACAGCCGGAACAGCCACACATGCCCCCCTGTAAATTCCGCCGCCAGTTTCCGATCCTTCAGAAGACTTTCCAGCGTATAACGCGTGTGTTTCACCTCAAAGCTGCAGCCGTCTGCGATCTCATAGACACTGAGGCGGCCGTCACAGGGGCTGACCAGTACCTCCGGCGACTTCTCCACCCTGCGGGCCCCCTCTGTCAGCCTTCTGGTGAAAAAATCGTTAAAAGAAGTGTAATCTTTGGGCTGATAATCCCACATATCAATGCCGTGACGGCAGATAAAATGCCGGATTAAAAATCTGGAAAACCCCGAGTCCAGAAAAGCTCCGCCCATTCTGGAAAAGAGCGGAGAGACCAGCGGTTTCAGCAGAACCCTCCCTGCCGCATGACCGTACAGCTTATCCAGCAGACGGTCCTGCAGTGTGTTTTGTTTTGTAATATTTCCTTTTCTGTCAGCAATCAAATGCATCTCATCCTTCCCCTTTCTGTTTCCTCTCAGGAAACACTGATTCCGTGCCCGTTTCGGCACATTCCCCAGACAGGCCTCCTTTCTGCCATTTGCCGGACCGTCATACGACCAGCCCACGAATCATCCCCTGGTACTCACCAGACTCCACCATCCCCTCCAGGCAAAAACGATCACAGCCACTGCCGCTGCCACCACCGCCACAATGACAAGCACTTCTTTCACAGAAGGTTTTCTGATTCTGAAATTCAGAACAAACAAAAAACCCACCAGTGCCACTGCAATATGCAGTACCACCACAAAGGCTGCATGGCTGGGAAAAAGCGGTGAGACCAGAAACAATATGGGCAGTGCAATCGCCATGGAAGTAATGGGCAAACCCTGATAATACTTCCGTGCCCCCCCTTCTTCCGCCTGTCGTTTTGCCTCCATCACATTGAAATATCCCAGACGGATCAGGCCGGCCAGTCCGTACAGGGCCAGAATTGCCATACTGTAAATGCGATCCATGCCCAGTTTGTAGCAGATGACAATTGGCAGTATGCCAAAGCAGACGATATCACACAGAGAATCTATCTGGATTCCGAAAGCCTGTTCATCTGCGGTGCGGTTCTTTTTCGTCCTGGCGACCTTGCCGTCAAACATATCACAGAGGCCGGAAAAGGCCAGAAAGAAAATCGCCCATCGCAGCTGCATTGTGGATGTGGAAAAAATACCTGCTACAGCCGAAATAAAGCTGATGTATGTCAGTATTACAGTATAGTCGTAAAATCCTATCACACGAACCCCTCCTCGTTTCGTCTTGTTTGCATCGTTCCCTGTATTTCCGCCGAATGAGCCCACACCTCTCGTCCTATGTTCGACTCTCATTTCAGCATTCCGCATATGCCACATCTCCATTGTATACCACCATATAACAATTGTCTACCAAAAATGTTCACTTTCGACAGGTAACTATTGTTATTTTGTTTACCTGTCCCTCCGCTCACAGCAACGTTGCTTTCTTGTCAACATATCATGATGTCATACATGACCTTTTGACCTTGGTATCATATAATAGAACTGTGCCGCGATGGTAAAAAGTGCGCTGACAAGCAGCTGGCTGTAATATCCCAGTCCCCGGGACAGCACCATGCCGGGCAACAGCATTCCCTGAAAAACAGTGGGAAAAATCCTCAGGAACAGGGCTTCACTGATGCCCATCCCTCCCGGAAGCGGCAGCATATCCACCGAGACCGAAATTACCGCCTGGAGCATCACCACCTCCCACACGGCAGTCCCTGACAGCCCAAAGGCCAGGTACACCACCCAGGTCACTCCAAACAAAGCAAAACGCTGTACAAACGTAATAAGAATCACGCCCAAAAGCACCTTTCTGTGCTTTTCCAGGTACCCCGCCGTTTCCCGATAGACCTGCATGGCCTTCTGCAGCCGCCTGCCCCGCTCTTCCTTATGCCGCAGAAAACGCATTTTTTCCAGGCAGCTCATGCCCCAGGTGAGCAGACGTTCCGCCAGAAGCGGGTGAAATACCAGAACCGTCATGAACGTCACACAGAACACATTCAGCAATACACCCAGATAGAAAATCGGCAGGATTTCCCCCAGATACCGTTCTTTAAATCCCCCTCCAAACACGGATACCCCGATTCCGATTACCACCAATACCAATTTATATGTAATGGTCACCACCATCAGAATCACCGTGGCCACCGGAATGGGTATTTTTTCCTTTTTCATATAATATATCTGCATGGGCTGACCGCCGGTGGCGGAAGGGGTAATACAGCTGAAGAAAAAACCAACGGAAGAAAAGAGAAAACAGATCCGCTTTTTCACCCGGATACCGAAGGAAGTCATCATATACCACAGGATAATGGACTCCCCCCAGATAAAAAACAAAACCAGAGCCACGCCGGGAAACAGCATCCCCTTATCCACCTGTCGGATGGCTTCCATCATAGCCCCAAGGTCTTCCCCGTGAAACACACCGTACAATGTCAGAACAAAAACCGCAGCCAAAAAAATGCCGTTGCCGATAATCTTCTTTTTCGAATGCACTAGGCGCCTCCCCCTTCCAGAAGGAGTTTCCCATCGATCTCATCCAGGAGTTTCTCATAGCTCTTCCAGACTTTGGGCCGTTTCCCAATCCACAGACACAGCTCTGCCAGTGCCACCCCGCCGATGACATCCACAATGACATGCTGTTTCGTAGTCAGTGTGGAGATACATACAAGCAGCGCCATAATACAGGAAAACACCTTGTATCCCCGGGGAATCCGACTCTCCCCCCGCAGCCCCGCAAAGCAGAACCAGCTTACCAGACAGTGAATGGACGGAAACAGATTATCCGCCGCATCTATGGTATACAGAAAAATCATCACCTGATTCCAGAACCCCTCCGCCTCCACCACGGGACGCACATTGGTTGTGGGGTAGATCAGGTAACAGGCAAAACATACCAGCCGTGACAGAAAGTCCGCCGAAAAAAACTGACAGACCTCCCGCTTTCCCCGTCTTGCAATCAGGATATAATTGACAATCCAGAACAGATAACATCCCAGATAGATTACCACCGTGAAAGGCAGGAAAGGAATCATCCCGTCCAGTTCCCCCTGTATATTATGGTGCTTCCAGTCCCCGGCGATTACCCTTGCGCCGCCGTACACCGAAAAGTTCAGTGTGACAGCTATCAGCAATGGCATTACGCCGTATTCCGGAATCAGATTTTTCAGTTTTTTCATCTTTTTCCACAGTCTTCCCATGTTGTCCTCCTGCGCCCTTCTCCTGTCCTGAATCCCCCGGCGCATTGTTTTTCAAAACAACGCCCGGTTTCAGGCTCCGAATATGACTATATCAAAAAAGAGAAATCGTCTCAATACGTTTCTATATATCTTTAACAAATCTTTAGAGAATATTAACTTTAATTCTTTTTACCGTTCCGGAAAATCCCGGAAAGGCCCTGTATAGAAGCGGCAGCCCCCGAATCGAATCAAAAAAGTACACGCTACAGCGCCTGCTTATCTATGGAAAATCCTCTCCCCTTCACTTCGCTGACTCTTGTAATCACCATAAAACTGTTGGGATCAATGCCATGAACAATCTTCTCCAGTTTGAACAGCTCACGGTTGGAGATAACGCTGAAGATCACCTGCGTCCTGTCATGCAGATACCCGCTTTCCGCCTCCAGCAGCGTCACCCCCCGGTCCAGCTGCTTTAATATGGCCTCCCGAATGGCTCCGGACTGGTTGCTGATGATCTTCACCTCCGTCTGAGTCGTGCCAAGCATCAGCGTTTTGTCCAACGCAATGGAAGAAACCATCACAAACAGGATACTGTACAAAATATTCTCCGCCTGATGCAGCGGTGCCTGCACCAACAGAATTGTCACATCAAAAGCATAGAGCCCCACCGATACCGGAACCCGGAAATATTTAAACAATATCAGCGGCGGAATATCCATTCCTCCGGTGGAAGCTCCTGTGCGAATCACAATCCCCAGGGAAACGCCCACCCCCAGTCCGGCAAATAATGTACACAGCAGAAGATCTTCTGTCAGCACAAAATCACCGAAAATCCGGTCCGCTGCCTCCACTGCAGCCGGCATCAAAAATGTACTCATTAGTGTAGTCACCACAAAGGATTTCCCCAAAAGAAAAAAACCCAAAATCAGCATCCCTACGTTCACCGCAAGCAAAACGCCTGAAACTGACAATCCTGTCAGATGATAGATTGCCAGGGCGACTCCCGTAGCGCCTCCGCTGGCCAGATTTGCCGGCAGCAGAAAAAGCTTCAGTGTCAGTGCGTATAAAACGTTTCCCAGAAGGATGGCGCCTATTGACCGCGCCGACCAGTTCATGTGCAGTTTATCTTCCATTTTTGTTCCTACTTCCTTTCTCTATCCACTTCCAGACATGCTGATACAACTGTCGGAGCTATCAGAAACGGCACCGACAATCTGTGCGGAACTTCCCTCTCATTATAGCACAAAGCCAAATCCATGAAAACAGCGACTTTCCACAAGCTTTTGCCAAAACCCATTGATTTGTACGGCTAGGGGCTGTAAAATAGACCTGTCAGACCGAAACATTGTACGAAAAAGGAGACATAGTCATGATATCAAACCATACATGTTCCACCCACTGTCGCCAGTCTCTCCCCGGAAGAGACTTCCGAACCGCTGCCCCGCTTCCGGATCATTTACCGCAGATCCAGGCGTCCCCTGCCTCCATGCAGAAAATACGCCTGCAGCCGGGAAGCCTTCTTTATGACAATCAGCAACGTTGTCTCTCCTACCTGCTTGCCCTGGACGAGGACAGAATGCTTTACAATTTCCGCAGGACTTTCGGCCTCTCCACAGGAGACACCCTGCCCCCGGGCGGCTGGGAAGAACCCTCCGGCCTTCTGCGGGGCCATTCCACCGGCCATTACCTGTCGGCTCTGGCCCATGCCTTCACTGCAACGGGAAATGCCCGGTACCGTCAAAAGGCAGAATATCTCATCAGCGAACTGTATGCCATGCAGAAAACCTCTCTGGGAGATCCTGCCGCCTTTTGCACCGCCTGCACCCCCTCTGATGCCGGACAGTCCCTCTGGAGCCGGACTCCGAATACCTGGGGCAGGGGATACCTGAGCGCCTATTCGCCGGATCAGTTCGCCCTTCTGGAGAAATTTACCCCCTATGCCACCATATGGGCGCCTTATTACACCCTCCACAAGATTCTGGCAGGACTGCTTGACTGCCATCGCCTGCTGTCCAGCGAAACGGCCCTGACCTGTGCCTGCGGCATAGGAGACTGGGTCTCCGGGCGTCTCTCCGGCACCACACAGGAGCAGCGTGCCAAAATGTGGGAGATGTATATCGCCGGAGAATACGGCGGCATGAACGAGTCTTTGTGCAGGCTTTACGAACTCACGGGGAACAGAACCTATCTGGATACGGCACAGATGTTTGACAATCCCTCCGTCTTTCGGGAACTGGCCCGCGGACAGGATCCTTTGAGCGGTCTCCATGCCAACCAGCATATTCCGCAGATCATCGGCGCCATGGAGGAATTCCGGGCCACGTCTGACCCTGCTTACTACCGTCTGGCCCGAAACTTCTGGGAACTGGTGATGAACCGCTATACGTACTCCATCGGCGGCGTGGGAAGGGGAGAGAATTTTCGGGAACCCGGACTGCTGGCACAGAATATAGAGGGCGGCAGGAACTGCGAAACCTGTGCCACCTATAATCTGCTGAAGCTCACAGGTCTGCTGTATCAGTATGCTCCGGACCACAGCCCTTATATGGATTATTATGAGCAGGCCCTGTTAAACCATATTGCTGCCAGCCAGAATCCCGTCCGGAAGAAAGGCGCCAGCCACGGAGTCACTTACATGCTTCCTGTTGGCCCCGGCGCCAGGAAAGAGTACAGCAGCGATTATGATGATTTCACCTGCTGCCATGGAACCGGTATGGAAAACCATGTCCGATATACCGAACACATCTATCATCACGGGCCCAACGATACCCTGTACGTAAATCTGTTCCTGCCATGTACCTATGAGTGGACGGAAAAGGGAATTCTCCTTCTCATGGAAGGCTGTTTCCCCTCCCAGTCCTGCAGACTGACGGTCCGCCGCACAGAAAATGACGGTAAGGAGACTCCTATAAAACTGCGGATCCGGATTCCCTACTGGTGCAGAGAAACCTTCCGGCTTCAGATCAACGGGGAAGAACTGCCTGCCCCCCGAACGGGAGACGGATATTATCCTCTGGAGAGAACTTTCGCAGACGGAGATTGTATCACCATCTTCACTCCCTATACACTTCACCTGTGTTACACAGAGGATCCATGGGAGGGATATCCTGCCGCCAGCCTGATGTTCGGCCCTCTGGTGATGACGGCTCTGAGCGAACAGACCGACTGGATCCGCCTGCATCTGCCGGAAAAACCGGAAGACGCCTTTACGATCCGATGGGAGGACATGCCGGTGCTATGGTATCATGACCTGAAATTTGTGCCTTCTTATGCGGCCCACAACAGCGCTTATCATACATATTTCCAGATTTGTCTCACATAAACGCTGTCTTCGCATTCCTCACCGGAATCTGAAAACATGGAAAATGTGCTGCCTTTCTCCGGAACCTGTTGTCTCCGGGGAATCGGCAGCACATCCTCCTTTTCCAGGACATTTCTATCCCTTCTTCTCATCGCCGTTTTCTTTATCTTTTTTCGACTTGACGATTTTAATCACTGCACTGATAATCACCACTGCTGCCAACACATAGAATGCAATGTTAACCATCGTTCCAATGGATTCATACATGGCCGTGTCCTCCTTTCTCCGTACTCGTAGATCCTGTGATGTACAGAGCTGCCCTGCAGGCATCATCCGCAGCAAATCCCGTTTCCGGAGATCCGGAACAAAACTGCTCTATTCTGTCACTTCCGCCAGGATTATGAACCCATTATATCATAAACCCGCGAAATAACGCAATATCGGTCCGCTTATTTCCGCTTCAAATAATAAAACCCGTAGGCCGGTATCTCCACACCGCTGGCCTTCCTATCCTCCCCGGAGATCAGATCCACATAATCCCCGTCCGTCTCATTGATCCAGGCCGTTTTGTTAAATTCACTGAAATTGAACAGTCCCAGTATTTTCTCCCCCTCATAGTGCCTTCCGATGCACAGCACTGAAGTGTCCCAGGTCTCAACAGTCCAGGTGTCCGCATTGGAAACAAAGGCTTTCTCCCGCTTCCGGATCTCTTCCAGCCGACTCAGCCCGCTAAAGAGCCTGCCCTCCACAGTATCCGGGCTGGATGCCTTAGCCGCCAGCGACCAGTCCATAGCTCCCCTGTGGATGTACCGGGAATCCGCTGCCTTCACAGGATTCTCCTTATAACCATAATCGTTCACCTGCCCGATCTCATCCCCGCTGTACAGCACCGGAATGCCTGACTGCATGAACATATAAGCATGGAGCATGATATCCAGCCTTAGGGCCTGCTCCATGGCCGGGGCATTCTGCTCAAATCCGGCTTTCTCAATGCCGCACATAGAAGCAGTGGTACCGCAGAACCTGGCATCCCCGGTGACAGGGTCCGCGTTATAGAGTTCTCCTCTGCTGTTGCTGTCTCCTGCATACCCCTGAAAATAGTCGTTCAGATACTTCTTATGAGAGCGCTCTCCAATCCCCTCTCCCTGCAGGGCTGCGAAATCCAGCCCCCAGCCGATATCGTCATGGCAGCGCAGATAATTCAGAAAAACATATTCTCCCGGCAGAGAATTTATAATATCCAGTTGTTTTTTTAACAATTTAACGTCTCTTGTAGCCACGGTATGCCAGGTAGTTGCCATGGTGGTCACGTTGTAGAGCATATGACATTCCGGTTTTTCCACCGTGCCGAAATAGGGTACTACCTTCTCCGGCTCCATCACCACCTCGCCCAGCAACAGTACCCCCGGACAGACGATTTCCGTTATCATACGCATCATGCGGACAATGGTATGCACCTGTGGAAGATTCCGACATTTTGTATTCAATTCCTTCCATATGTAAGGTACCGCGTCTATGCGGATGATATCAATGCCCCGGTTGGCCAGATAGAGAAAATTGTACATCATTTCATTAAAGACTCTGGGATTTCGATAATTCAGATCCCATTGGTATGGATAAAATGTAGTCATCACAAAATGTCCGGCATCCGGCAGCCAGGTAAAATTACCCGGAGCAGTAGTAGGAAATACCTGCGGAACCGTCTGTTCATACCGGGCAGGCAGGTCTGCATTGTCAAAAAAGAAATACCGGCTCATGTACTCCCCTTCTCCCTGTCTGGCCCGTCTCGCCCACTCATGCTCTTCGGAAGTATGATTCATCACAAAATCTATACAGACATTGATTCCCTTACGATGACAGGCCCGGGTCAGGCTCTCCAGGTCTTCCATGGTTCCCAGCTTCTCCTGTACCTTCCGGAAATCTGCCACCGCATAACCGCCGTCCGAACGCCCTTCCGGAGTCTCCAGAAACGGCATCAGATGAATATAATTCACATTGCAGCTTTCAATGTAGTCAAGTTTGGCCTCCACCCCTCTGATATTCCCGGCAAAATTGTCAATGTAGAGCATCATGCCCAACATATCATTGCTGTGGTACCATCCCGGGTCCTGCTCCCGCGCGGCATCCAATTCCTTCAGTCCCGCATTCCGCTCCTGCCAGAAAACCTTCATATTCTCCTGCAGCTCTGCAAACATGGAATCGTTCCCATACAGCTCCATGTACAGCCAGCGCAGTTCATCATGGTGTCTCTCAAGGCGCCTGGAATAAGGCTCCTTCTCTGCCGCCTTTTTCTCGGCTTCTTTTTTCATGGCCGCTCCTCCCTTTTCCCTTATTTCATTTCTTCTCCGAAATTCTTTCCTTCTCTCCTCGGATCTGCTCTGAAAGTCTCTGCTCTGTCTCACCGCCGGCCCGGACCTCTTGCTGCAGCGGTTCCCGTCAGGATCAGGGCATCTCTTCCCCAATCAATCCGTATTTCAAAAAAGCCCGATACAGCCCGGCTTCTCCCACAGACCCACATACATCATCCGCCAGTTTCATCAGCTCCGGACTGCCGTTTCCCATACAGATACCCAGACCTGCTGTCTGCAGCATCTCCCGGTCATTCATGCTGTCTCCGAAGGCCAGAGAATCACACAAGGCAATCCCCATATGCCGGCAAACCCTTTCCACTGCCCCGCCCTTGTCAAATTTTCGGTTCATCAATTCCCCGTTGACAAAGCAGTCCCCCTTTTTCTCCTGCATCCAAAAGAAAAAATCCGCCTCCAGCACTGCTCTCGGTTCTGCCAGCTGTTCCTCGGACAGACTCATAAACACAATCTTGTACACCGGCTGCCCGCGGTATTCCTTCATGGGCAGCAGACACAGATTTTTCTCCAGAATTTCCCGCTTCCGCAGCAGCTCCCTGTTGCGCCCCCGGGAAATATGCGTCTTCAGATATTCTCGAAAGCTTTCATCTGTGTAGGACACATCTCTGCATTCCACAGTTCTGAATACGCCATTGTCCTCAAAAACCGACAAAGCCCTGATGCGCTGGTCCTCTGTCATAGGGCTGTCATATATCACTTCCCCGGCACACTCCACATACCCGCCGGCACTGGCAACCACCCCGTCAAAGCCATATTTCAGCAGGGGTAAAAGCATGGCATAGTTTCTGCCGCTGCATAAATACACCAGATGTCCTCCCTCTCTGGCCCGGCGGACTGCTTTCAACGCCGACTCCGGCGGACGGTTGCTCCCTGGCTCTGTCAGGGTTCCGTCTATGTCCAGAAAAATAATCTTCCTTTCCATACACTCCTCCTGTACCTGCAGGAGAGCCCCGCTGCAGCTGTCATTCAAACAGCTCCGATTGTGAAATCGTTCTCACTCTCCTATTATCATATAACAGGTCATATTTATTGTAAACTGTCAATATTCATAAATTTATAATCCGTATTTAAGTGTTTTGCTGAAATTGATTTCACCTTTCGTATCGATATGTCTGCTGTGTACATTTCTGTCATAAAAAAAGACAGTCTTTGTGTCTGTTCCGCAAAAGACTGTCTGAATTCTCTGTTTCGATTTCTGGGGTCCCGCCGCCCTGCAGACAGGAGACCTTCAAAACCTCCGGTCTGTCATGCTTCTACCACATGCTCTCCCGGAGCAGATAAGGGCCGATTTTGTCCAGCATTGCCGAATCATCCGAATCACATACCAGCTTCTGCGGACTTGCCAGATCAAGCGCAAACACACCCAAAATGGATTTCGCATCCACCACTCGCCTGCCTGAGCCAAGTTCAAACTTTGCTTCCACGGTGCTCACTGCATTTACAAAATTCCTTACCTGATCTGCATCATCAAATTTCACAAATACCTGCTGCATAGAAATCACCCTTTTCACCTTTCTTCGGAACCTGCGCCCGATATTATTCAGGGACAAAACGGATATAAAATTCAATTTCATCCATTGAGGAATCATACACTATATCGAATCTTTTGTAAATTGTCATTTTGAATAATTTTAAATTACATACTTTGTTGATTTTGACAGACTATCTAGACAAATTCTCCCCCAGCGCCCGCCGAAAGAAAGACCATTCAAAAACAGGGCCTTGCCATTTCCCATATATGGTATTATAATGTCATTACCTGCTACTAAATGTGGAATTGTGCAGGATAAAAGGCGCATCTCTCGGCGCCGCATTCGATTTTGGGAAGCCATATCTGCTTCCTGATAACATAGAAAAACGGGACAAAAGAATGAATCAATCTGATCTGGCAAGAAATTCATCCATGCTGCAGGGCTCCCTGGCCAAAAGAGGGTATATGCGCTGGTGGCACTCCTTTTCCGGTACTCAGCCGGAAAGCGGAAAAGTGCGTACCTTTTTCGTGGAATTTTTTATTATCAATCCCAGGCTGGGGGCAAATACCCCCATCCTGGGACAGCATCCCTATTTTAAGAAAAAGGGAATGAAACCTTCCTATGTTATGGTAAAAGCAGGTGTCTTCCCCGATACAGAAGGAAATGGCAGCAGACAGCTTCATGCTTTTTATCCCGTCTCTGCCCTCCGGGCTACGGACAATCCTCTTGTCATGCATCTGGAAGGACACCCGGAGGCTCATTGCCGTGCCGGGCACTGTTTCTACAGCGAAGATAAACTGACCGGTTTCGTGGAGGTAACCCGGGAAGAGGCCAGGCACCGCTCCTACATGACCGACAGCGGCTTTATGGAGTGGAATCTGGAAATACGGAAAGCCGTTGCATGCCATACGGGAAAGCGATGCGGAAAATTTTTTCAGGTTCTGAATATACTGGACAGCTACTGGCATGGAGAAGGCATCCGCAGCTTTTTTCGGGGAAGCGTAACTCTGGACGGCGTAACCTACGAAGTCCTTCCCGAATCAAGCTACGGCTATGCCGACAAGCACTGGGGCCGCAGTTTCAACAGCCCCTGGTTCCAATTTGCCTGCGGAAAGCTGAACAGCCTGCGGGCAGGGCAGGAACTGCGGCATTCTGTCCTGGCAGTCAATGTCGGCTGTCCCAGGTTTCTGGGCTTCCGGCTGAAAGAGCGGCTGATGCTGCAGCTGACCTATATGGGGGAAGATTTCGAATTCAATCGATGCAAATGGGAAACAAAGGAAAACGGAAAACGGTATATCTGGCATATTTTCGCCCAGAATAAAAAAACTGCCGTAAAAATCTCAGGCAGCTGCACCAGGGCGGAAATGCTGCATTTACACTATGAAGACCCCGACGGCAGGAGAAGAAAGCTTCCTCTCCTGGCAGGTGGGAGCGGAATCGGAACCGTACAGATCTTCCGAAAGACGGACGGTGTACGGGAGCTGATCGATACTCTGAACCTGGGGAATGCGCTGTGTATCTACCAGGATATTCCGGAACGTCCCATTCATATGGGGGAATAAGAACATCTGCTTGACAGGAAAGGCTGGTTCTCATGAAAATATCCACAAAGGGCAGATATGCCACCAGAGTCATGCTTGATCTGGCGCTGCACAATACAGGCACATGTATTAAGTTAAAAGATATCGCCGCCAGGCAGGGCATCTCCGAGAAATATCTGGAGCAGATCATCTCCCTGCTGAACCGGGCAGGATATGTCAAGAGCGTCCGGGGAGCCCAGGGCGGTTACCTGCTGGCCATTCCCCCGGAATCCTGCACGGTAGGCATGATTCTGCGTCTGACAGAAGGTTCCATGGCTCCTGTGGCCTGCCTGGACGAGGGAAGCGGGAACTGCCAACGATGCGACATCTGCGAAACGCTGGAAGTATGGAAAAAGCTGTACAGCGCCATCAACGAAGTCATTGACGGTGTGACGATAGCAGATCTGGCGGCCCGGCACCGGGCCTGATCTCTTCCGGTCTTCCTCCCCGTTCCGGTTCTTTCAATTCTGTCTCCCCGGTCCTTTCCGCCCTGTTCCGGTTCTGGCAGCAATCCATTCCGCCCGCTCTGCAGGCGTCCCATAGGGAACCGGCACAATTTCATATCCCAGTGTCTCATATGTCTCCTGAAGCACCCGGCAGGTCTCCCGGGCTTCCTGTATGTTCTGCTTCCGTTCCCCATCCCCTGTATAGATTTCTTCCCAAAACGGGAACAGAAAGACACACTTGTTATACCGATATTTTTCAGCTGTTTTCACGTACTCTCCCGGAACCGGAAGTCCGATCAGACGGCAATATCCCAAAACATCCCCGATGCCTCTGTCAAAAAAGCAGGGTTCCTTCAGATGGGCATATTCCTCATAATCAAGCACTGCGTGCAGATACATAAGGCGTGCATAACGAGAGACATTTCCCCAGGGAAGTGCGTTCCCGCCTGTGGCCACCTGATTTTGAATAATCTTTCTGCCCGACTCTTCCACCACGGGACAGCCCATTTCCTGCAGCTGCTTCAAAACGGTGGTCTTGCCTCCTCCGGGTCCTCCTGTAAAAATATAACAATATTCCGTCTCAAAGCACATTTTTCCCATACACCTCGATCTGGCTCAATGCCGGAAACGGTGAAGGATCCTCCGCCTTGATCAGGTTGCACAGCTCGACCCATGTGACCTCCCGCTCGGGAAATGTGAGCACATGTCCCCTCACCGATTTCTCCAGCGAAAAATCTGTCTCACTGCCGTCAGAAAACCGCAGTGTCACCTGTGTCCACCAGTTGTCATGGGGAAAATCTGCCCGTGTGTACAGCACTACCTTGTCTGTCCGGATCTTTCTGCCGAAATCCACCTTCATAGCTGCGTCGTCCTGTCGGTTTATCCCCCAGGAAGCATAGGGCCACATACCGTGAGAGAGATTCGCCCGGACGCCGTCTATGGCATTTTTCGCCGCAAATACCGCCTCTCCCCGGGTCTCCACATTGGCGGAAGCATGAGGAAAGCATGGTACGTCCCGATGCTGGTCCGCCGGATTCAGAGCCAGATTGCGGTAACATTCAATTTCCTCCCGGCTGGCCGTCTCCGCATACAGATAATGCCTGTCCCCGGAAAATACTTTTGGGGAATAGCTGATCCGCTTCTCCCCAAAGGGAATCTGATAGACTACATTGTCAGTGACATACACAAACGCGCTGCCCAGTGCATCGTCCACCTGCCAGTTCAGATAGACATTTTTCTCCGAAACGGTAAGTTCAATCACATCTCCCTCTTCATATCTGCGCATACACACCAGATCCACAAAGTTCTCTCCGCTGCTGACACAGATGGTACTGCCATATCTGTCTATTACTTTCAAAGATAAAACTGCCATAGGAAATCCTCACTTTCTGCTTTTTGCTCTGTACCTTCTCCGCTTTTCCATCTGCTTTCAGGAACCTCCGCCCTGTCCTGACACAGATCCGGCAAGCTGCAAAACAGGTTCTCTCTTAAGATATATTGATATCATATACTCTCCCATAGTCAATTGTCAACCTGACGCTGCAAGGTTACTTCTCCCGGCACCGTTCAAAACAGCATTTTGCTTTTTTCTTATCAGAAATTTCATTTGTTATTTGGAATGTATACATGATATAATGTGACCATATACCCGAAAATACTACAATATAGAAAAAGAGGTATTATGAATGCTGTACACCTGGACTGATCTGATCTGGCTGTTTTTTGTCTATTCTTTTGCGGGATGGTGCATCGAAGTTTGCTATGCCGCCATCCGCCGGAAGAAATTTGTGAACCGGGGCTTTGTAAACAGTCCTCTCTGCCCCATCTACGGTTTCGGCTCCGTGCTGTTTGGCATCTTTCTGCCTGAGCTCATCCAACGTCCCTTCTTCCTGTTCCTGGGCGGTATGCTGCTGGCCGCACTGCTGGAATATGCCACCGGTTTGATGATGGAACGAATTTTCCGAAAGAAACTGTGGGATTACTCGGATATCAGGTGGAATCTGGGCGGTTATATCTGTGCCCGCTATGCCCTGCTCTGGGGCGCACTGGCACTGTTGACCATGTTGGTCACCAATCCCTTGCTGTGCGGATTTTTCCGGATGATTCCTCCCACGGTAACGCTGGCGGTACAGTGGACCGGAGCCGGCCTGCTGATCCTGGATTTTATCACTACCGCCATGGCCGTGCTGAACATGCAGATTACCGCCCGGCGCCTGGCAGCGCTTTCTGCAGAGATGAAGCGGACCTCCCGGCTGCTGGAAAACAGGCTTACCTTTTGGGTTCAAAGGCGTATGCAGAGTTCCTTCCCCACCATCGACCGGGAAGCGCTGACGGAAGAGCTGAAATCCCGGGCCAGGAAAACAGTTTTCGCAGAAGGCTGCTGCTTTTATAAACTGGTATCCCTGTTTTTCATCGGTGCCTTTCTGGGAGACATTACGGAGACTATTTTCTGTCTCCTGACTACAGGCGTGCTCATGAGCCGCAGCAGTGTGGTCTATGGCCCCTTCAGCATTGTGTGGGGGCTGGGATGTGCGCTGCTGACCCTCTTTCTGTATCGCTACCGGAACAAAAGCGACCGATACATTTTCATGGCAGGTACTCTCCTGGGCGGCGCCTATGAGTATATCTGCAGCGTATTCACGGAACTGGTTTTCGGTACCGTATTCTGGGACTACAGCGGTTTTGCGTTCAATCTGGGCGGCCGCATCAATCTGCTGTACTGTTTCTTCTGGGGCATTGCCGCCGTTGTATGGCTGAAGATGATTTATCCCTTTCTGTCCGGCCTGGTGGAGCGGATTCCCCCCAGGACGGGAAAGATTGTGTGCAACTGTATGATCGTTTTCATGATCTTCAATATGGTGATTTCCTCCCTGGCGCTGGCGCGGTATACGGAACGGAATACAGTTGGTGCCGAGGGTGCTGCAGCTGTTTCCGGCGGATCGGACTCTGCCGTTTCAGGTCAGGCGCCGACGGGATCCGGCAGCACATCCCTTGATGCGTTTCTGGACGCTCACTTTCCGGATGCGCGGATGGAACGGATCTATCCCAATGCAAAGATGGTGGATTGATCCGTCCCTTCCTTTTATCTCTTGATCAATGTCCGCCGCCCTACAGGGGATATTGTATTTACCAAGCTTATACATAACAATTGGCCGTAATGCCGCTGTATCTACGTGTAATACTGAGCCTGGGCATTCCAAAGCTGGCGGTATTTTCCTTCCTGTTCCGCAAGCACATCATGCCTGCCCCGCTGCACCAGCTGTCCCTTGTCAAATACAATGATATCGTCGCAGAACCTGCAGCTGGAGAGCCTGTGGCTGATGAATACAGCAGTCTTATGCTCCACGATATTCCGGAAATTTTCGTATACGGCGGCCTCTGCTATAGGGTCCAGGGCAGCTGTGGGTTCATCCAGGACTACAAACGGTGCATCCTTATAGAGTGCCCTGGCCAGCGCCACCTTCTGCGCTTCCCCGCCGGACAGGTCTATGCCGTCATTCTCATAATCCCGTCCCAGAACCGTGTGGATTCCCTTCTCCAACTGGGCCAGCCTGTCGCCGAATCCCGCCTGAACCAGACATCTGCGCACCTTTTCCTCATCCCATTCAAGAGAAGATGCCACAATGTCCGCCAGGGAAAACTGGAACAGCCTGTAATCCTGGAATACCACGGAAAACAGAGACAGGTACTCCTCGTAGCGGTACCTGGTGATATCGATGCCGTTTAATAAAATCCGCCCTTCCGTAGGGTCATAGAGACGGCACAGCAGCTTGATAAAGGTGGTCTTTCCGGAACCGTTCTCCCCCACAATGGCAAGCTTGTCGCCGACCCGGAACTTCATGTCCACATGCCGCAGCACCCAGTTTTCCGTACCCGGATACCGGAAGCTCACATCCTGGAATGCAATCTCATAGTCAATGTCATCTCTCTTCTCCACCGCCAGGGTTCCCTGGTACATATCGTTGGGCAGATCCAGAAACCGGTACTGCTGCAGGAGATACTCGTTATTTTCCCGCAGAAGCGCCAGACCGCTGACAAGCCCGGTGACGGCATTCACGAACCGTTTCACGGTTCCCCTGTAAAGAATGAAATTGCCTATCCCGAAAGCTCCCAGAAAAGCCTTGGCCGCCGTCACCAGAAAGATTGCCAAATCCGGAATGAGGCTTTGCAATACACCTATCACAGCGTATTGCACCCGGATCTTGTTGGACTCCACTATCCAGGGGGCCTTTACTCTCCTCTCATGCTCCTCTATCAGAATCCGTTTCAAATCAAAGATAGTTACATCTTCACCGTGCATCTGAACCAAAACCTGAAACAGAACGTTGTCTTCCGCCAGCGAAGATAAGGCATGCATGCTTTTTACCGTACTCTCTTTGGCAAACTTTACGGAAAGCGCCACATGGAGCAGCAGAATGCCGGCAAGTACAATACTGCAGTATGGAGAATTCACAAAAGCAAGGAAACCTGTCAACTTAACATTTTCAGCAGAACGGAAAATGGATAATGTCAGAACTGCCGAAAGCATCAGCTCCACTGCAGTTCCCATAATTGCCCCCAGATTCCAGAACAATGCCATCAGCCCCCTTCCGTTGGCATCCATGGCCGCAAATATTTTCTCCCTCAGCAGCGTCACCTCCGGATTCTCCAGATGCTCATATTCCAGTCCGTTCTGCCTGTCAAAGATATAGATCTCTTCCTGCCTGACAATCATCTCCAGCCGAATATTGTACTGTACCTGCACGGCACGGCCCGCCACCCGAAAGCCAAACAGCCCCAGGATGGTGATCCCCGCCAGCGTAAGCAGGGATTCCCACCTGCATTCCCCAGCCAGTTCGTTCACAAGCTGTGCAGACATGTACAGGGCAAAATAGGACGGCAGTATGGTCATAACCCTGTCTGCAACATGAGTTGCCAGATACTGGGGACAGATGTCCAGGACGATCCGGATTCCTCGAATCAGGATATTCCAATCCTCCCGCAAAGTGCGTTTCTTCTTTTTCTCTGTCATCATATGATTCCCTGCCTTTCTCCCGCCGGGCTTTCTTCCTGTCCTGCATGATCGTATGCTTTATCAGAGATGTCCTCTTCTCTTCCTGTAACGGTCACGTCCTCTGCTGGCTGTATTTGTTCTCTATAGTACTTACTCTGTACTTCGAACAGTTCCCGGTATTTCCTCCCCGCCGCCATCAGTTCCTCATGAGTTCCCATCTCCGCAATCCCTGCCCCGTCCAGAAGGAAAATCCTGTCGCAGAAGCGTGTGGACGCCAGGCGGTGGGAAATGAAGACAGCAGTTGCGCCATCTGTAATCTCATTATACTGCCGGTACATACGGTCCTCTGCTATGGGGTCCAGAGCAGCTGTGGGCTCATCCAGAATGATGCATTTCGGCTTTCGGTAAAGTACTCTGGCCAGGAGAAGTTTCTGGGTCTCACCGCCGGAAAACTCCACCCCCTCCGGATTCACCTGGCGGTTCAGCGGCGTGTCATACCCAAGAGGCAGGGAACGGATCTTCTCCTCCAGACCTGCCTGACAGATACAGCTGTGCAGACGCTCCCTGTCGATCTCCTCCTCCTCATCTGCACAGGCTACATTCCTGGCAATGGAGAATGGCATCAGGTGATAATTCTGCGGCACAAGCCCGAACAGACTGTACAGCTCCTCCCGGTTGTATTCCCCGGGCGCATGACCGTTGATGAGGATTTCCCCCTCCGTAGGCGTCAGAAGTCCGCACATCAGCCGGATCAGAGTCGTCTTTCCCGCACCGTTCAATCCCACAAGGGCAAGCTTCTCCCCGGCCTGCAGGGTAAAGCTGATATGTTCCAGTACATTTTTCTCCCCTTCCGGATAACGGAAGGATACATCCCGAAAATCCACGGAAAAGGCGCCTTTCGGCACCGGGATTCCCTTTCCCCGGTTCATCCTGTCCGGAATCTCCAGACACTCCCGGTAATCAGAGATTTGCAGTGCCCCTTCACAGATACAGCTCCACCACCACCGGATTCCCGTCATCACATCTGCCAACTCCGTCATGGCGGTAAAATACAGCACAAACCGGGAAGCGTCGATTTCCCCTGCCACGGCTCTGGAGATCAGCCATGCATACATCAGTCCGTCCCGGATCAGCACCATGAGAAAGTCCCCAAGCTGCACTACGGAGATCCTTCTCTCCACGGCTTTACGCTCTTTGGTATATTCGCCTATAAGCTTTTTCGCCAGAAGGGACAGATATCCCCTCAGGCTGTACAGACGAATATCTTTCCCATACCGAAAATCCCTTCCCACCTCAAACGCAAGATAATTGATTTTCTTGATCAGGGCATTCCGCCGATCCTGGGTCTCATAGCCGCGTTTCCGCTCCCAGGCAGACAGCGGCACATTGACGGCACTGCACAGAGCGATGAGCAGGATAATCCAGGGGCTTAAAGTGGACAACACCGTGCCGAAGAGCAGAAATTTCAGTATGATCACCACTACCAAAGAAAACTCCATGGGAAAATGGACCGCTCTGGTATGGTTGTTTATAGCAGCATTACGAGCGCGCTGATCCAATTTCTTTACTTCCGCATCATATTCCAGCTCAAAATCCCTGTCCAATTTGCGGCATTCCAGCAGGCAGAACAGGCGACTGGAGAGATAGAATTCGGAGAAGTCTCCTTTTGCTGAAATCAGCTGACTCACCAGGGATGACAGCATTCCTGCCACTACCAGCCCTATGATCACAAGAGCTATGGGAGAAAACTGGTCCTGGGTCTCCAACGCTTTCAAAATCACAGAGGGCGTATACAGCGTCAATGCTGTAAAGATCAGATCCACCGGTATTTTTCCCGCAGCCGCAAATGCCAGGCTCTTTTCATATTTCCACATCAGACTGTACATGTAAGCCACACAGGACAGCATTCCATACTTTGGCTTCCGTTTTGGTTCCTTCTTTTTCCTTTTCATTTTCTCTTCCTTTCTCCCGAAGCAGCTGTTCTTCTGGGCGTCCCGGCAGCTGATGGGACAGGGTTATCTCAACCGGGAAGTCTGCGCTCACAGTATCATAATCCCAGATCTCCCAGGCATTGTCATTATGCGGCCGCTTTCTTTCCGGAATATCTCCGGTTGCAGAGTCTGCCCAGGAGTTTCTGTGATCTTGGCACATTGTAGCATAATCCCAATAAAAAAACTGCATTCAGATAACCAAATGCAGTTTTCGGTGAACCAAATGTATTGCTGTCTGTAAATGTCTGGTCTTCACCGGACCATTTCCCCATACATCTCCGGCCTCCTGTCCCGAAAGAGCCCCCAGCTGAAGCGCATTTCCTCTATTGCTTCCAGATCAAAGGTATGAAGAAGCAGCTTTTCCGCTGCTCTGCCTCCCTCCTCCAGAATCTCACCGGTCTCATCCGTGATAAAAGAGGAACCGTAAAAAGTCAGGGCGGATGTCTGTCCGTTGTTTGCCCCAGCAGGAAGTACCTTCTCCTCCCCGATCCGGTTCGCTGCAATGACAGGCACCACGTTTGCAGCGGCATGTCCCTGCATACAGCGACGCCAGTGGGGCATGCTGTCGCAGTCTATGATGGGTTCTGAACCGATGGCCGTGGGGTAAAAAAGCAGCTGTGCCCCCATCAGCGCCATACACCTGGCAGCCTCCGGAAACCACTGATCCCAGCAGATGCCCACGCCGATCTTCCCGTATGCAGTGTTCCACACTTTGAAACCGGTATTCCCCGGAGTAAAATAAAATTTTTCCTGATAGAAATGGTCATCGGGAATGTGGGTCTTGCGGTACAGCCCCAGGATTCGGCCATCCGCATCGATCAATGCCACAGAATTGTAGGTCACATTCCCCTCCCGCTCAAAAAAACTCACCGGCAGCACCACCTGCAGTTCCTCCGCCACTTTCTTAAAACGCCTGACAGCCGGATTTTCCTCCAGAGGCATTGCCAGCTTATACGAATCGTAATTCCGTTCCTGACAGAAGTACCAGGTCTCGAAGAGTTCCGGCAGCAGGATAATCTGTGCCCCCTGGGCGGCGGCTTCCCTCACATGGCGCTCCGCCGCTTCCAGATTTTTCTCACGGGAACCATTGCAGTGCATCTGAACTGCTGCCACAGTTACCCTTTTTTCCTTTTTTGCGTATGTATTCATGGAGGTCCTCTCTTTTTTGCTTTCCTTTTTCATGCAGGGGTGAAACCCCTGTTTTTGATTTGGCTGCGCTTTTGCTCTTTTCTTTTGGCCTCTTATGTCCGTTAACCCCTGGAAATACCCGCTGCCTGCGGCAAACATGCCGGAATCTGCTGGGTAATGCAGTGGATATTCCCGCCGCCGATGAGGATATCCCTGGTGTAGATCTGAACCACCTCCCGGTCCGGAAACAGACGCTGCAGCACCGCTTTCGCCTCCTGGTCGGCAGGGTCTCCAAAGCCCGGCATCACAATACTTTTATTTGCAATATAGAAATTCACATAGGATGCGGCCAGGCGCTCCCCCGGAGTCCGGGTGGGCTGATCCCAACAGGCGTCCAGTCCCCCACACTCCTCCTCCGTGATCGTCACCGGCTTCGGCAGCGGCAGCTTATGGACCTTCAGCTTTCTGCCCCTGGCATCCACGGCCTGTTCCAAATAATCCAGACAGGCTTTTGACATGGCATACTGCACATCCTCCCGGTCCTCAGTCCAGGCCAGAACCACCTCCCCCGGCGCGGTAAAGGCACAGATATTGTCCACATGGCCGTTGGTCTCATCATTGTAAATCCCCCAGGGAAGCCAGAGAACCACGGACACATTCAGATACTTCCGCAGCCTTTCCTCGATCTCTTCTCTGGAAAGCCCCGGATTGCGGCCCTGGCTAAGCAGACAGCACTCCGTCACCATACAGGTTCCCTCCCCATCCACATGGATGGAACCGCCCTCCAGAATAAAGCCGCGCATGTCATAAACATCTGCGCCCAGGAGATCGCAAAGTTTTCGTGCCATTTGGTTATCCTTGTCCCAGGGAAAATACAGCCCGTCACAGAGGCCTCCCCAGGCATTAAATCCCCAGTCTATCCCTCTTATGACACCATCGTCATTTTTTACAAATGTGGGGGCATAGTCCCTGGCCCAGGCGTCATTACTGGACATTTCCACCACCCGGACCGAAGGCGGCAGCAGGGCTCTGGCATTGTCATATTGCGCAGCACCGGCACATACCGTCACCTGCTCCGAGGCTGCAATTGTCTCCGCGATCCGGACAAAGGCCTTCCGGGCCGCATATCCGCCATACTGCCAGGAGTCCGAACGCTCCGGAAATATCATAATGCAGCCCTGATGCCATTCATATTCCCCGGGCATGCGGAAACCGTCAGACAACGGTGTAGTACTTTTTAAAATTTTCACGCAATTCTCTCCTCCCATACCGTCGCAACAGATATCATCTCTGCTTTTTGATAACTGTCTCCGGTTCCCTGAACTCTTATCTCTGTTCGACGTGTATCCATCTTATTTCCCGGCCCGAAAATCCTGCATCATTCACTGTTCATCGCCTTCCTGTCACAGAAAACACGATACAATTATTATACAAACATTTTATAATTCCTTAAGCCCAAAGTCAAACTTTAGACACATTTTAGAGGTATCATATCTTTATTAACAAAGAAGCTGTTGGATTCTAAAAAATGTATTGGGGTTCTGTCAGCTTCGGCTACCAGCAACACTGCATTGCAGTTTTACATATATTTTTTTCTTCATGTTTTCTTTATTTTACTCCCTTCCTTTTATGCAGGGGCCCCATGGGCTCCTGTTTTTTGTCACAGGCAGCAGCTCTGTATGACATTCCTTTGGGGAGTAGACTGTTTTCAGGACAGACGTCCTTTAAAATCCTCATATCCAAACTGTTTTACGATCTCACATTCCTGATCTTTCCTGCGCAATGCGATGGATGGCAGAGGCATCCCGTTAAAGGTATTGTTCTTTACCATAGAATAAATCGCCATGTCTTCGAAGACAAGTCTGTCTCCTTCCTGCAGCGGCGCGTCAAAGGAATAGTCTCCAATGATATCCCCCGCAAGACAGGTCGGACCGCCCAGTCGATATGTGTACCGCTTCTCCCCCGGCAGACCGCTTCCCTGCAGCGGCGGTCTGTAAGGCATCTCCAGTACATCCGGCATATGACAGGCCGCCGAAGTATCCAGAATGGCTGTGTCTGTCTCGTTTCGAGAGGTCTCCAGCACCGTGGTAATCAGAAATCCGGCATTCAGCGCCACGGCCTCCCCCGGCTCCAAATACACGGTCAGTCCATACTTGTCCTGCATTCTCCGGATACATCGCTCCAGCCTGGGAATATCATACCCCTCACGGGTTATGTGGTGTCCGCCGCCGAAATTGATCCACTTCATTCCCGGCAGATACATACCAAACCGCTCTTCCACCGCGTCCAACGTTCTCTCCAGGGCATCGGAATCCTGCTCGCAGAGCGTATGGAAATGGAGCCCGTCCAGCAGCTCCGGCAGCATTCCGCCGGACACATGGCCTGACAACTCTTCCCGTTCCGCGGCCCCATGCCACTGGCCGGAAGTCCTTTTCCCTTCGCTGATCTCCCCTTGCCCGCGAGATTCTTTCCTCCATTCCGTTCGGCACAATGCCTCCCGTAAGGCCTGCCTTGTTACTCCCAGCCGGGAACCCGGCGCACAGGGATCATAGATGGCATGTCCCTCCTGAGTAGAGCATTCCGGGTTGATGCGCAGGCCAATGCTCTTGCCAGCGGCTTTTGCCCGGCGGCCAAATTTCTCCGCCTGTTTCCAGGAATTAAACACAATATGATCACAATATAGTAATATTTCGTCAAAATCTGATTCCCGGTATGCCGGAGAAAAGATATGGTTTTCCATCTTTCTTCCCTGCCGCGCCAGCGGTTCTCCCATTTCCTCTGCACACAGCCTGGCCTCGTATAAACCGCTGGCGACGGCCCCCTGCAGATAACTTCCAATCAGGGGATACAACGCATACATGGAGAAAGCCTTCTGCGCCAGCAGGATCCTGACTCCTGTCCGCTCCATAATCCCCCGGAGAATTTCCAGATTATGTTCCATGAAAGCCTCATCCACCACATAACAGGGAGTGGGTAATTCGGTAAATTTCATACTGTATTCCTCTTTCTGCACAACCCAGATTCCTCCGGAAAATATTCCTCCAGTCTGCTCAGGATTGCTTCCACACTCTCCTTCACAAAGTCCTCTGCCCCCTTTTCCGTCAGGTACGTATATTCCCGGTCCAGATTCTCTCTGCCTCCTCTGTAAAAACTCACAATATCCCGCCGGCGCCTGTCGAACGCCAATCTCTCCAACAGCCTGTCCGCCACCTGTAAATGTACCATCCAAGACGCCATGTTCACCCTCACTTTCTCTCTGAATCCGTATTTCAGAATAATGTATGTTTTGCACTTGAATATAACAAGAATTACACCATTCCATCACCCTGTGAAAATTTCTCCTCAAATGCAGAATCCCGCCACAATCTCAACCAGAAATACCACGCCGCAGCACAGTACGGCTATCCCCACCATATTCATCCCTTTCCAGGCAGCTGCAATCCCTGCTGCCAAAGCCAGTATTCCCGCCAGCGGAATCCTGGGTGCAGAGATAATCGCAGGAAAAGTCATCACCGCCAATGTGACATAGGGCACATAGTAAAGAAAGGACCGGATAAACGGATTTTTGATTTTCTTTCGTATCAAAGTCAACGGCAGGACACGTATCAGAAAGGAAACTCCAGCCGCAACTAATATATACAGATAGATATTGTGTGTCATCTCGCTGCCTCCTCACCTGAATTCAGCCCGGTGCTTCTCTCTGTCAGCTTCCCCGGTCCGGCACCTGGCGGCTTCTCCTTGCCGTTCCAGCACATCACCATGCCAACACCTTGCCGGCTTTTCCTCACGTCTGTAACACCTTGCCGGTTTTTCCCCGTCGTTCTAACACTTGGCCGGCTTTTCCCTGCCGCTCTAACACTTTGTTGGGTTCCCTTCCCCGAGTTCCCCTGTTTGCTTTGGACTATCCTTCAGCGGAAAGAAAAAAGCCGCCGCCCCTGCGATTACAACGGTCAGAAGACTGATCTTCATGCTGTCCGACATAGCTGAAAACACAGATATTTTCGATACGGCAAAACTAGCCGCAAAACTGATCAGAACCACCCCACCCACCACTTTGCTTGTTTTGGCGGCCGGTATAATGATCGCTACAAACATACCATAAAGCGCCACACTCAATGCACTGACCAGGGCCGCCGGCAGAATGTTCCCTGCCACCACCCCCATAGCCGTCCCAAACGCCCATCCCGGCAGCGCAATTGCCATGGCTCCGTAGCTATAATAGGGATTCAGCATTCCCGGCTTCCCCACCGCAATGCCGAAGATCTCATCTGTAATACCAAAGCCCACCAGAAGACGGTGTCCCAAGGCGGTATCAGAATCAAATTTTTGACTCAATGCGCAGCTCATAAGAAGATACCGTATATTGGTTATCAGGATAACCAATGCCATTTCAAAATAAGGCGCATTGGCCATAATCACCGTAAATTCCGCATATTCCCCTGCGGACGCATGGTTCAGAATACTGGACAGAAATCCCTGAAAAGGATTCAGCCCCGCTTTCTTCGCCACAATCCCCAACGAAAAAGCTACGGCAAAATAGCCAAGCGCAATAGGCATTCCGTCCCGTATTCCCCCCGCAAATGCATTTTTATTCTGATTCAATTTCAAACACCTCAAATCTGTTTCTTTTGTTCATTACACGGTCAAAGCAATCTCCCTCTATTCCCTGGGTGCTTATCCCTCTCTCTGAAATACTCCTTTTTGCTGCCTTCCCTCGCTCGACGCCTCATACAACTACACCGCGTAATCAAGTAAAAATTTGTCGCTCCGTTCTGCAAAACAGGCACGGCAGTCCACTTCGGAAGTCGAAAAATAATTTATGCCTATTATAGCAGTCGTAAGGGACAAAATGCAATAAATTTCGGTAGAAATCCTGCTGTTTACCGGTACTAGCCCCTTCTTACCAGACGCAGTATCTTGCATATCTCATCCGGAATCCGTATGCCTCGGGGGCACATGTCCATGCAGGGCATGTCTGTACACTCTGCGCATCGGGCAGCACTCTCCTCGATACCCAAATCCAGTTTACGCAGTGCCCAATATTCTTTCCCCAGAAAAAAATATAGATATTGGCGAAACAATGTATGGATTTCCGTTCCCCGGGGACAGATACATCTTTGGCAGCGGTCACAGGGGATGGGCTCAAATTCCTTCTCCAACGTTGAAAGGGCTTCCTGAAAGGAAGGAATGGACGCAGATTTCCCCTTTTCTGCCCCAAACTCTTCCGTCCCGGCAAAAGCACTTTCTCTCGTTTCTGTCTCCTTTGTGCCTGGCTCTGCATCCCTGCGGAAAGAAGATGACACATCATGGCCAAATGCATCGTCCGCCTGCCCCACCGTTCCGACTCCGATCAGCGCACAGGAAACAGGATAGGACAATACGGCATGAATCAGCAGCTTTGCAGGGAAGAAGCGAGGCAGAAGCCCTGCGGCATAAACCTTATTCATCAATATTCCCTTTTGCCCAAAAAGGGGCTCCCCCTTTATCCGATCCAGCATTCCCCGTTCCACAAGATTTCCGCTTCCCTGCAGCACATCCACCCGTCTGTCTCCGGCGCCCCGGAGCAGAATATCATAATAATGAGAAGCCACCCCCACAAAACGGATCCGTCCCTCCTGCTTCAGTTCCGTCAGGGCATCCAGGGCACCCCCCTTGCGAAACACCTGATCCTCATGCCCTGGGTCCACCTGGTGTACAAAGTACAGATCCGCATAGGTACCAAGGTTCTCATTGGAAGCCTCCACAGCTCTGTACATCTCATTTCCGTCATAAAAACGGGCCTTATCCGAAATTACAATTCGTTCCCTGCCTATACGGGCAGCAAATTTCCCCAGTTTGATCTCCGCATCGCCGTATTCAGGAACAATGGCAGTGTCATAAAGATTGCAGCCCAGCCGGAATGCATGAGTCATCACCTCCAGCGCCTCTTCCTCATTCAGGTTAAAATACTCAGGCAGCACCGGAACACTCCCCTGCAGAATTGGTATGGTGCCGAATCCGGTTTCCGAAACCATCAGACCTGTACGGCCAAGCAGTCTGTACTTCATATTTTTCTTCCTTTATTACGTTTATTTCTTTTACGATATAGATTTGACTGCCTGCGCAAACATCAGCATTCATACTTGATGCTTTACCTGCCGCCCACAATACCTCTTTAAAGGCTCCGGGACACTCCCGCAAATGCCCTCTCCCCCACTTCTACTCCCAGCGGCAGGTGAAACTCCTCCAGCCCCCGGCAGTAAGCAAAAGCTTCCTTTCCGACTCGTTTCAAACTGGATGGAAAGCTTACGGTCCTCAGGCTGTGACACCGGTAAAAAGTACGATCCGGAATCTCCTCCACACCCTCCGGAATAAGAATTTCGGTCAAACATGTACAATTTTCAAATGCCCTGGCACCGATTCTGCGCACCTGTTCCGACAGCTCCACAGCCTCCAATGCCCCGCATCCGAAAAATGCCATGTTATCTATCTCTTCCACACTTCCGGCCCTGCGGACCTCCTTCAGCCACTTGCATCCCCAAAAGGCCCGTTTACCGATTCTCTTCACTGTTGTAGGCAAAATAATCTCTGTCAGCAGATTCCCCTCCTGAAACGCACCTTCACCGATAGCAGTAATCCCTTCTGCCAGCCGAAGCCTGGAAATATTTCCGGTACATTCCGCCAGTACCCCATTTTCATCCGTCTTAAAACAGTTCATGCTTTCCATGACCGCCTGTTTTGCCAGCGCCGGAAGCTCTCTTTCCCTGTCCTGTATTCCGTGAATCTCAATTTGTGTGCCCTCCGGCAGAATGATTTCCCGGAGAAAAATGCAATTTCGGAAAGCATATTCCTCCACCCGCGTCCCTGCAGACAAAAAACGGATTCCTTCTATCTTCATACCGTTAGCAAAGGCCCATCCGCAGACCAAGGAAATCTCCTCCGGAACTTCCACTGTTCCGGAACACCCTGAACCGTCTAAAATCATATGGTTTACCGTCACCATTGGGGACAGTCTCTTTTGCCTCTCTATCCAGCCCGTTCCATGAAATGCTCTGGCGCCGATATATTCCACACTGTCCGGTATCTCTATTTCTTCCAGTCCCATAGCATCCCGAAACACCTCCGACTCAATCCTGCGGATTCCCCTGGGAATACGGATCCTTCTGCCCGCCCCCCGATAAGCTTTCAGATTCTCTTCCTTTTCCACCTCAAAACAGCTCATGGCACTGTGAAAAATCAGGCGTACCA
>CAJTXE010000020.1:0-24039 GCA_910580225.1 uncultured Acetatifactor sp.
CTTTATTTTGGAATTTTCAGGGTTGCATTACTGTTCATTTGTCAAGGTTCAAATTGTTTTGCATTTCATCGCTTCGTTGTTTTCATCGACAACTTTGATAGGATATCATATCTTCATCTCATTGTCAATATCTTTTTTTCATTTTTTGCCATTTATTTTTGAGCTGTGTTTATGTTCAAATCTAATGGCTAAATCTCACAACGTTTTTCATTTTACCATAACCCTTTGCAGTTTGTCAACAACTTTTTACATTTTTTTCAAATTACTAATTGTATTCAAATTCTCTATGTTGTTTGTAAAACATGCGCTGTAAGTTTCAGTAAAATACGCCTCTGAAAAAAATGGTACATTTCCGCAGCGAACTTAATCAGTATAATGTAATTCACTTCAAATGTCAATACCTAATTCCACTTTTTCTTTTTCAGAATCTCTTAATTTGCTTTTTTGCCAGCAGCACTTTCATAAGTATCTATAAATCCAGAAAAACAACATCTTTTCAATTGAGCCGAAAGGACAGAACGGATCTTATTTACTACCTGCCGCAAATCTATGGAGCGTAGATAGCTCATTAAGGTTACACATTTGTTCAAAATAAAAAAACAAGAACATATTTTTCTATGTTCTTGTTTTTTTGGTAAAAATAGCGGAGAAAGAGGGATTTGAACCCTCGCGCCGGTTGCCCGACCTACACCCTTAGCAGGGGCGCCTCTTCGGCCTCTTGAGTATTTCTCCTCAATCCGAACTGCTGTACCAATCTTCATTATATGTGTGCGGTGATCCACAGCACACATATAATTATACACAAGTAATTTGATTTGTCAATTCCTTTTTTATATATTTTCAAATTATAATATAAAAATCCGATGAAAAATATTGAAATGAATCATTCCGTTTACATTTTACGCTTCTCTGCAGTATTGACAGATAGCAGTTTCATACAAATCATTTCCTGCGGCATCCATTACTACAATTACAGGGAATTCCCTTACTTCCAATTTTCGAATTGCTTCTGTCCCCAAATCATCAAACGCTATCACCTCTGACGCAATAATAGAACGGGAAAGCAAAGCCCCTGCACCTCCAACAGCTGCAAAGTAAATGGCACCGTTACGCACAATCGCATCCTTTACTTCCTGACTTCTCTTTCCTTTCCCAATCATTCCTTTCAGCCCCATATCCAGCAATGTAGGAGCATACTTATCCATTCGACTTGCCGTAGTAGGACCTGCTGATCCGATTGCCCTGCCCTCTCTTGCCGGCGATGGCCCCATATAATAAATGACATTATTTCGAATATCCATCGGAAGCTGCTCATTGGCACCCACCATCTCAAAAATCCTTTTATGCGCAGCATCTCTTGCTGTGTAGATAGTTCCTGTAAGATATACATAGTCTCCCGCCCGAAGAGAATTCGCCTCTTCTTCTGTCAACGGTACCGTGATGTGTCTGTCCATTCTAAAGCCTCCACATTTCTCTTAATTTGTAGTTTACCAGCTTTCACACATATGTTTCTGCTCCATCAGACGACGTTTGCTTTCTGACACTCTTTTATTACAGAATTCTTACTGCATGCCGGTTTACATGACAGCACATATTAACAGCCACCGGAAGCCCTGCAATATGTGTGGGATAAGTGTTGATGTTCACCGCCAGCGCAGTAACAGTTCCTCCCAGCCCGCCAGGTCCGATACCGGAACGATTGACTCTTTCCAAAATCTCTTTCTCCAGCTCACAGATATATGCAATATCGGAATGCCTGTTTACAGGCCGTGTCAACGCTTCTTTTGCCATCAAAGCACACTTTTCAAAAGTTCCTCCGATTCCCACTCCTACTACCAGCGGCGGGCAGGCATTTGGTCCTGCTTCTTTCACTGCCGTTACCACAGCATTCTTTACTCCCTCGATCCCGTCTGCCGGTTTGAGCATAAACACCCTGCTCATGTTTTCACTTCCAAATCCCTTGGGAGCCACAGTTATTTTAACATTGTCCCCCTGCGTAATGGAATAATGAATAACCGCCGGGGTATTATCTTTGGTGTTCTCTCTGTAAACAGGATCTTTTACCACTGATTTTCTTAGATATCCCTCCTGGTATCCCTGCCGAACCCCTTCATGGATAGCAGCTTCCAGCGCCCCATCCACAAAATGCACCTCCTGCCCTACTTCAACGAAAACAACCGCCATCCCTGTATCCTGACATATTGGAATCATATCCTCACCAGCTATCTTTGAATTCTCCTTCAGCTGGGTCAAAATCTGCTTCCCTAAAGGAGATTCCTCTGCATCCACAGCATTCCGCATAGCCTCCTGCATATCCGCGGACAAAAAATGGTTTGCTTCTATACACATTTCCTTGACCGCCTCAGTAACCTTGCTGACACTCAAATCTCTCATCTCTGCTCCCTTTACCCCATAATTTGTTTTCTTGTAGCTTCCAGTTCCTCCTGTGTACATTTTCCCGGCACCCAGTTAATCCGCTGACCATCCTCCTGATACCTCGGAATGATATGGATATGAAAATGAGAAACCGTCTGTCCTGCTGCTACGCCATTATTCTGCACCAGATTTATTCCGTCGCACAGAAGCCTCTCCTTCATATTCTGGGCCATACGTTTCGCCACAATCAATGCTCTGGATGCTGTTTCTTCCGGAAGTTCAAAAAGATCCGCCGCATGCTCTTTCGGCAAAATCAGTGCATGCCCTTTTGTAGCAGGTCCAACATCAAGGATAATCCGGAAATCTTTATCCTCATATATCGTTTCGGACGGAATCTCTCCATTTGCAATTCTGCAAAAAATACAGTCTTCTTTTTTCATCCATTGTACCTCCGAGTATCCATTTTATGTTTCCTCAAACACAAACAGCTCATCTAACATCCGCAAAGCCGCAAAATCTCCCTTTGCTTTCATCGCCCCTGACATAAATGCTCTCTGAAAAGTCATTCTGCCATTTACAATATCCTCCATAACGGATTTTGCAAGCTGCATTTCCACATCGGCTTTTTCCCCAGTCCCATAACTGCATTCCAATCGTGACCCATTGATTTCCAAAACCAATTTCTTCTTTTTATTCTCTATCAACAGAGCATATTCTGTCCGTACTCCTGGCTTAGGTCTGAATGCCTTCCGCAGAGGCGCAAAATATTCTTCTTCATTATCTGCCTCTTCTTCACTCAGCATATCGCGAAACAGACTGGTCAATTCCTGAATATCCTGTTTCTGCCGCTGTACATAACCGTCATCAGAAACATATTGAGACAGCTGTTCCGTCTCCTGCGGTGTCAGATTCGTGCTTTTCGGAACAGCCACTTTCTGCTTTACTGCCTGGTTGCTTGCCGGAAAACAGGCAATATGTTGATTGATGGAACGATACATATTCTCTGCCTTCTTTTCGATAATTTTGATATACTGTTCATTCATCTCAAGCATAACAGTATTTTCTATATATCCGCAAATACCGCTGCAAGGTAATCCTCCCAAAATCTCCCACGCAGTAGACAGATTCAGCTTTGCCTCCCGTTCTCCATAAGTTGTTGACATAACTACAGGACACATATAGATTTGAGCGATTTTACTCTTATCGCCAAAAAGCCAGCAGGCATCCAGAAACTGCTGCATATATCCGCCAATACCATACCATTCTACTGTAGCTGCCAAAATAACACCATCCGCATCCTTTAAAGTCTGCGGAAGAGTCGGAATGGTATTCTTACATTCATATAAATTATAACGGATAACATTAACTCTCAGTTCTTCCAGAATCTCCTGCATTTTATTAATAACGAACAGAGTAGGGTCGTCAATAATACCTCTCCCTCCATAATAAATATTAATATTCAAAATTACACCTCACCGGCTTTCCTTACCATAACATATATGTTTCTTTTCCTTAAATCTCGATTCTTCTACTATAAAACAGAATTCCTTTTCTCAGACACTGTCAGGGTCCTGCGACCTGTCTTCTGCGTTGCAGCAAACAGATTGCTGCTGCAACCAAAAAACCTGTAAGCAGGCCTCCAATATGAGCTGCATTATCGATATTACGGCCCGTAAAACCGCTGTACAGGGAATAGAGTATCATCAGCAACACTCTGACAGGCGTCACATTCTCCATTTTTCTGTCAGAAAACAGTACCATGGCAAGCAGCACTCCGTCCAGGCCAAATATGGCACCGCTGGCTCCAAGCGATGCAGATATATCTCCTGTTGTCACTTTAGCATACAGCGACAGCAAATTCCCGCCAATTCCTGAAACCATATATAAAATTGCATACCTGACATGCCCCACCTCTTTTTCAATCATAGCCCCCAGAAAATAGAGAATCAACATATTGTTAAAAAGATGATTCATGCCGCTGTGAAGAAACATTGCCCATATAATCCTGTCATATTCCTGACCTGCCAACACACTGAAAGCATCCAACCGCCCCCGGCTGTATAAGAAATCTCCTGTAACAGCACACAGGATATATACCAAAACATTAACCGCTACCAAGGACGTGCTTACGATTGGCTGATCGCTCCATCTTTTCAACAGTTTCAGTCCTCCTGCCTTTCAGTATCAAACCAATTCTATCATATCTAAGCACGTTTTTCAATCAAAATACATCAGCGGAAAATAAAAGCTGCCTTTCCGCATCTGATTTCATCTCCCTCCTCCAGCGTTTTCTTTTCATATGGCTGCATTTGCAAGCCGTTTCGGAAAGTGCCATTTGTAGAGTTTAAATCTTCCAAAAAAAATTTACCATCCGCACTTGTAATTCGGGCATGAATCCTGCTGACAGAATCATCCTCCAATACCAGATCCACCTCACTTCTTTTCTTGCCAATCAACCATACTGGTTTGTCAAGACTTGCAAGCAATTTGCCCTCGGGAGTTATCAGTCTGTGGTATCGTCCTTCCAATTCAGGTTTTTCTTCAATATAAACGGTCCGCCCATAAGGATTCTTTTCATAAGAAACCTCCTCTGCAACAGCATATTCTGTCATGGCCTCCTGCATGGTTTGCCTGTATTCTTCACGTGACTTTCTGTTTCGGTTCTTTTTACCTTCCAAAATTCCCAGAATTCCTTTTCTTCCCTCCTTTGCAGGCTTCTGCAATGCTTCTGTCTGTTTCGGTTCCGGAACGGCAGCTTCAACCATCACATCTCTGTTCCTCTCTTCCTCTACGATCTTCTCTTCCAGTACGGTACACACCAATTCCGGAATTTTAGTTTCCTCCAGACATCCCGCATCTTCAAAAATCTGTGCCTGCAGGTAAACTTCGCCATTGCGCTCCAATCTCTCATACATACGATAAACACAATCTACCAATACCTCATCATCATAATCAATATGTTCTACCCAAAACTCCATCAGTTTTAAAAAACTGGAATCGCCTTCATAATACGGAACATAAAGGAAAGAAAACACGTTACTCTCCAAGTCCTGAAAAATCTGCTCCGGATACCACAAAATATTATTCATATCCAAAAGATATCGCCCCAGTTCCTGCTGTACCTGTTTCAGGCTCCACACAAAATCCCTCACCCATTCTCTGTTAATACTGCGGCTGCCATATAAAAATGCCAGATTCTGTCTCGAAGATATATTGTAGTACAGGTAAGCAATACCATTAATATAACGCAGATTGCATGGAAGAAGTCCTTTTATCTGACACCTGCTCAGAATACAATATTGGTACTTTCTTTCTTCCGGTATTTTATCCAGCTGTATTCTCTCATAATTGCTGTTTAAACTCCTCACATATTCTATGTTCAGCATACAGAAACCTCACTTTTCCATTGCTTTATGCGCTTTACGGCACATTCTGATAAATGTTACCGGTGCCAGACGGCTGTATTCATACTCTGCCTGTGCAGTCCAGATACTTCCTGAACCCCAAAAATTCAAACCCGGAAATGGAAAGGCAAGCTGCCCACTTCCTTTTGCTGAAAAACGGTTTTTCTTAAGGGAAGCATTCAGTCCCGTAAACTCCCATACAGCATATTTATCTCGGTACATCTCGGACATCCTTCTTTGCACCGCATTCTGTATCATTGCTGTATCTCCGGCTTCTTCCAGGCTTCCCCATAATGCCATAGCCCCCAAATCCTGTTCCATCAGGCATCTGTTGTACTGAAACAACATAAAATAAATAACAAACAGGATTGACGCCATGGTAATGGGAAATATAAGTGCTGCTTCCACTGTCATATATGCATTTTCCATTTTCATTTGATACCCCCTTATAACCGTCCTCTCTCGTCTCTGTGACTGATTTTGATACGAATCTCTGCACTATAGCTGCTCAGAACACCATAACAGCCAGGCAGCCGTCAAAAAGGGAAGAAACGGAATTCTGGTATTCCGTCCCACTTTGTGCAATGCCAACAATACAAGCGAAAAGAATGCAATCAACAACAAACCGGCTGCAAAAACCAGCAGACTCCCCCTGCCAGACAGAATTCCCAGAAACAACAGAACCATACCATCACCATATCCTGCTTTTTTTGTGACAAGAGCTGTCACCAAAAGCACAATTCCCGGCAGCATCCCCCCAAGAATATCAAACAGCGGACTCTGCTGATAAACAGATACAATGATCGCCATTATACCACCTGGCAAAAGCATCCAGACAGGTACACTGCGTTTCCTGATATCCATAACACTGCTAGCCAACAGCCAAGTTGCCGTCATTATTGTAATCCACACTCTTCTTTCCCCTTTCATTGATGTTTACCGCAGCGACTGCAGGGTGCATAGCCGGACTCAACTGCCTGATCCAACGTCATTGTATGTATGGTTCGCTTCAATCCGGAACAATCCTTGTCAAAATGATAGCGGTTTCCTTCAAGTGTTATATAATACATAGCAGGCTGAGTGCCGCGTGTGCATTTTAAACAGGAATCGTATTTTCCTCCGCTCTGGTTTCTTATTTTGTCAATTTCAGAGGCCGGAACCATTTTGACCGATAGCATCAGATAACTGCAGGTTGACCTAATATGGTATACCCTCCCCGTCCGCGCAACATACACTGCCCTCTTCGATTCACTCCCAGCATCACTCCCTGACAGTTGATATCCATTCCAGATATGTGAATAATATCGATTAGACATCCGAAAGGACCCGAAACCCATCAGGCTGATCCATGGAGATACCGAATAGGTAACAACAATACTGATTTCATCTTTGGAACCAAACAGTCTGCTCTCCCAAAACTGCAGACCTTCACCGCCGTTTGTAAGGGGAGACTGATCCAAATACTGTTTTCCTGCTGAATCGATTATTTGTTTTTTTATATAGGTGGAAGAGACCGCGATTCCTGTCAATTCTTTCCACCACGCATTATCCTGTCGATCATCCTGCGGCTGCTCTCCGCTGTCGGCAACATACCCATACACGGAAAGTTTACTGCCAATCTGCCACAGCGCCAGCTGCAAATTGCCATGCAGACGGATCATTTCAATGGCACATCCCAGATTCAGAAAAAAGAAGAGAAACAGCGGCAGCACAATCGAAGCTTCCACCGTCATTCCGGCAGTTGTTGTTTCGAATAGTGAAGTAAACAGTGATATCCCCTTTATGGAAAGCGATGAGACAAAAGACTGCTTTCTACAGTCTTTCAGGGAAGATTCCGAATTCCGGGCCGAATCCGGAAATTTTTTTCGACAGGTCGGAGAAGGTTTCTTGTTTCTTGTTGATTGTTTCTTTTTGACCGCATTACTCCATAAAAGGGACATCACTGTTCACCCCGCTTTCCTTAATAATAACTTTTCTGTCTGGTTATCTCATATTGAAACCCATAACTGCTTTTGATTGTGACACATGCCTCCAATGCCTCATAACAACCATCCAATCGGAAAGCGTTATTACCTGCTGTCCTCCTGATATCTGCTTCCACCATATCCATGGCTCTCGCCGTTATCGTGTCTGTATCCGTAAACATCATAAAAATTCTCATATAGTCCTGATACGTTAAACCGCTTCCGTTTTGGTCTCGATCCTGTATGCTCCCTTCCAGTGCCGATGACAGACTGTAATGCCAACTGTTGTCATCTTTTATCAGAGGAATCTTTCCCCCTGCCAGTAAAGACTTGACATCATATATACTTTCCGCATAGGCCCAAGCCAAAAGTATGGTTCCCTCCAAAATAGGGATCAGCTCCGGCACCAAAGCCAGAGAACAGACCAGTTGAGCCACTATTCTTATTTCTCCGCGTTTTGTTTCATTGGAAAGCAAATATACTGCATTTGCAGCTTCCCTTAACACACATAGACGATTTGCCACACTCCGCAGATTATCCATATCACTGTCCTTTCCTGCTATCAGATATTCGATCTGATACTGCAGGGTGCCTTCTTCTCTTGTCTGCCCATATCTCCCCATATATTTAAGAAGATACTCCTGAAATACAAATTTCTCTACGATCTGTTCTGTCTCTGTCAATGTATCATATTCCATATTTCCACGATTTACCTGTCCCTGCTGCATTCTGCTTGAAATCAGATTTTGAAGACTAATCTGATTTTGGGATAAACTGCTCTCATCATCTATGACAAGCCTTAAAATGCCCAATTTTTTCTTATTCTCCAACACACCTGTCGGATTTACAATATCTGTATTTTCATACTCCTCTATCTGTTCATCATATTCCTGTTTTTGGGTTTCTTCTGTCCCCTCTTCCAGACCATTCACTTCTATCGTCTGCATCCAGCTCTGAAGTTCCTCTAAAAGATCAAGTCCAACATCCGCCTTGATGGCATCTGCTGCACACCGGCGAAACACTGCTCCCCCTCTATCTGTCAGAATAGATATCTTTTGAACTTCTGCCCCTTCCAGTTCAAGCCCCAGAAAATCCCGGTAAAGGAAATCAGAAAGAAATACATCCTGATAGTCTAAATTCTTTTTCAGATATGTCTGCAGATGTGTGTCTGTATTTGCCTTGCTGCACAGAGCAGTGCCATAGGAAGCATCAATTGCGAACAGATTATACTGCTTCATCAGTTCACGGTGATACTCCGCCATGATACTTTGCAGTCCAATATCCGTGACAATTTCGACTTCCAGTCTGGCACCGTTTCTGCGCACTCCTTCTATCAGAGTCAGGCACAGGGACATAATAACCGCCAGACACAATGCCAGATATACTGTCAGATACGCATTATACGGCCTTTCTGTATCTGTAAATTCCCTGTTTTTCATTGCTTATCCCTTTTTCCTTACACCTTATTCGATTGTGTGGTAATTTTCTTAAAAATAGTGTTAGCCACCGATGTGATCTGACTTTTAAAGAGAATGACCAGACTTACCAAAACTACAATGATCAGAATGATTTCTACAGTACCCATTCCTTCCTCTTCTGTCAAAAACTGCCCCATTCCTTTTAAGCAATTCATATTACCCTCTCTTTCCGCTGCTTTGCGCAGCAATCTTTTTCTTGCAAAGCACGTGCAGAACTTCCGGTCCCAAACTTCGATTGAACTATTATTACATATTTGACATAGCCGGTATCATGATAATTGCCATGACTACCGCCAGCATCAATATCATCGGCACCAGCAGTTTAGTTCCCGCCTCCTCTCCCAGCTTTTTACTCTGCTGCAGACGCTCTTCCGCAGACTTGTCCGCTTCGCTGCGCAGACGTTCCAGAAGTGTGCTGTTGCCCCGCTTCAGATTCTGTGCCAGCAGTGCACTCAATCTGATATATTCCTGCAATCCTGTCCTCCTTCCGAAATGTTCATAGCACAAACCTTCCGAAACTCCAGAGTACAATTCCCTGCAAGTATATAAGATTTCTTCATAAGCCGGTGACCTTCTGCCTCCACCCCGGCACTTTGCCTCATAATCCCCTGCAATCTTCTGAAGGGCTCCCCGAATTGTCATACCGGCCCCCACAAACAGCACCAGTTTATGTACAATTTCCGGATAGTCTCTGTGAAGGTTTTTCCTTCGCTTCTCCAGCCGGTCATGCAGGTCTCTGTCCAAAAAGAAAAAGATCATAACACCCGCAGCCATGGCCGCTGCCCACAGCAACAGGCTTCTGTCGTCCGTGACTTGTCTCCAGATAACAGGAGCACCTCTCCATTCTGTCGGCAATACCCATTCTTCCTGTGTCACACTCTCTCCCTGTGATTCCAGCAGCATATTTTCCAGCTCTCGATACGCCTTTTCCTCTTCTGATATTTCCGGCGGCACTAAGTTTACTTTCAATTTCTCCACCCTTTCACAGGAACTATAATTCAAATGGGCCGTTAATATTACTGATATATCATCTTCAACAGAAAATACCTGCCCTTCGCTGCTCAGCAGTCCCGGATTATCACTTTCCCATCTTACAGCAACCGGACACCCGTCATATATCTCCTCCAAAACCAAGTCCGAAGTCACTTTCTCCAGACTTTCGTTTTTTCCACATATATACTGAGGCAATTTTTCAATAAATTCATCCACCACAATTTCCGCGGCCCTTCCGGATAACAGCACCGGTTCTACCTCAATTTTAAAATCCATGGGTTTTTCACCGTTGTCAAAAGAAAGTGTGACTTCTCTGCTTCCCTCCTGATAACTGTCTCTGATTATCGTTCCTCCTTCTCTCAGAACCATTTCACTCTCCGTGCTGAACTTTGCCGCCGCCCCAAACAGCGTTCCTGCAAATGCAATTATGAGACAGAGTGCTGCTTTTTTCACATAATATTCTGTCTTCAGACACTCTCCTGGTTCCCCCGGATAAAGCTGGAGCAAATCCTTTTCTACCTGTGGAGAGGAATACAGTTTCGGGAAATATTTGAATGTCCTTTTGTATAGGAACATTGCGATCTTATAAAAAGGTTTCAACAGCGAACTTGTGTTTGGCGCTGTATCCTCTCCCCTTGCCAGGCACAGCAGTATCATATACAATCCCATAACAATTATTGTAATCCAGTACAGTCTGTCCACCCCCTTACGCCATTTCCGCTGTAATGCCTTTCATAATAAATTCCCCCAGAATATAAGCTCCCAGATACACACCCAGACATCCAGTCATGATGGCTGCTCCAGCCAGATTGTGATACAGGGAATCAAAATATCCCCGATTTCCTATATCAATATACAATAATATCCCAAAAGGCATTGCCTTCATAATCATCAGTTCCATTTTCTTTCCTCCCAGCAGGATCTGCACTTCCTGTTTCAGCTCAATCTGTCGTCCTATCTGGTGAGCGGATCCCCTGATAATTTCCGCCATATTTCCGCCATTCCTCTTTACCAGGGCAAATATCTGTGCAAACTGAGCAATCTCCTCACAGGCGCTCCTGACAGACAAATCCGCCAGAAGCTCCTCCAGCGAAATATTGATTTTCAGACCCCTTTTGATATAGTCCAGTTCTCTGCAGATCAGAGACTCTTCCCCATACATCAGTGCCATATCCTGTCTGCATTCCATAAATGCATTTTCAACGGAATAACCGGCCTGCAATAAGGTAGCCACGGAGAGAATACACTCCCGGAACTGTACGGACAATTCATCCCTCACTTTCTCCGCACGTCCTCGTTCCATCTGCCGAAAAGCCAGAATGCCAATTACAGACAATGGGATCAGTGCAAGAAAACTTCGGTAAAAAAAATATGCAAGTACAGACGTAATGCCAGTACAAATCAGAATTGTCCCCATTTTCTCCCCACTCTTCCAGGAATACTTATGATAATCCTGCCGCTTTAAGTTTATGTCCATGGATCAGCTCTCCTTTCTTCTCCAGAGTCCCAATTACCTTTCCCTCCCTGTCTTCCCCCTTCTCCTGAAAAAGGAACAAAGGATTCAGTCTGATCTCCTGATTCTCACAGCCGATCAACTCCGTTATTTCCAACACCTTCCTGGTTTTGTCACGCAGCCGCCCCAGATGCACAATAATGTCAACACCCGATGCAATCTGCTGCCTGATTGCTGCAAGCGGCAGTTCCATTCCCATCAATACCATATTTTCCAGTCGCGCCAACATGTCACGCCCACTGTTTGCATGTCCTGTAGACATACTTCCGTCATGGCCGGTATTCATACATTGAAGCATATCAATGGCCTCTGCTCCTCTTACTTCCCCCACGATGATCCTGTCCGGCCGCATCCTCAGAGACGACTTGATCAACTCTCTGATCGTAATTTCATTACAGCCTTCCACATTGCTGTTGCGGGTCTCCAACTGCACCAGATTCGGAAGCCCCTGAAGCTGGAGCTCAGCACTGTCCTCAATGGTGATGACACGTTCTTCTGCCGGAATATACTGCGACAGCACATTCAGAAATGTCGTCTTGCCGCTTCCTGTCCCTCCGCTTATGAAGATATTATATTTTGCTTTTACAAGCTTCTTCAGAAAGTCAGACGCTTCGGGCGATATAGAGCGAATCTGAAGCAGACGCTCCATGGTCACCGGTTTGTCCGGAAATCTTCGGATTGTTACGATGGGACCGTTTAATGCGACCGGATTCATGACGATATTCACTCGGGATCCGTTGGGAAGCCTGGCATCCACAATGGGAGATGCTTCATTTACCACACGATTGCATCCTGCAACAATCTGCTGTATCACATCCTGCAGCTTCTCCGTTGATTCAAACCCCATTTCCAGTTGCCGTAATCTTCCGTCCTGTTCCACAAAGATATGATCCTTTCCATTGATCATAATTTCCGTAACAGAACTGTCGTCTACAAAAATCTGCAGGATATCCAGCCTGCGCAACGAGTCAAACAGTTCCTTTTTCAGCCTTCTGCGCATATCTACAGGATAAATCATCAGCTGCCCCTGTTCCAGCATTACTTCATCTATGGTGTCCTCCACTTCAGCATCCGTGAAATCCTTGACAATGTCCATCTTTTCCTGTACTTTACTGCGCAGTTCTTTTTTCAAAGCCGAATATTCCATCTCTCCTCCTTTCCTTCATGTTCTTCCATATCTCGAACCAACCCTCTGACCATCTCTGCCATTTCCCCTTTTGTCAGCTGATCCAGTTCTTCGGGCAGCCTGCGGATATGGGAGAGTGACAACCGCTTTGTCTTCCCCAGAATATCTCCATACTCATACAGTGCCAGAATCTGTTCATACTGAAGCAGTTTACTCTGTGCAATCCGATCTTCTCTTGTCAATGTGTATACTTTGGTACAAAGCCTCAGGATTTCGAACAGCCCCTGCATGCTCTCACTCAGATCCAGGATAACATACTCATACTCTTCCAGTTCTTCGATTTTCTGTAAAAATTCCATCCACTCTGCTGCTGTAATCGTGAGCAGATTCTGCCCTGACTTCATGGGTGGTATATAGGCAAGACTTCCCTTATGCTTCAAAATTGTCTGCAGCCGGAGCCGAAACTTATCTTTCTGTGCATTCAGAAAATAAAGGAGATCTGCCATATCCAAAGCCTGCATATCAGGTACAAGTTCCGTGCTGCCCGCATAATGTTCAAAGTTCAGGTACAGAGTTGGATGCCTTTGCGCCAGCAGCAAACTCATGGTGACCGCAAAGGAAGTCTGCATACATCTTTTCACCGGCGAATAATTACCAATAAATATGGTCCTGCGGTTTGTCCGGAGCATCGGAAGCTGGACGTCTGCAATTTCCATATAAATACCCAGCAACTGCTTTATAATCTCTTCCGCTTCCTGGTACTTATCCACATGAAAAAGATTCTCCCATTTCATCACCCCGCTTTCGTTGAGGATCACCAAACGCTTGGGGCACAGTTCCTGAAGCTTCAAGTCAAAGGCGGATTCAGCCACCACCAGTATCTCCATATCTTTCCTCTCCCTGGACAGCATGTCCTGTACATTGGTATAGGCGTGCAGTTCCCACGGCAGATTCTTCTGTTTTTCCATAAATTCGGTCATCAGATGCACATATTCCTCCTCTGTATCACACAGCACCATGACCTTATTAAGTTTCTCTTTCAATAGACACCTCCCAAATACAGCAATATACTGACAAACACTGGTCCTGACAGACAGATCCCCGCAGACTGTTTGTTTTCTCCATCCGCCTGGTATGGTTTCCACCTGCCTGTTTTCATAACATCCTCCAGGTACACTGCCAGATAACGCATACGTACCCAGAAACTCTTCCTCTTCCACATCTTCACAACTGAAATTGTCGCTGCAACCAGCAAAGAACAAAAAAGATACATCAGAATTTTTTCGAAAGGCAGATAGCCTGCCGTCACCCCAAGAAGCTTCACATCTCCTGCACCCAGACCGCCGATCCGAAAAAACGGATACAACAGTGCCATAACCAGTATCGCCTGGCCTAAATAGAACAAAACACCCAATAGTCCGTTATCCCATGCCTGCCATCCCATTCCAAGAAATCCTGCCAGCAGAATCAGATAATTGGGAATTCTGCTGTCTCTGTAATCATACCCACAGACAACTGCCAAAATTACACAAAGAGCCGCCAATTAACCATCTCCTTTTCTCATACTTAATACCTGATCTTCGAGGCGAAATTTGCCTCCTGAAATTACTGAACCCTTGAACTACTTTGAAATATCTGATTTGTTATGTTGTAACAGAATTATATCTGCTGCTACTCAAATTTGCAAGAGGAAATACTTAAAAATTTCTTTTTTGTCAAAAACCTACAAAAGCCTATAGATTCCAATTCCGTAAAGTGCCAGAAGCCCGGGAAATCCAAGGATTCCGGATGTCAAAACAGTTGCCGCATTGATGCCAACGCCAAGAGAAATCCCCACCTTTTCCAGTGCGGTATTGATAAAATAGATCGCTATGGTTCCCAGAACAGCCCTCATGACGAAATTCAAAACCTTTTCCATTACTGCCCCCTATTGTATTTGCTTCCTATCATATAGATATGTTCCCAACCAAAAAGTATGCAGATTATCTATTTTTTCCAGAAATGGAATATTTTACATTTTCAGGGCCTATACTTGTAACATAACAATTTCACCATCGGGAAAGGAGTGTTTTACATGAAAATGTATTTTCGTCATAAAATCGGAACAGACGATATGACAGGTGTGGATGATACCCCCCTGACGCTGAAAGATTCCATAGAAAAAACCCGCCAGGCTCTGAATGACGCCTATGCGGGTTTCGACAATGCCATAGAAGTCGATCTGATCGACAGCTACATTTATGAGATTAACTCTCTTCAGAGAAGATACAAACATCTCACGGATCTGGCAGCCGCAGAAACCTTCCCCCATGAGGATTCCTTAAGCAAGTATCCCCCGGTTCAGCCCCTGGTCAGCCAGGTTCTCGGTTAACGTATTTCGACCGTAAGTCAGACCCGCATAAACGGTCTGGGGATTTTCCATTACCGGTCCCGCACTGTTTTGATCCGATATCTTTCGATAAGCATCACTCAGCGGTGCTATAACACGCTTTATTTCCTCCAGCGGTCCGGCATCGCAGCGCTGCTCTCCTCTGGCCAGACGCCTGAGGCAGAACAGATAAAGACGCTGCAGAGTCGGCGCCGGTTCATAGTTCAGATCCAGCGAATACAGAAGTTCATTCAGACACCCCCGGGCATTCCGGACAGCTTCATGAAAGCTGCCGGCCTCCCGGCTGTCTGTCTCACTTTCCGCCAAAGCTGTATTGGCATCTTCCAGATAGCACAACAGCATCTCGTAAAGTATGACAACCAGTTCTGTCGGATTTGCCTGCGTAATCCGCCGGGTAAATTGTTGTTTATCTTCTTTCTTCATATTACCCTCCTGCCGATTTTCCTTCATCCGGACAGGAATCTGATTCCGGCACCGGCTTTCAAATAAATCTTACGCTCCGCCCTTTGCTCCTACTGTAGCAGCTGAAGAACCTGAGACGGCCTTTCATTTGCCTGCGCCAACATGGAAGTAGCAGCCTGCGTCATTACCTGATAGGTGGTATAATTCGTCATTTCCTCTGCCATATCCACATCCATAATCCTGGAATAAGCAGCCGTCATATTTTCGGATGTGATGTCCAAGCTGTTGATCGTTGTCTCCAGCCTGTTCTGATAAGCACCCAGACGTCCTCTGATACTGGACAGAAACTGAAGCGCTCCATCCACCCGGTCAATTGCCTCCGTAGCCGCCTCTTTCGTGCTCACATTCAGAGTCCAAACTCCTTTCCCGTCATTTTCCGTGCCGTCTCCCTCTTTTACAAAGTAATTATCCAGCCCCATCTCACTGAGTGAAATCTTTGGGATGTCAATTTCCATTATCTGCCCCTCGTTGGCGCCCACCTGAAGTATCATGGGTCCGATTCCCGTGGCATCAATCACCAGATCCTTCCCGTTTGTAATATCAACAGGGAAAGTTCCGTTCGCTTTATCTAAAGCATTCGTCAGGTCCAGAGTCATCTTGAAGCCGTTTACGCCCTGAATGTGCAGCAGATTGTCCTTCATGGTCGCTGTAGTGCCTTCGGGGAAATCACCGCCCTTCAGTTTCACACTCTGCACACGATACCTGTCACTTTCATTCGCCGGAATGGGATTCTCCTCAATGACCAGTTCCTCGATGGTATATAATTTCGCCGTAACTTCCGTGGAATAGGAACTTACCTTCACATCCAGATTATCTTTCACATATCCCTTCAGTGAAAACTCTCCGTTCAGCAATTTCTGCCCATTGAATTCCGTCGTTTCTGTGACCCGTGTGATCTCCTCAGTCAACTGTCTTACCTCATCCTGAATGACAGCTCTGTCATTTTCAGAATAAGTTCCGTTGGCCGCCTTCACTGCAAGCTCATTCATACGCTGCAGCATTTCACTGATCTCAGCCATAGCGCCGTCGGCCGTCTCCATGATGGAAACCCCGTCTCCTGCACTCTGAGTCGCCACAGACAGGCTCTCCAGCTGGGAATTCATACGTTTCGCCATAGCCAGACCCGCCGGATTGTCCTTGGCAGAATTGATTTTTAATCCGGAAGACAGCCGCTCCAGTGACTTTGACAGCAGATTGTCATTATTGGCAAGCTTGTTGTTGGCAAGCATTGCGGATACATTATAATTAATTCTCATTCTATATTCTCCTATTCCAGTTACTTTGATTCGAAATCCACATACATATACACCCTTAAAGTTCTCCGGCCTTCTCCTTCCGGATTCGTTTTACATGCTTGAGTCCTCCCGAACAACGGATTGCAGGAAAGCCTTGGCCACGCGGTAAAGCTCAGCGTTTTCCGTGGGAGTGTGTTTTCCCGATTTGATCAGTTCGGGCATCCTCTTTTCCGATGCGATTGTGGAAATATTGCCCACTGTCCAGCTTCCCTCCGCTTCCTTTCTAAAGTTATCGGCTATCTGCTGCAATTTTATTACATCCACTTTTCCTTCCCCGAAAAGCATCCCGTGGACAGTGCCGTTATTCAAGGTAAGTCTGGCCTGCATGTGTTCTTCCTGGGAAAGCGTCACGCCGATGGTAATGGTTCCCTTCTCCTGGCTTGCTCTGTCAAGCGTAAGGTGAACTCTGGTAAGACGGTCTCCTACGTACATGGGCAAATAGTATTCCTCCCGCTTTGCCAGAGCTGCCGCAACCGTAAGCTGCTTATGATTCAGCTGCATCTGCTTCACATCCATGCTGCTGTCTGCCTCAGCAAAAGTTGCCTCCTCCACAGATTCCAGCGAGCTCTCTGTTGTCTCGCCATATTCCGTGACAAATTCTTCCATATTATCCAGCTTGCGCCACAGTGCTGCGGAACCGGTTTCTTCCTGGGGTTCCGGTTCCGCTGCTGCCTGCCCCGGATTGGCCTTCTGGGCCAGCAAGGCCATGATGTCCATTGGCGCCTTTTTGGCCGGAGCACGGTTTTTGTCACCGTAGGCAAATAGATTTTCCGTTCCATATGTCAGCGCCTGCGCCGCCATCAGATTATCCGGACTGGCCGGTAATTCCCCTCTCTGGAGCACAGTAACGCTCTCCTGATCGGCAGCGCTGACAGCCTGCCGCTGTTCTTCCAATTGAGTATTGTTATATTCTTTGGTAGCATTTTCATCAGGCGACACCTCCGTCAGTACATCATTTGCCGCCTTAACGAAGGCTTCCTTCGCAGGCTCGGCTGAAGGCGCCTCTTCATCTGCCGCCTGAGTACCTGTTTCCGGTGCTTCCGGTGAACCCATTTCCACAGGCTGATCTGCAGTTTTTTCCGCAGCCTCGGATACCAGCTCCTCTGCTTTTGACATCAGAACCTCCACCTTTGACAGTATCTCCGTGCCGGCATCCCTGACATCCTCTGCTGATACCGGGAACTCTGTCTCCGAAGCCCGAACTTGCTCCTTTGAAGACCGGAGCCCCATTCTGGAAGACCTGGCTTCTGTTCCAGACACTCGACCCTCTTCCCTTGAGAACTGAGTTTCCCTTTCAGATGCCTGGACTTCTTCCCGTGAGAACTGTGCTGCCGTTCCATACGCCCCGGCTTCTTCTCTTGAGGCTTGCGCTTCTGTTCCGGATATCTGAGTTTCTGCCCTGGAAGACCGGGCCTCTATTCGCGATGCCCTGAGGTCCGCCACCGTCTTGACAAACGCCCTGGAAATCTGTTCCGAAATGCTTTCCTCAGTACGGACCGGCTTAGGTATATTGCCCAGCTCATCCGGTACCCGGATGTCCAGACTCTTCTTCCGGTTCTGCAGCGCGGACAGCAGATTGGAAAAATGCAGTTCCGCCTGGGAGTTCACAAGGGCTCCCACAGCCGCGCCTTCTGCTTTCTCAATCTGACGCACCAGCCGGTAAATACCGATATAGCTCTCCCGCTCCTCAGGCGTAATCTCGTTATTGCGCTCCAGTCCATACAGAAAACGACTGTAGCTTTCTGCCTCCTTCTTATATTCCGGAGGCAGCGACTTGAAATAGGTTTCCAGCTCTTCAATGCTCTTCTCCAGAGGATTGAAGCCGTCTCTGATCATCTTCAGCGTAGCCGCAGGCGTCAGTTTCTCCACCACATCCTGCACCTGGCGGTCCGCCGCTCTGACTGCCTCCACATTGGAATGGGTCATCTCCATCTGATTATAACCCAAAATTCTGACTGCCCTGCGGTTTTCGTCCGTCAGTTCCAACCCCAGGTCTTTCAATATATGATCCACACTGGCAAATGCCTTCTCGATACTGTCACCCAGGTCATTCCTCGGAGCTGTCATCAGCTTCTCATAACTTGCCTGTGCCTTCTCATACTGATCCTGCAGCACCTTGCCTTCGTTATAAATCGTCTCAAGAGAAGCATCTCCCTGCCCCTTGGCAAACATACCAAGGACATCCGCCGGCAGCCCCGGCAGCTGATCTGTCACATTGCTTACCCGGCGGTAATTATGATACTTTTCCATCGCCATGGAATCACTGGGGAAATATTGCCCTGCCAGTTCATATTCCGCCTGCTTCAACGCCTCAATCAATTCCTCCATAGGAGCCGTATCTATGGAAAATCCGCTCTTCAGCAACTTGACATTGACCTCTGCCGTCATACGAAGCCGGACCTCCTCCAGCTGCCTTCTGGCAGTAATGTCACCCACACTGGCTTCCCAGAGAGCATTACTGTGATAGTATTCTGAAACAGCTGCCGCTTTCTCGTAGAGATTTTCCCGTTTTTCCGTCAACGACGCATGCAGCGGATTCTTTCCCTCCGCCACCGCAGCCGCAGCAACCTGGCCGAAACGCTTCTCCGTCATCGGCAGTTCCAGTTCCTGCAGTTCCTCCAGCCGTTTCAGATTCCGGGCTGTCACCGGCAAACCTCTGTCCAGCAGCCATGCCGCATTTTTACGACTCTCCTCGTCCGCTTCCCTGCCCGACTGCTGAATGATTCTGTCGATCTGTCCCTGCAGCCGGACGGCATCTGCTCCCCCTGCGCTGCGGGTATAATACCCATGTACATCCTCAGCATAATATCTGGGTGCAGAAGCTCCCCTCCCGGCACCGCTGCTCTGTGCCAGATAGAGATTCCAAATCTCCGCCTCCATATCATTATCAATCAGATAACTGCGTGTACCGTCTCCTATGGGCTGAAGCTCCGAACTCATATTCCATGCCTTGGATACTGCGGCCAGGTTCTCGCTTGTCATAGGCACATCTGCCTCACGGAATCCTTCCAGAACAGCCCGTGCCAATGTCTGGCTCCCCAGAGCTGAAGTCAGGGTATCCAGATCCATATCGTCCGTGTAACCCACAATGTGTTTCCCTGCCCGTGCCAATTCCGCCTTGATCTTATCAACAATTGTCACCGCTTCTTCGGGATCCATACTGCCCAGATCAAAGCCTTCCTCCTGCATCTTCGCATAATCCGCTTCCGACAGCGTATGTGACATAACCGTCATATAATCCCGGCTGACACCGACATCAATCTCCTCCGCTTCCTGCTGCAGCGCAAGCAGACTCTTGCCCTTCTCGCCGCCCATTCCCGGAATATCGGACATACCTCCTCCCATAAATGCTGCAAATGGAGTCTGCGCTGCCGCCATATGTCCCTCATAGGAAGCACGGCTTCTCTCCGCATGCCGTCTCTGCGCCTCTTTAATGGCCTGTTCTGTAAATGTAATCTTCAAAATGATATTCTCCTGTTCCGCATCTCAACAACAATTGAAAAGGTGCAGGTACCTTGCCGCACCTACACCTTTTATTTCGGTAATATTTCTGAAAATCTTTACCTTGCATGCACACCTTTAAAATACAAATACAGCAGCACCGTAAGGCGGAAGATCCAGAGAAATGGAGAATTCTTTGTTTTGGCAGGGAACCGCCTCCACCAGAATCTCCTTCGCTATCTCATTGCCCCAGCCGCCGAACCTCTCCTCGTCACTGTTCAGCAGCAGTTTATATTTTTTGCGCTTCGTGACGGTGGGTACCGGAACACGGTAAGCCTCCCGTTTAATAGGTGTCATATTCAACACAAACAGCAGGCTGTTAACCCCTCTGGACGACTTTCTCACAAAGGAGAACACACTATTCTCCCCATCGTTGGCATTCATCCACTCAAAGCCGTCCCACGAATCATCAATCTCATAAAACGCCGGGTACTTGCGGTACAGCTTCAGCAGCTCCTTCACATAATTCTGCAATCCCAGGTTATTCTTTTCCCCCAGAAGGAACCAGTCAAGTTCCCGCTCCTCGCTCCATTCCCTCTCCTGGCCGAAATCCTGTCCCATAAACAGCAGCTTCTTACCGCTGTGTCCGAACATATATGTATAACCCACTCGCAGATTTGCATATTTATCAATCTGATATCCCGGCATTTTGTTCACCATGGAACACTTTAAATGCACCACTTCGTCATGAGACAGAGGAAGGATATACTTTTCGGCATTGTTATAGCTCATGGCAAATGTCATGGAATTGTGGCTGCCTTTCCGGTATAGCGGATCCAGTTTCATGTACTCACAGAAATCATGCATCCAGCCCATATTCCATTTAAATGTAAACCCAAGGCTGTCTCCTCCGATGGGTCCTGTCACATTAGGCCAGGCCGTTGATTCCTCTGCCACGGTAATAAATCCGGGGTAGGTACCTCTTACTACCGAATTCATATGCTTAAAAAATTCGATTGCCTCCAGGTTCTGATTTCCACCATATTTATTCGGCACCCACTGGCCGTCCTGCTTTCCGTAATCCAAATATAACATAGACGCTACTGCGTCAACACGAATACCGTCGATATGAAATTCCCGCAGCCAGAAAAGCACATTGGCGATCAGGAAATTTTTAACTTCCGGTTTGCCATAATTGAAAATCTTAGTTCCCCAGTCAGGATGAGAACCAAGCCTGGGATCCGGATGCTCAAAAATACACTGACCGTCAAACTCCGCCAACCCATGAGCGTCAGTGGCAAAATGCGCCGGCACCCAGTCCAAAATGATTCCAACACCCATGGCATGCATTTTATCCACCAGGTACATGAAATCCTTCGGCGTCCCGTAGCGGGAAGTCGGCGCATAATATCCGGTCACCTGATACCCCCAGGAACCGTCATAGGGATGTTCCAGTACTCCCATCAGCTCAATATGGGTGTATTTCATCTCCTTCAGATATGCTGCCAGCCGATCCGCAAACTCGCGGTAGGTATAGAAGCCTTCCTTTCCGTCCGGATGTTTCATAAAGGAACCGATATGACATTCATAGATTGCCATGGGCTGTCTGTTCAAGTCTTTCTTGCCCCTGGCCTCTTCCCATTTCTGGTCTGTCCATGAAAATCCTTCCAGATCCGTAATTACAGAAGCCGTCCCAGGTCTATACTCCGCCTGGTTTGCAAAGGGGTCTGCCTTATAAAGTTTCCTGCCGTCTGCTGCCGTAATGAGAAATTTATACATTTCCCCGGTCTCCACACCTGGAACGAACAGCCCCCAGATACCCACAGGCCCCAGCTTTTCCATAGCATGTGCTGTCTCGTTCCAGTCATTGAAACTGCCGATCACATGTACGGCTTCCGCATTTGGTGCCCAGACGCCAAAATAGACTCCCTTTTCTCCCCCTTCCTCCGAAACATGGGCTCCCAGCTTTTTATAAATATCATAGTGGGTTGCCTGAGAAAAAAGATATTGATCCGCCTCCGAAATAAATACCTTCCCCTGCTCTTTTGTCATTTCTGCTACCTCCATTCCCATTATGCCACAAAATCTTTCTCTGTTAAGATAATCATGTCTTCATCATCATATCGTCGAGCCAGAAGAATGTCAAAAAAGTGTCCGATGGTTTTTCTGTTCGCATGGCGTATGGCTTCGTCCACAATCTGCTTTACTTCAATTACCGTCACCACATGATCAATTGTCTGGCTTTCCTCAATCCTGGTATGCAGGGCCAGCATACCCAAGTCGTCAATAGAATATTCCTTCTCTCTGGCATACCGTCTTCCGAAGGATACCAGTGTATCATTGCTGAGCGCCTCCAGATCCATCCGGAGAGGAAAATCTCCGAATAGCTGCGGTGTTCCCAAAAAAAGCTTCTGAACTGCCTTCTTTGTATCCTCCATAATAACGATAATGCCGAACTTTTCCTGCTGCAAGGCAACATGCAGCATTCCTGCAGTCTGATTGTCCATACCAGATGCCTTCTGAATAATCAGCGCCCCGTTCACCAGCCCTTCCAGAGTCTCCCTTACATTCTTTTGATTTAGACCCTTACCGGTTATCTTCGCTACCTTACCGGAAAAATTACGGTCCGTCATTTTGACTTCGCGAATGATATTTTTCGCCAATGTCAGTGTGTCCATCCCCTCTTCTCCGGTAACAACCACATTCCCAGTATACGCCGCCATGCTGATGCCGTCAATTACTTTCACCAACTGCTCTCTGGACTGACGACTCTGGATAAAAGGAGCAAACAATTCCTTTTCTTCCCGCGTCAGGCTTCTGACTTTCACCTTTTCCCGCTCTGGAGAGAGTCTGCTGTGGCCTTCGGCTGACCTGGCTGGTTTCTCTGATGCCTTCTCTTCCGCTGATTCGGAAGTCTCAAACGCTGCTTCTGCATCTGTCTTTTCAAATCCGTCCGAATCCAGCGCGGCCTGCGTGTCCTGCCGGCCATTCTGGTCCTCATATTCCTCCACATGCTCCAGGACATCCAGGAAATCTACGCCTTCAGATTCCGAATCCTCCGAAACCCTGTTCTCCAAAAATGCCCCTTCACCATCTTCCCCATCTCCTTCCGCACTTAACCCCGTTCCTTCGTCTTTGATATATTCTGATGCTTCCAGATAGTCTGCCACCCCATCCTGATCTTCGTCCCATTGAGGCTGGTCGTCATACTTTGCTTCCGTCTCGTGTCCGGACTCTTCCGAATATTCAGAGACCTCCAGATCATCTCCCCCGTCCTGTTCCCATTTGCCTTCTTCCTCGTAAATGGTATCCACCGGAATGTGTTCCCGGTATTCACTACCAGACTCTGCTGCAATTTCCGGCCACTGCTCATACCCGGCGTCCTCTCCATACATTTCTCCGGGCTGCTCCTGGGGCCACTCCTCATATCCGGCGTCCTCTCCATACACTTCTCCGGGCTGTGCTTCCGCCTGATCCTCGTACCCAGTCTCTTCTCCATATGCTCCTCCGGGCGGCACATCCGCCTGATCCTCATACCCGGCGTCCTCTCCATACACTTCTCCGGACTGCTCCTGAGGCCACTCCTCGTACCCGGCGG
>CAJTXE010000020.1:24139-79268 GCA_910580225.1 uncultured Acetatifactor sp.
ATGCCTTCTCAGGCTGCTCTTCCGCCTGATCCTTGTAACCGGCTTCCTCTCCATACACTTCTCCGGACTGCTCCTGAGGCCACTCCTCGTACCCGGCGGCTTCCTCTTCATATGCCTTCTCAGGCTGCTCTTCCGCCTGATCCTTGTAACCGGCTTCCTCTCCATATGCTTCCCCAGGCTGTGCTTCCGCCTGATCCTTGTACTCGGCGTCCTCCCCATAAGAATTACCAAGTCCATCCGGGCCCTTTGGCAGCGTTTCCCCGGTCATAGCTTCAGCCGCACTGACTGTCCCGGCTCCTCCAGACTGCTTTGCTGCCCTGCCTTCAAGCTGTTCCAACAAACCATCCCTGACCGCTGCTTCAAATTCTGTGAACATGGGACCGGTCTGACGAAGAACATGCTGACGCACTTCCTCCCTGCATTTTTCCTGGTTTTCCTTCTTCATCCGCTCCCACTCTGCCAGAATGTCCTCTATATTCATCTGGCCAGTGAGCTGCTTCTCTACAGCAACCTGCTCCGGCAGCACCATCCGGATCTGCCCATCCGTCTCCTGCCGAAGCACATCCGCCAGTTCCCTGGGCGGCCTGGCTTCCGCCCCCGACATTTCCTCCCGCATTTGCTGCATGGCCGCCGCAGACAGATCATTTTGCCTCTCATCTTCTTCATTCTGTGCCTTCCACAGCACACTTCCCTCTGCATTCTCTTCCTTTCGGGATTCCTGCTTCGGCTTATATCGCCGTTCCTTGGCTCCCGTTTTCCGGCTGACAGATTCCTGCCCAAAATCAGGCGTCAGCAATTCGTCTTCTCCACGTTCCGCCGAATAGGTCCCCTGCTCCCTTATATCCGCTCTTTCCGTAAAACAGGCCCCCTGTACTTCCAGCTGCGCCTCTTCTATGTCGCCGGTTTCTCCGAAAAATACTTCCGTTTCTTCCGTCTCCATGTCATCATAAACAGCTTCTCCTGCCGTCTCCTCATGACCGGTGTTCCTTCCCCCCAGCACTTCCTGAAGCCCTGCGGCAAGCTCCTCCTGGAGATTGATGGTATTATACTTGCCAACATCCACGGTTTTCACCTGAATGTCCATCTCCTCCGGCACAGGCTCTCCATATGTCTCTTCCCAAGGTGTCTCCTGTGCCTCATTGTCATACTCCCCAAAAGGCAGCGGCTCTTCCTCCATCTGCCCATACATATTTTGTTGTTCATACTCCTGATGCTCTGTGTCTTCCACATACGGTTCCGCCTCTTCCGCATACGGTTCGGACTCTTCTATCGTATATTCATCAAAACGATGATCATAAATGTCCTGCTGATCAGGAGTTAACGGCTGGTGAAGCATCTTCAGCTCCATGGCTTTCACCACATATTTTCCCTCACCGAACCATAGAATCAGCTCGTCACACTCTTCTACACAACGAGTAGCCAGCCCAACCCTGTGATAAAGGTAAGCCAGCTCATATGCCCATTTCTCTCTGTAGTCTCTCTTCTTCAGTTCTTCCAGCACACCAATGCGTTCCTCCAGATTCACATCCTGTGCCTCATACAGCTTATACTGCAGAATATATCGCTCCGGATCCTTGGGAGCAACCCGCATAAATTCATTGTAGTAACTTACGGCCTGCACAAATTCCTCTGTCTTAATACACAGCTCGCAGAGAGAATAACAGATCGTTCTGCCTCCGGGCTTCTTCTCGTAAGCCAGCAGAAGCATGTTTTTGGCATCCTCATACCGGCGGTTCACTTTATATAAATCGCTCACCGTACAGAGCATCATAACACTTTTTACCCTGCGCCAGTCAATGGTATCCGCAATCTCCGCTGCCTCCGCGTATGCCCCTTCCGCGATCAGCGTCTTTATCTCTTCCGACCTTACTTTATATTCATATTTATCCAAGGTAATCCGCTCCCCACTCTGGTAAAAACACTCGGGAAATCTGTCTCACATACAGCCCCTCAACATTCCTTTTCAGTGTACCACAGTCTCCATACATCTGTCAAAAAAAAAGAAAGGAAATTTGCTTTTTATCAGGAGTCCTGCTCTGACAGCAGATTACTGAAAACGGCAAACTGTTCCAGCGTCAGCGCCTCCCCCCTGATCGCCGCGCAAAGCCCCATTTTCTCCAGCGCAGGAACGATCTTCTCCTTTGGAATCCCCAGTGCTGCAGCATTTCCCAAGCTGTTTGCCAGGGTTTTTCTCCGCTGGTTGAAAGCGGCCCGGATGATAGCAAACAATTTCCTCTCATCCGTCACCTGCACCGGTGGTGTTCCGTAGCGTCTCAATCTGACCACCGCACTTCCCACATTGGGTCTTGGGATAAAACAGTTTGGGGGGACATTTGCCACAATCTCCGGTTTTGCATAATACTGTACGGCAAGAGAAAGGGCACCATATTCTTTGGTGCCTGGTCCGGCCTGCATTCGCTCCGCCACCTCTCTCTGCACCATCACCGTAATGCTTTGCAACGGCACATCCTCCTCAAATAACCCCATGATAATAGGTGTGGTTATGTAATATGGCAGATTGGCAACGACCTTCAAAGGTTTCCCCCGCTCCTCCGCAAGCCTTTTCACATCCATCTTGAGAATATCCTGATGAATTAACCTCACATTTTCATATCCGGACAATGTGTCCTGCAAAATCGGTATGAGATTCCCGTCAATCTCCACTGCAACCACTTCCCCGGCCCGTTCCGCCAGATATTGCGTCATGGTACCGATACCCGGCCCGATCTCCAGAACGCAGTCCTCCCTCGAAATCTCCGCAGCATCCATAATCCTGTCCAGCACTCTGGGATCTACCAGAAAATTCTGTCCGTATTTTTTCTGAAAAATAAAGTGATATTTCTGCAGCACCTCAATGGTGTTGCGGGGAATCCCTAATTCTGCCATTCAGCCATTCTCCTTTTCCTGTTTCAGATAAGCCAGCACCTCGAACAGATCCTTCCTGATCCGAAAACTCAATCTACGCATTTCCTCATCGGGCGCTATCATATCCGGCACCATAATGGGGCGCATGCCGGCAGCATGGGCAGAACGTATACCATTGGGCGAATCCTCGATGGCATAGACAAACTCCGGCTCCGTCTCCAGCTTTCGGCAGGCCAGCAGATAAATATCCGGCCTGGGTTTGGAATGCTCTACCATATCTCCCGCAACTACAACATCGAAATACTTCCTGAAACCTGCCTGTTCCAGGTGACTGTAGACGGAATCACTTCTGGTAGAAGACGCCAGGCCCATCGGAAAGCCGGTTTCCCTCAGCCACTCCAGAATCTCATGGGCTCCCGGTTTGACAGGCAGGCCCTTCTCCTGCAGATATGATTGAAACCAGTCCGCTGCCTGCTGCCGAAAATGCGGATAATCAAAATCTCTGCCGTAAGCTTTCATTACAATCTGCCGGCTGTCATTTGCGTTGAGACCGATACATTGAGGAAAAACTTCTTCCATGCCTGGCATCCCATTCTTCTCTGCCACTGCCATCCAAGCTTTCATGCATACCATCTCCGTGTCAAACAAGACACCGTCCATGTCAAATACCACTGCCTTCATAGTCATCTCCTCTTCTGAATTTAAGCCTTACACCCTTGCTGCGCAAAAAACTTTCGTCCCCCGGTGCATTCTGTCTTTCCATACTGTCTTCTGCACACGCCCCTACTCCAGATAGCTAAAATCCTCCAGAAAATGAATACAGTTATAGAGCACCAGTACGTCCATTCCCTCTTCCGGCTCATAACGCTCCATAAAACCGAACAGCCTGCCATTAAAATATCGCAGGTCCATCACATAGATCTTCTCATAGTAAGGAATCAGCAGAGGCACAAAACAATTGGCATAGGAATCCTTTATCACAAAGAGTGTCTTTCCGTTCCGATAATCCGTTTCGATTTCTATAAGAGCATGATTATCATCCAGGAAAAACCCATATTTATTTCTGGTCTCCAGATAAGATTCCTCGTAGCAGCTGTCTTTGGTATCCTTCAGGTCATACGTCACTTTCACCGGATGCATGGGATCCTCCGGAAAACAGTATATGGAATCCGGCTTCATATTCAGATTCACCCGGGCATGCAGAGTTCCCAGAAATTGGTCTGTCACCAGTTCCATGGCATCTTTGTCATAAATATCTCCTTCTCTGCCCATGGCCCTGGTCCATGCGAGATAACCGTAGTAAGCCCCCAGTGTGGTCCAGTGATGATCTGTGCGGTAATAGATCTCTTCCTCAGCATGCTGCCGCAGAATCGAATACACATCAATATAATGTTCCGAACCGATCTGTCTCTCCACCCGGTCCAGCAGATCCGCTTCATTGTAATACGGCGCCCATGCCGGCATCCTGTCCCGCAAAATGTTATCCGCCGTGGGTACCAACATCACTGCAGCATCCCATCGTTTTACCAGCTTCTCCAGCAAAAGCAGTTTCTTGTTTTCCTGTATGGCTGTGTAATCCCCCGGCAGGTGCTGTTCAATCAGATAATGATCTTTTCCCAGATAGACACCGTTCAGTTCTGCCTTCTGCATCAACATATCCAGACAAGTCTTAACGCGGATCCATTTATCCCTGCTGACAAACTGATCCGTCAGATAAGCTTCATAGTCCCGGGTATATTTGCCGTCAAACACGGCATCCCAGGTAAACACCGGCCTGGTTTTCAGCATCCGTTTCTCCGTCTCGGAAAAGGTACGGTCTCCCTGTATCAAATCCGTGACAGTAAAAACCAGAATTATAGATGCCAACAGCATAATTGTAAAAAAAGCGCTCTTCCTCTCCTCCATACGAAACTGTCCTTTTCTGCCCCAGGGCGTGTCTGAAATTCATTCCCCAGACCTAAAATCGAAAATACAAAAACGGATTATACGATGCATCCACAATTCCGGCTATGGACAGCAGTAAAAGAACTGCCGGAATCACTTTCTCCCCGAAATGATACAGGGCCGCTGCTGCTCCCGTACGCCTTCTCCCAAGCTCTTCCGCCGCTCTTTTGAACAAAGGCGTAGACGCCGCCAGCGCAAAGAGAAGCAGCACACCGTACTGTCTGCCCAGATACAATACCTGTGCATCTGCCAGAGAACTGCCCATCCCTGCCAGGACCATCAGATATCCCAGTATTCGGCCCGGCGTATCCAGCGCAAAAAGCACCCATCCCAAAAGCACGGCAATCATTGTATACAATATTCCCACCACCCCTGGAAGCCAGGAAAGAACCTTCCCCAGAAACAGCTTCTCCAGCACCAGTAAAACTGCAAACCACATGCCCCACAGCAGAAAATTCCATCCGGCCCCATGCCAGATTCCCGTAAGCGTCCACACGACCAGAATATTTAAAAGCTGCTTCAGGCGTCCTTTGCGGTTGCCTCCCAGCGGAATATACACGTACTCCCGGAACCAGCTGCCCAGGGATATATGCCACCGTCTCCAGAATTCCGTCACAGAGGCTGATATATAAGGATAGCGGAAATTCTCCGGAAAATGAAAACCCAGCATCTCCCCCAGCCCAATGGCCATATCGGAATAGCCGGAGAAATCAAAATAAATCTGGAATGCGAATGCCAAAATCCCCACCCAGGCAGTCATTGTGCTCATCTCCCGAAACTCCATTCCCGAAACAAACACCCACAACTCCCCGATATTGTTGGCCAGGAGCACTTTCTTGGCAAGACCGATGCAGAAGCGCTTCATGCCGTTGCTGATCCCTTCCAGAGACAGTTTCCGGTGATGAAGACCTGTCTCCACATCCCTGTATTTCACAATAGGGCCTGCGATCAGCTGCGGAAACATCGTCACATACACTCCAAAATCCAGCAGATTCTTCTGTACTTTGGCTTCCCCGCGATAAACATCAATCGTATAGGACATGGTCTGGAAGGTATAAAAGGAAATCCCGATGGGCAAAGGAAGATTCAGAAGCGGAATGGAAATGTCTGCCGCCCCGTTCACCGCTTCTATCAGGAAATCAGCATATTTGAAAAAGCACAATACTGCCAGATTGATCAAGACCGAGGACAGCAGAACCCGCTTTGCAGCAGCACTTCCCCGGTGACGTTCCAACAACCGTCCATGAATATAATCCACAACAGTGGAAAACAACATCAGCAGCACATAAACAGGCTCTCCCCAGGCATAGAAAAACAGGCTCCCCAAAAAGAGGATCCCATTTTTCGCCCGCCCTGGGATGACATAATATAGCAGGAAAAACAGCGGAAGAAAACGGAACAGAAACACTACGCTGCTGAATACCATTGCGATTCACTCCTTTTCCAGACTCGGCAACGATTCCTGAAAAACCGCGGAACCGTTACCTGCTCTTCCCTGGCTTCGGTCAATTTCCGCTGCCACCCTCTTCCAGTCTGCTGCGTATTGTATCAAGAGCCAGTTGATTCGCCTCCTGACACTGTGCAAGAGCTTCTGCTTCCTCATCTGCTTCAACAGCAAATCCGCCAAGCTGTACAAAGATCACATAATTGCCGATCTTCTCTACCTGGCTTGCCTGAATCTTTCCTATATTCATGGGATACTGCATTGTATCGTTCACCTTTGCTTCACGGTAACCATTCAGAGCCGTCTCCACTGCTTCCACTGTATCTTCCTTTGCCTTGACGATTACAAGCGTGTCTACATTTGTGCTCACCATGGGAGATTCTGCCATAAAATCCTCATACATATCTGATGAAATTCCAAAAAATACTTCCAGCATCTCCGCGTCCATCGCCATATCAGGCCAATAGTTATCCGCGCCCAGTGCTTCCACTACCGCCTGTTTCAGGCCTTCCATCTCTTCGCTCCAGCCCTGCATCCCTTCCTCCGGTACCGCCGGAACTTCCTCAGAAGAGTCTTCTGCCGAACTGTTCTCAACCGTACTTTCCTCCGCAGAATCGGATGCCTCACTGCTTATCGCCGAATCCTGCGAACCAGACTCCTCCTCTCCTCCTTTGCCGCATGCCGCAAGACTGAACACCAGCACACCGGCACATAAACACATCATTTTCTTTTTCATAGCTTCCTCCTGAATTCATTTTTACATCCCTGACATCTCAGCGGCCATGTGTAACTGCAGAAATCCCGCAGCCCTTCAGGGGTCCGGTGAAACCGTCCCTTCCTCCTGTCCAGCCACTCTGCCTGTATCCTACAGTCTGCCCCGTTTGGAAACTTTTTACTCCCCGTTCCTTGCCGGGAATAACGCTATTATATCATGAACAAAGACACGTTCATGACTTGATGGCCATTCGGCCGTTCCTTGCCGGGAATAACGCTATTATGTCATGAACAAAGACACGTTCATGACTTGATGGCCATTCGGCCGTTCCTTGCCGGGAATAACGCTATTATATCATACTTCCTTAAAAAGACAAAAATAAATTTGGGTAAACTTTCTTAAGATATCGGTAAATGAAGTGGGTCCTCTTCTATGCAAAAACATTTCGAATCTGATCTGTCAGACAAAAGCACGTTATCTACTTATATTGTGCGATGGTTTTCGTTGCTTTTTTTGCCCAATTCAAGTATGATAAATGCAGCACTGAAATTTAAGTTCCAGAAATAACCGATCCATTGTCATGGCAGGCAGCTCATCGAACCCCCATGACTGGGTCCAGACAGGAGGACGCATATGAAGAATGGTTCTTTTCGCAACTTTAAAAATGGTTTCGAGACAGTGGACGGAGGAGAGTCCGGCACACCGAAAACCAAAAAACCAGGAGGAACGATCGCCGTCCTGGTAGTGGCTGCAATCCTGATACTGCTTTTGGGAATGAATTCCGCCTATGAAATCAAGGAGCAGGAACAGGCGGTACTGATCACCCTTGGCAGGGCACAGGCAGTAACCGAGCCGGGTCTGCATTTCAAGATCCCCTTTATTCAGCAGGTAAGAAAAGTGAACACCACAATCCAGGGCTTTTCCATCGGCTACAGCACAGACAACAATGAAATCAATGAGGATGAATCGCTCATGATTACCTCGGACTTTAATTTCATCGATGTGGATTTCTATGTGGAGTACCGTTACAGCGATCCGGTGAAGGCACTTTTCGCTTCCGGGAATCCTCTGGACATTTTAAAAAATGTGAGCCAGAGCTGCATTCGCACTGTTATCGGCAGTTACCCTGTGGATGATGTGCTGACTACGGGCAAAAATGAAATCCAGGCTTCCATCCGGGAGATGATCCTGAAACGTCTGGCAGAACATGACATCGGCATCCAGCTGGTAAATATCACCATCCAGGACTCAGAGCCTCCCACCCAGCAGGTCATGGAAGCCTTCAAGGCTGTAGAAACTGCAAAACAGGGAAAGGAGACAGCTCTGAACAATGCCAACAAATACCGCAACGAGCAGCTGCCTTCTGCGCAGGCCAGAGCTGATGGTATTATCAAAGATGCCGAGGCCCAGAAAACAGAACGGGTCAATGAGGCCACTGCACAGGTAGCACGTTTCAATTCCATGTATGCAGAGTATATCAAGAACCCTGTGATCACAAAGCAAAGGATGTTTTATGAAGCCATGGAAGAAGTTCTGCCCGGACTGAAAGTCATCATCGAAAGCCCCGGAGGTAATACCCAGACCATATATCCCCTGGAGTCTTTCACCGGGAATGAGCAGGACCGGGAAACGGAAAACAACGATGCTGCTTCCGATCCTACAGCAGGCGGCAGTTTACCCGTACAGGAATAGAAACAGTTCTTTTGAGACTACACCCTAAACAGGAGGTATTGGTATGAAAACTTTTAAAAAAGCAGCTCTGGTCATTATCGTTTTGGCCGCCCTGGTCACCGGCGCATCCAGCCTGGTAATCACTCAGGAAAATGAGTACAGTCTGATTCGCCAGTTCGGAAAAATTGACCATGTGGTGTCAAATGCAGGTATCAGCTTTAAGGTTCCATTTATTCAGAGTGTGGATAAGCTCCCCAAACAGGTACTGTTGTATGATCTGCCATCGTCAGATGTCATCACCAGCGATAAGAAAACCATGATCTGTGACAGCTATATTCTGTGGCAGATTACGGATCCGCAGAAATTTGCCCAGACTTTGAATTCTTCCATCACCAATGCGGAAGGACGGCTGGATGCCATTGTGTATAACTCCACCAAAAATGTCATCAGCAGCACCTCACAGGATGACGTAATCTCCGGACGTGACGGTCAGCTTTCCACCGCCATCATTGCCAACATCGGCAATTCTCTGGATCAGTACGGAATTACACTGTTATCCTTTGAGACCAAAAAACTGGACCTGCCCAGCGACAACAAAGCTGCCGTATACGAGCGCATGATTTCGGAACGTGACAACATTGCCGCCACCTATACCGCAGAGGGCAGCTCTGAAGCCCAGATGATCCGAAATACCACGGACAAAGAAGTCACCGTCCTCCTGTCCGAAGCGGACAAGGAAGCCGCCATTCTGGTCGCAGAAGGAGAAGCCGAATACATGCGTATCCTCTCGGAAGCATACAATGATCCCTCAAAACAGGAATTTTATTCCTTCGTCAGAAGTCTGGATGCCCTGAAAATCTCCATGAAGGGTGATAAAAAGACCGTTATCCTGTCTCCGGATTCACCGATCGCCCAAATCTTCTACGGCGGAGAGTAAGGATACTGCTGCCGGAATGCACGGCGGCAGTTCAAACCGGGATATACCCGAAAGTGTCTTCTGACCCGAATCCCCTTTCAGTCTGCAGCACCGGCCTGAAAGGGGATTTTAACTGTTCCATAACAGCAGGTCATACACTTTACCATTCAGTGTCACGGTTGACTCATGATAAAATCCCAGCTGTCCGCATAAATGCAGAGATGCCGCATTTTCCGTCTCCACCAGCGCCTGTACTCTGGTAAATTCCAATGCGGTACGGGCATAGGACAACACCGCCCGACAGACCTCCTTTGCGTATCCCCTGCCCTGCCACGGTACGCCGATAATAAATCCCAGTTCAGGATCCCCATAGCCCTCCCTGTAGGAAAGTCCCGCTCGTCCGATCACCTGCCCGCTTACCTTCTCCACCACGGTCCAGACACCAAATCCGTAAAAGCTGTATACTTTTTCGATATATTCCCGTACATATTCTTTCTCCTGCTCCACTTCCGGGTACAGATCTTCCATGTACTTTGTAATGGACGGATGGCTGTAAATCCGGTAAAAATCCTCCACATCTTCCACTGTGGTCTCTCGAATCAGGCAGCGTCCCGTCTCTGTAATGTACCATGGCAATCCTTTCAGACGTCGATAAACTCGTTCCACATATTCTGATTCCAGTTCTTTCGGGTCCTCTACGGCAAACAAAAATCGGGAAAAATCCTGTCCTGCATTGCCTGGATGAAGACAGATCAGCACTGCCTGCCCTTCCTGTCTCAGTCTTTCGGCAGTTTCCGCATCATCCGTGAGATACAAAAAGCACTCTCTTCCATCTATATTTACCTTCTTCGTCTCCAAATAAATCAAATTTACTCACTTCCCTCTTTACGATATACCTATTTTCCGTTATAATCATACATTAAGTTCTATCAAAACTGCAATCAGAAAGGATATGTATCATGGAAAAAAATCCAATTGTTACCATTACCATGAAAAACGGAGATACCATCAAACTTGAACTGTATCCCCACATTGCCCCCATCTCTGTAAATAACTTTATCAGCCTGATCCACAAGCATTTTTATGACGGCTTGATCTTTCATCGAGTCATCCGCGGCTTTATGATCCAGGGCGGCTGCCCCGACGGTACCGGCATGGGAGGCCCCGGTTATCATATCAAAGGGGAGTTTAACCAAAACGGTGTGGAAAATAACCTGAAGCACACGGCCGGTGTACTGTCCATGGCAAGATCCAAGCATCCCGACTCCGCAGGATCTCAGTTCTTCATAATGCATCGAAATGCTCCCCACCTGGACGGTCAGTATGCCGCCTTCGGCAAAGTGACAGAAGGTATGGATGTGGTAAACAGCATCGCGGAGACTGCAACAGAGAGTGGTTCCGACAGGCCCTATGAAAATCAGGTAATGGCCACCGTCACAGTAGATACCTTTGGTGTGGAATATCCGGAACCCGAGAAATGTTGACAAACTTCCTTTCGTTCATATTTTGTTAACAATTCATTCAATTATTTTTAAATCATTTCTCATGATTTATACATTTGTTTCCTATATACTCTAATTATCGGTTGAACAAAAGCAAAAAGCTAACCCTTAATATTGTTTACTAAATAACTTTTTCATAATAATGCCAGAGGACACCAAGTTCTCTGGCATCCTCCCTTTTTACAGGCCTTTTCATTGGATCTTTCTTCTGTCCCGGAAACTCTTTCTTCTGCAGCCCCCTTTTGCACGACTGTTATGAAACATCGTCAGGGCCTTCCCTGGAGCATGTTTGAAATTAGAATATATAGTTGATCGGAAATTTTGTCCCAGAAAAGGAGGATGCCAGGAAACCCAAGGTCTCCTGGCTATAATTATGAAAAAGTTATTCAGTAACTGTGGCCTGCATCTTATTTGTTTTGTATCTGTTGCTTATGAATACAGTATACCCATAAGAAATGTCTAAACAATGATAAGAATCCAAATATTAATTGAATGATCTGTTAACAAAATGTGAACTGCCGCCACAGTTTCACTCCCGGCAATTTACTGCGGTTTACGCCTTGCCTACAGAGCCGAACAACTCCATCTTCTCCTTCACGGTGTCCTTGATAGCCTGTGCACCGGGAGCCAGAAGCTTACGGGGATCAAATCCCTTACCCTGAAGATCCTTGCCCTCTTCCACATACTTGCGGGTAGCTGCTGCAAAGGCCAGCTGGCACTCGGTGTTTACATTGATCTTTGCCACGCCAAGGCTGATGGCTTTCTTGATCATATCAGCAGGGATACCTGTTCCGCCATGAAGCACAAGGGGCATCTCTCCGGTAAGCTGCTGTACCGCATCCAGCGTCTCAAAGCTCAATCCCTTCCAGTTCTCAGGATATTTGCCGTGAATATTGCCGATGCCTGCTGCCAGGAAGTCAACGCCCAGGTCAGCAATTGCCTTGCACTCCTTGGGATCTGCACATTCTCCCATGCCTACTACTCCATCTTCCTCTCCGCCGATAGAACCCACTTCAGCCTCAATGGAGATTCCCTTGCCATGAGATGCCGCAACCAGCTCAGTGGTCTTAGCCACATTTTCCTCAATAGGATAATGTGAGCCGTCAAACATAACAGATGAAAATCCAGCTTCAATGCATTTGTAACAATGCTCATAGGAACCATGGTCCAGATGCAGTGCTACAGGCACATCAATGTCCAGATCCTTTAACAGTCCGTTCACCATGCCTACTACAGCGTGATATCCGCCCATGTACTTGCCTGCGCCCTCAGACACACCGAGGATGACCGGTGACTTGCACTCCTTTGCGGTCAGCAGAATGGACTTTGTCCACTCCAGGTTGTTGATGTTGAACTGGCCCACTGCATAATGGCCTGCCTTTGCCTTTTTAAGCATTTCTGTTGCTGAAACCAGCATAATGTAGTACCTCCTTTTTTATATTGGACGATACCCTGCCGCAGTTCCTGTAGGAAGCGACAGAATACCGCTTTCCAGCTTTTCTCTTTATTGTCTATTTGGAAGGCGGTTTTTTTACCCTGATGTCAATACCTTTACATACATTCGCAATTGCTACCTGTGTATGGGTGCCGCCGTATTCGCCATCCAGTGTCCATGCTACCGGTTCTTCGAACTCCAGCCCCAATTCTGCCGTACGGAAGAAATACATTGCGCTGGTATCCATATCCCGATTCAGCAGGGACATCATAATATTATTCAGTTCCACCGGATTTTTGGGATTCTTGATCAGCGTCACTTCAAAGACACCGTCGTCCATCTCCACATTTTTACCGGTAATGTTCTTAAAACCTCCAACAGAAGTGGAATTCGTGATCATTCCGAAGATAAAATCATCTTCTATCTCATTTTCTCCCCAGACTACCTTCACACGATAAGCTCTGATAGAGGATAGCCTCTTCATTCCCTCCAGCAGATATGCCATATGTCCCAGCACATTCTTCACATCCTGCGCGGTCTCATAGGATACATCAGTAAACAATCCGAACGCCGCAATATAGACAAATACATCACGGTCCTCCTCATGGGTGAAAGAGCCGATATCACAGGGAAAATCTGTTCCCTCCACTGCCACTTCCGCAGCGCGCAGCATATTCTTTGGCAGGAAAAGGCTTCCGCCGAAATCATTGGTACTGCCTGCCGGAATATAGCCGATGGGAGTCTTAAAACCGCTTCGAATCATTCCCGTCACTACCTCGTCCAACGTTCCGTCTCCGCCGCTGCACACTACCAGCTCATACCCGCTGTGACGCCGCTCAACAACCGTCGCTGCGTCACCATGTCTCTGTGTAGGCGCCACTGTCGTCTCGTACCCTGCCCGTGCGAAAATATCCAGTATATCTGCAAGCTTATTCTTAATAAGAGCCTTCCCGGCTTTGGGATTATATACAAAAAGCAGTTTCTTCTCCATATATCGCGCTATTCTTCAATTCCCTCCAGAAAACTGATCAGTCCCTCAATTGCCGCGTCTTCGTCAGAACCGTCAGCCGAAATCTCCAGGTTTTCACTGATATCCATTCCCAAAGTCATCATTCCCATAATACTTTTGGCATTGACCTTCCTCTCGCCTGACTGAATATAAACAGCACTTTCATACTTGCTGGCCTTCTGAACCAGCAGGGCAATGTGTCTGGCCATCTGTTCATCTTCCAGACTGATGCTGATACTCGTCTTTTTCATTTTATTCCTCCTCGCCTATGATCTTATTTTTTCCGCAAGCTCACTCAGCCTGCGCAATCTATGGTTTACTCCGGACTTCCCCAGAACAGGATCAAAATATTCCCCCAGTTCCTTCAACGGCACATCCGGATATTCCAAACGTATCTCCGCCATCTGGCGCAGCGAATCAGGCAGATTCCGGAATCCGTAGTATTTCCGTATATACTCAATATCCTCCACCTGCCTCGCCGCGGCATTCACGGTTTTCGTTATATTGGCTGTCTCACAGTTCACACGCCGGTTAACGGAATTACGCATTTCTTTTACAATGCGGAGATTTTCCATATTCATCAATGACACAGGTGCTTCGAAAACATTCAGGAGATCAACAATCGCTGCTCCCTCTTTCAGGTAAACCACATGATACTTTTTCCGGCAGATAACCTTCGCCTCGATTCCGAAAGCTCTCATCATTTCCTGCAGCTGTTTCGCCTTTTCCCCACTGCTGCAGTCAAATTCCATATGGTAGCCTTTTGCCGGATCACTCATGGATCCAATGCTCAGGAAAGCGCCCCTTAAAAAAGCTCTCTGGCAGCAGGCATTCCTGACCAGAATCGGACTCACCGGCCCGTGTATATCTCCCACTTTATTTAAAAGTCCCTGCATCTGCTCTTCTTTCAGTACAATATCCGTATCTATATTATATGTTTTTTTCAATAATGTAAAGCCTTTTCTGGAGACAGCTTCATTTTCCGTCTGAAATCCTACGGTAAAACCGCCATATTCATCTCTGCCATACTGACCGCAGAAATTCATAAGCGCTGCCAGCTCGGCAATCTGGCAATGTCTTGCGGAACTGATCCGCTTTGCCAGCTCTCCCTTTACGTCACTTGAAAACGACATATGCCCTCCATGCCCGACTTCAATCTGCCGCGCCTCGCCAGTCCCAATCAAAATTCCTATTTTCCCTGCTGGTTTATGTCCCGGTGGTACAGTTTCATTCCGTATTTTCCCCTGTCCTTCATGCGTCCGTACAATTCATTTGCCAGGGTGACACTCCTGTGTTTTCCCCCGGTACAGCCGATGGCAATCACCAGACGGTATTTTCCCTCCTTCACATAGTTCGGAAGCAGAAACTGCAGCAGATCAGTCAGCTTTGTCATAAACATTTCCGCTTCCGGAAAGCTCATAACATACTCCTGTACTTCTCTGTCATTTCCCGTCTTGTGCTTCAGATCATCGATATAAAAAGGGTTGGGCAGAAATCGAACATCCAGGACCAGGTCGGAATCTGCCGGTATGCCATGTTTGAATCCAAATGACATAACTGTCACTATCAGGCTGTTATACTCCGCATTTTCTACAAAGATGCGGTCCAGCTCTTCTTTCAGTTCTCTGGTCAGCAGAAGGGAAGTATCAATCACATAATCCGCGTGACGCCGGATCTTTTCCATCATCTGCTGCTCCGCCCGGACACCGTCCTCCACTCTGCCCTCGGCTGCCAGGGGATGGATCCGCCTGGTCTCCTTGTAACGCTTGATAAGAACGCTTTTATCCGCATCCATAAAAAGAATCTCTAGCTTGCACCCGGAACGTTTCAGGTTCTCCAGAATCTCTGTCACGTCTCCAAACGCCTGACCGGAACGGGCGTCCAGCCCCAGGGCCACCTTGCTGACCTCGCTGCCGGGCATGGACACCAGCTCCGCGAATTTCTCGATCAGGGAAACCGGAAGGTTGTCCACACAGTAAAATCCGATGTCTTCCAACATCTTCAGAGCGGTGCTCTTACCGCCTCCGCTCATTCCTGTCACTACCACAAATCTCATCTCTTCTCACACTTCCCGTCATACCGTCTGCGGCATTGAAAACGACTCCATCAATCCGCGGGAAAAATGCCTGCATCCGACATTTTGTTACACCCTTACCATCCCAAAAACACAATCTCCGGTTCCAGTTCCACCCCGAAGCACGCCCTGACTCTGCTCTGTATCTCACGGATCACATTCCGCACATCCTGGGCCGTCGCATTTCCCATATTAACTACAAAACCGCAATGTTTTTCCGACACCTGAGCCCCGCCGACCCGGAATCCTTTGAGCCCGGCCTCCATAATCAGCTTTCCTGCAAAATTGCCTTCCGGCCGTTTGAAGGTGCTCCCGGCACTGGGATACTCCAAAGGCTGCTTTTCTCTGCGCCGGGAGGCTAATTCTTCCATTCGGCTCTTAATGACACTCACGTCATCATATTCCAGACAAAATGTTACTTCTGTCACAATAAAAGGCCTCTGCCTGATTACGCTGTTTCGATAACCAAATTCCATGGTTTCGTTATCCAGCTCCAGCACTTCCCCTTCCTGGCTCACCACATTTACCTGTGTCACCACACTGCTCATCTCGCCCCCGTAAGCTCCGGCATTCATAACGACGCCTCCGCCCACCGTCCCCGGAATTCCGGATGCGAACTCCAGCCCCGTTAACCCATGTTCCATGGCCGTCCGGGCTGCTTGGACCAAAGTAGCCCCCGCCTGGGCAATGATATGGTTCCCCGCTACTGAAATTGTATTCATTTTAGGCCCGAGCTGCAGGATAATTCCCCTGTATCCGGAGTCATTCACCAGCAGATTGCTGCCATTACCCACTACAAAAAACGATACCCCTGTCATTTCCAGATATCGCCGCACTTTTTTCAGCTGCTCCTCATTTTCCAGTTCCAGAAAGCAATCGGCAGGCCCTCCTATTCGAAAGGTAGTATGACCCGCCATCGGCTCCTGAAGATGAATATTCTCCTGTGGTACAAACTTCCGCAATACTTCAATAATTGCTCCACCGATCATCTCAATGCCTTTCCTCTTTCCGATCCATTTGATTTTTCAAGCGGGATTTGACGGCCTTCACAGCAATATCAATGCCGCCGCACCATAGATACCTGCATCATTTCCCAGCTGTGCCAGCGCAAACTTGGTCTCTTTACACTTGCCGAATGCATATTTTCGGAAATAAGGCTCTATGTAGGAAAGCAGGATCTCCCCCGCCTTGGATACGCCGCCGCCGATTACAAAAATCTCCGGATTGATCACGCCTGACACCATCGCCAGCCCTTTCCCCAGATAATCGCCGAACTGGCCTGCAATCTCCATTGCCGCAGCATCCTGTGCTTTCACCGCGTCAAATACGGTCTTTGCAGACACTCTCTTATCCCGCAGAACACTGGGAACATCGGTTTGGGCCAGATAACGCTCTGCCAGCCGCACAATGCCTGTGGCAGAAGTATACTGCTCCAGGCAGCCCTTGTTACCGCAGTTACAGCATTCCGTCTCTTCATCCTCTATATGCACATGCCCAATCTCGCCGCCAGCCCCGTCAGCTCCTACCAGAATTTTCCCTTTTACAACAACGCCTCCGCCCACACCGGTTCCAAGCGTCACCGCCACCAGACTGTCATATCCTTTTCCGCCCCCCTGCCACATCTCTCCCAGGGCGGCGGCATTGGCATCATTCGCTGCCTTTATCGGTACCTTAATATATGCGCCCAGCTTCTCAGGTATGTTAAAAGGCTCCCATCCAAGATTCACGGCTCCGCTCAAAAGAGTCCCCTGATCGTCCATGGGGCCCGGTGCTCCTACGCCCACCCCCATCAGCTCTTCTTCTCGGATACCCTTCTCCTTCATCCTGGCCAGAAGGCTCTTCGCTACATCCGGCAGGATGGCGCTGCCTTTATTGTCCTTCACCGTGGGTATCTCCCATTTATCCAGGACATTGCCCGCCTCGTCAAAAAGTCCCATCTTGACGCTGGTTCCTCCAATATCAACTCCAAATGCATATTTGCTCATCTCTTTCCATCCTCTCTATCATTGTCCGGTCTCCGCCGTCAAAAGACCGCTCCCTTGCCTTCACTCCCTGCTCTCTTTTAGAAGGGATCCGGTTCGTCCTCCCGCTTCCGGGCAAAGGAATTCTGTACTCTGGAGTACAGTTCCTGTGCCGCATTATACCCCATCTTCTTCTGACGGTGGTTCACGGCGGCTGACTCACAGATCACCGCCACATTTCTGCCGGGACGAATGGGAATGTTATAGCAGACCACCTTATTCCCCATATACTCCGTATAATTTTCTTCCAGTCCCAGACGGTCATATTCCTTATCCCTGTCCCAATCCTCCAGTCGAATCACCAAATCAATATTCTGGGTATCCATAACGGCAGATGCACCGAACAGTGCCTTTACATCCACCACCCCGATTCCCCGCAGCTCAATCAAATGTTTCAGCATATCAGGCGCAGAACCTACAAGTGTATCATCACTCACTTTCCGAATCTCTACTACATCGTCCGTAACCAGACGATGCCCCCGGCGGACCAGCTCCAACGCTGCCTCGGATTTCCCGATCCCGCTCTCCCCCGTAATCAGCAGCCCCTCCCCATAGACATCCACCAATACGCCATGAACGGAAATACAGGGGGCAAGCTTCACATTCAGCCAACGGATTGCCTCAGCCATAAATGCGGAGGTAGACTTCTTTGTGGAGAGCAGCGGAACCTGATGTGTCACAGCCGCCTGAACAAAAATCGGGTCCGGTTTCAGTTCCCGACAGAATACCACAGCCGACACGTCGTAGCTCATAAATTCATCGTAAATCTCCCGCTTCCGCTCATCAGGCATATTTTCCATATAGCTATATTCCACAAAACCGATAATCTGCAGCCGGGTGGAGTCAAAATGCTCAAAATATCCCGCCAGAGGCAGCGCCGGTCGGTTTACATCCGGTTGTGTAATACGGATATCCTTCACATCAATCTCCGGAGTGAGGTTCTCCAGCTTCATTTTCTCGATTAAACGGGTCAGTCTGACACTTTCCATGCTTGGCTTATCTCCTGTTTTATCTTATATGATACTTTTATCTTATATGATACCATAATTACAGCACATTGTGAAGCGATATACACAACTATTTTTCACGAAGCTTCAAGCTTCGTTCCGGTCGGAAGGCCTTCGGAAAAAGCCGTAGATCTCTTCCGCTGCCCGACGGTTGATCTCAGGCAGCGCTGCAAGCTCCTCCACATCCGCGTTTCTGATCTCCTCAATGGATTTAAAATGCCGCATCAGTGCCTTTCTCCTGGCAGGCCCCACGCCCGGAATCTCATCCAGCACAGATTTCACCTGGGCTTTGCTGCGCAGGGAGCGGTGGTATTCAATGGCAAAACGATGGGCCTCATCCTGTATTCTGGTTATCAGTTTGAACCCTTCCGAACGAGTATCTATGGGAAGCTCCACATTATTAAAATACAGCCCTCTGGTACGGTGATTGTCATCTTTTACCATGCCGCAGACCGGTATGACAATCTTCAGCTCCTCCAGAACCGCCTGAGCAATATTGACCTGGCCCCGGCCCCCATCCATCATCAGCAGATCCGGGAATCTGGTAAAACTGCCATAAGCCTTGTCCAATGCCTTTTCTTCCAGCTCTTTCCCCTCTTCCAGCCCATGCCGGAAACGTCTGGTCAAAACCTCCTTCATACAGGCATAGTCATCCGGCCCGGATACAGTCTTAATGCGGAATTTCCGGTAATCACTGGGCTTTGGTTGGCCTTTCTCGAATACGATCATGGAGCCCACGTTTTCGAACCCGTTGATATTGGAGATATCAAAAGCTTCCATCCGTTGGATCTTCTCCAGACCCAGCAGGTCCGCGATCTCCTTTACTGCTCCGATGGTACGTCCCTCCTCCCGCTTGAGCCGTTCCCTGTCCTGCTCCAGAATGTGTTTTGCATTCTGTGCAGCAAGCTCCACCATTTTCTCTTTGGAACCGATTTTGGGCACTCGTATGTAAACCCGCCCTTTTCTGCGTTCACTCAGCCATTTTTCAATCAATTCCCTGTCCCCGATCTCATATTGAAGCATCAACTCCCTGGGAATAAAGGGCGTACCTGCATAGAACTGTTTTACAAAATTTTCCAAAATTTCCCTTTTTCCATTAGATGGCACATGTGTCATATAATAGTGTTCCCTGCCGATCAGCTTGCCATCCCTGACAAAGAACACCTGCACCACGGCTTCTCTCTCATCCTGATACATGGCAATGATATCCTTGTCTTCCCCTGCGCTGTCCGTCATCTTCTGCTTCTGGGATACCTGCTTCACACTGTTGTAGAGATCCCGATACCCTGCTGCCGCTTCGAAATCCAGTTCCTCTGCCGCCGCCCTCATCTTTTCCTCCAGATCGTTGAGAATCAGACTATAATTGCCATTGAGAAATTCCAGTGCCTGCGCCACCTGGGCCCGATATTGCTCCTGATCCACATATCCCTGGCAGGGCGCGCTGCACTGCTTGATATGATAGTTAAGGCAAGGCCGCTCTAAACCGATATCCCGGGGCAGACTGCAGCTGCAGGTACGCAGATGATAAAGTTTGTTCAGCAATTCTATGGTGTCTTTTACCGCTGCCGCACTGGTGTACGGCCCGAAATATTTAGATTTATCCTTTTTCATAACTCTGGAAAACAGAATCCGCGGATATGCCTCGCCCATGGTCACTTTGATATAAGGATAGGTCTTATCATCTTTCAGCAGTGTATTGTACTTAGGTGAATGCTCTTTGATCAGATTGTTTTCCAATACAAGCGCTTCCAGCTCCGAGTCCGTCACAATGTATTCAAATCTGGCAATCAGGGATACCATTTTATCGATCATAGGCCCCCTTCCAATGTTTTCCCGAAAATAGGAGCGCACCCGATTATGAAGGTTTACAGCCTTACCCACATATAAAATGACATCCTTGTCATCACGCATAATGTAGACTCCCGGATTTTTGGGAAGTTTTTTCAATTCTTCTTCAATTTGGAACATGAGCTCCCTCCTCGTTTGGCTGCTTCTTCCCTCCAGTCATATCCCGTGTTTCGCCCCCACTGGCCCTGACTGTCTCTCCGCCTGCCCGTCTTATGCCATTCCCCGAAACATGTCTGAAACTTCACTCCAGAAATCTGTCAATTCCGTTGGCAATTCCCTGGGCAATCTTCTCCTGATAATCCTCAGTTGCCATCAGCGTGTCTTCGTCCGGGTTTGTCATATACCCCATCTCCACAATGGTAACAGGAACCTGACACCAGTTAATACCGCTCATAGTATCCGTCTCCCATACATACTGTTTTTTGCAGCCGGTGGAAGCCACCAGCTCATCCAGCACGAAATCCGACAAATCTCTGCTCTGCTGATAAAAATCAGCATTGTAAGGGTTGGACGCAGTCTGGCAGATGGTCATGGCCCCGTGGACAGATGTATCTTCAGAACCGTTTGCGTGAATCCTGATAAACGCATCTGCCGCTGCCTCATTGGCCACCTGCGCCCGCTCCCCATTGCTGATATCCACATCATGGGAGGTTCTGACCATAATTACCTGATATCCTCTCTCCAAAAGCTCCTCCTCCAGCTTCTCTGCCACCATCAGTGTCAGCTCATATTCTTTCAGTCCGCTGGTGGCTCCGGATGTACCTCCGGCCACTTTCGCCTTCGTTTCGCTGGCGCCCGGTCCCACCGGCTCCTTCTCACTGTTTCCTCTGCGCTGGTGGCCTGCATCGATAACAATCACAGTACCATTCGCCCCTGAGGATTCGGATGACGATGTGGTTGTAGTTTCCTGTGCCGGACGATCATCCGGGTTCTCTGCAGAAGCAGTGTCTCCGATATTCCCCCCTGACGAGCCAGAGGCTGCTCCGGCTCCAGCCTCTCCCGGCCGGCCAGAAGCTGGTTCTCCGTCTTCCGCCTCGGACTGGCCAGGGGCAGCGGTTCCTGCATCCTCTCCCGGCTGGTCAGAAGCTGTGTCCCCGATGTTCTCCCCTGACAAACCAGGGACCGTTTCTCCTGTGTTCTGTCCTGACTGGTCAGACGTGACTCCTCCTACATCGGATTCTGACTGCCCTGTCCTTTGGCCTTCCCCTTCCTCCGCCTGTCCGCCGTTTTCAGTGACACCATTTTCCCCGTTTCCCTCTCCTGTTTCGGAATCTGTCAGAGCTCCTTCTTCAGACAAGTTCTGAATCGAAATGGCTGTCAGAGATTCTGCTGTCACGTCTTCCGGTTCCGCATTTCCACAGCCCGCCAGCAAAATGCTCCCAATCATTCCTGCAGCCGCCAATCTGCAGCAGTTAAACCATCCTTTTTTCCCTGTATTTTCTTTCATTGTCTTCCCTCTCTCTACATCAAAACCGATTTTCATGACAAGATTAGGATGTACCGCCTGTCAGCAGCACATCCTAACCCCAAAAGTCAATCTATCTTTCCGTTGGAAAATCTTCCCACCAAAGGTTTCTGCTCCGACTCCTCTTTCTCTGCTTCCTCAGATGGTACCGATAACGCTTTGCCGATTTCCTCTGCCGGCGTTTCGGAATCCACCTCTGTCTCTTCCGAATTTACCGGCTCCTCATTTGCCCCGGAATCTTCCACCGGTCCAGACATCTCAATCACTTCCGGTCTTTCCGCCGATTTCATTTCTGACGCAGACACCCGTTCATCACTTTGTTCCTTGTCCGATTCTGCTCTGCCTGGTTCCCCCTTCTCCCCTTTTGTGGATTCCTCAGGTTCCGGCAGCCCTTTCTCTCTGCGGAAAATCGCCATGAACTCCTTGCCGGTAATCGTCTCCTTCTCAATCAGGAATTCCGCCAGTTTATCCATGATCTGCCGGTTCTCCTTCAGCATCTCCAGCGCCTTCTCATAGCTCTCCTTCAGAATCTCCACCACTTCCGCATCAATCTCAGCAGCCGTGGTGTCACTGCAGTTCAAAGCCGTCCTGCCCTCCAGATACTGGCTCTCCACCGTTGCCAGCCCTACCAGGCCAAAGCGTCGGCTCATGCCATAGCGCGTAACCATATTCCGTGCAATATCTGTCGCTTTCTCGATATCATTGGCAGCTCCGGTAGTAACGGTGTCGAACACCACTTCCTCTGCTGCCCGGCCGCCCACCAGACCTACCAGCATATCCCGCAGCTCCGCCTCGGTGTTCAAATACTTCTCTTCTTCCGGCACATGCATGACATACCCCAATGCCCCCATGGTCCGGGGTACAATGGTAATCTTCTGTACCGGCTCCGAATTCTTCTGCAGAGCACTGATCAAGGCATGCCCCACCTCGTGATAGGACACGATCTTGCGCTCCTCCCTGCTCATAATCCGGTCTTTCTTCTCCTTTCCCACCAGCACCACTTCCACCGCATCGAACAGATCCTTCTGGCAGACATAATCCCGCCCTTCCTTTACGGCATTGATGGCAGCTTCATTGATCATATTGGCAAGATCCGACCCTACCGCACCGCTGGTAGCCAGTGCAATGGCATCCAGATCCACGGTCTCGTCCATCTTCACATCCTTGGCATGCACCTTCAGAATCTCCACACGCCCTTTCAGATCGGGTTTGTCCACGATGATCCGCCGGTCAAATCGTCCAGGCCTCAGAAGGGCTTTATCCAGAATCTCCGGACGATTGGTTGCCCCCAGGATCAGGATACCCTTAGAACTGTCAAAACCGTCCATCTCAGACAACAGCTGATTCAGAGTCTGCTCACGTTCCTCATTCCCTCCGCCGTACTTGGAGTCCCTGCTTCGCCCAATGGCATCAATCTCGTCTATGAAAATAATGCAGGGTGCATTTTTGGTGGCCTCCTTAAACAGATCCCGCACACGGCTGGCACCCACACCCACATATAACTCAATAAAATCCGAACCTGTCAGAGAGAAGAAAGGCACATGGGCCTCTCCTGCCACAGCCTTTGCCAGCAGTGTCTTGCCCGTACCGGGAGGCCCCACCAGCAGCGCTCCCTTGGGCAGTCTGGCGCCGATCTTTGAATATTTCCCCGGATTATGCAGAAAATCCACCACTTCCACCAGGGACTCCTTGGCTTCATCTTCCCCAGCCACATCCTTAAACGTGACACCAGTCTCCTTCTGTACATAAACTTTGGCATTGCTCTTGCCAACGCCCAGAGGACCGCCGGAACCGCCCATTTTTTTGAATACTACACCAAGCAGAATCCACATAAGCACAACCGGCAATACCACATACAGCAGAATATCCAGGATTCTGCCGGAATTGTCGCTTAAGACACGGCTGCCATCGATGCCGTGTTCCTCCATCCTTGCTGTCAGCGTGTCCAAATCTTCCATTATAACAGTGGAGTATGTCACCTTCACATTGCCGTAAAATGGATAGGCCGGTATTGCCGTGGGCGCGCTTTCCGTTCCCTTGGCATCCTTTTTCAGGGTAAATAGAATCTGCCCTGTACTTTGTACCTCAACAGCCTCCACTTCATCCGCATTCACATATTCCAGGAACTTGGTATAGCTGACCTCCTGAGTATTGCCGTTACCGCCGAACAGCAGATTCCAGAGCATGAAAACCAACAGCACTGTGCTCAGTCCTGCCAGCAGTACCATCATCAGATTCGGTCTCCTGGGGGGCTGATTGCCGTTTCCGTTTCCGCCGTTACCCCCGGGACCTCCCTGGCCGCCGTTATTGTATCCCCCGCCGTTATCGTACTGGTTCATTTTATTGTCCATAGTAACTCCGTTTCCCTATTTACCTCGTTTCTAAAGTCCCATTGCCATTATAGATAGAACCTGTTGATAAATCAATAGCATATTTATGAAAAAAACAATTTATCTCTTAAAGATTTCTAAACTGGCCCTCCTATTATTTTCCTTCTATATTTTTATCTAAATATGGTATTCCTCAAAATTCTGTGGTAAAATGTTGAAACATAAAAGCGAAGAACAATCTATCAGGAAAGCGAGGCTGGTTATGAAAATCGGTTTTGATAACAACAAATATCTGAAAATGCAGTCTGAGCACATTAAGGAACGCATCGTCCAGTTCGGGGACAAGCTGTATCTGGAATTCGGCGGAAAACTTTTCGATGATTACCATGCTTCCAGAGTATTGCCTGGCTTCGCCCCTGACGCGAAGCTGCAGATGCTGCTGCAGCTTTCCGACTATGCAGAAATCGTCATTGTCATCAGTGCAGTAGATATTGAAAAAAACAAGATCCACGGCGACCTGGGAATCACGTATGATGTGGATGTCCTTCGGCTGCGGGACGAATTTTTGAACAGAGGACTGTATGTGGGAAGTGTGGTCATTACCCATTACCAGGGGCAGCACAGCGCGGAACAGTTCAAAGCCAAGCTGGAAAAGAAAGGAATCCGGGTATATCTTCATTATGTGATAGAAGGATACCCCGCCAATGTCCCCCACATCGTCAGCGAAAAAGGCTATGGGAAAAACGACTATATCGAAACCACCCGCCCGCTGATTGTGGTCACCGCTCCCGGACCCGGGAGCGGCAAAATGGCCACCTGTCTCTCACAGCTCTATCACGACAGACAGCAAGGCATCAAAGCCGGCTACGCCAAATTTGAAACTTTTCCTATCTGGAACATACCGCTGAAGCACCCAATCAACCTGGCCTACGAAGCGGCCACGGCGGATTTAAACGACGTGAATATGATCGATCCTTTCCACCTGGAAGCATATAACGAAACTGCGGTAAATTACAATCGGGATATCGAGATTTTCCCGGTTTTAAATGCCATTTTTGAAAGCATTTACGGCAGCAACCCCTATAAATCCCCCACCGACATGGGCGTCAATATGGCCGGTAACTGTATCGTCGACGATAGCGCCTGCTGTGAAGCCTCCAAGATGGAGATCATCCGGCGCTATTATACCACTCTCTGCAGAATGGTGCGGGACGATGCCTCCGAAAACGAACTTCTGAAAATCGAAGTATTGATGAAACAGGCCAAAATCACACCTGCAGATCGAAAGGTCACCTACGCAGCCAGAGAACTGGCAGAGGAGCTGGGCGTACCTGCCGCAGCCATCGAACTGCCGGATGGTCATATCATTACATCCAAAACCTCTGATTTCCTGGGAGCCTCCGCGGCCCTGCTTTTAAATGCCCTGAAATATCTGGCAGGCGTAGCTCATGATATCAGACTGATCAAGCCAGAAGCCATCGAACCTATCCAGGATCTGAAAGTCCGCTATCTGGGCGGCCGCAACCCACGTCTTCACACCGACGAGGTACTGATCGCTCTCACTCTGGCGGCCTGCTGCGACGATAACGCCCGGCGCTCTCTGGAGCAGCTGCCGAAGCTGAAAGGCTGCCAGGTGCACACATCGGTAATGCTCTCCGAAGTGGATACCAAAATCTTCAAAAAACTGGGTGTGGATCTGACCTGTGAACCCATCCAGACTGCCCGCAGGAACTATTAGAGAACGGACTTTTGCAAAATGCCGGAAATGCCAATTTATGCCGTTTATGGCTATACAAACAGAAAAAGGAACCTGGATTGTTCTTAACCCCGGTTCCTCTTTTTTGAATTTATTTCCTGTCATTTCGTTCCCTGTCAGGGACAACCCTTCCCAAAAGGTTTCTGCAGTCTGTCCAGGCCACCGGAATTTTCACAGTTTTTTCAGGAAATTACCATCCACGCTGACGCCTTCATTGATAACAATAAAAGCATTCGGATCATATTTATGTACTACTGCCTTTAGCCGTCCCACCTCATACTTGGACAGCGTCACATAGAGCATATGAGACTGCTGATGGGTATAGGCTCCCTGGGTGGTCCACTTTGTCATACCTCTGTAAATCTCGTCAAAAACCGCTTTCTCCAGCTCTGTGGTATCCGCCTTGGTGATAATATTGGCCTCCACATTGATGTTCTGAGTATGTACCTTGTCCATTGCCATAGAATACACTGCTGCATAAATAATACAATAGACTACAATCTCTACATCAAACAGGAAGAAGCATGCTCCATAAAGGGCCAGATTCAAAAAAAGCCCTGCTTTTCCCACACTGAAATCCTTCTTCCACCTGGCAAGGATAAGTCCAACCACATCCATTCCGCCGCTGGAGGAAGCCATCCGCAGCATGACGCCTATGCCGCTGCCGGAAATGATCCCGCCCACCACACAGGCTGCCATGGTGTCTCCCACAATCTCTGTAACCGGTATCACAGAGAGAAAAGCAGTCATTGCCGTAACAGTGACCAGTGTCTTGAAGAAAAATATTTTCCCCAGCCGGGTAAATGCAATGACAAACAGGGGGACGTTAATCATGTAGTAAATCAAACCTGCCACATCAAATCCCCCAAAATCCATGCCCAGATATCTGGACAGAACAGTACGGATAACCTGGGAAAAGCCCATCACACCCCCGGAATACAGTCCTGCCGGCACAATGAACAGATTGACCCCCATGGCATACACAAAGGCTGCAGCCACACAGATCAGCGTTCGTTTCACCTCATACAATAATAACTCTTTTTTCATTTTATCCCAATGCCTGCTCCACTTTCTCCTTCAGTTCTGCCGCAGGCATGGCTCCCACGAAATGCGCCGCCGGTTTGCCGTCCCTGAAAATGATAAATGCCGGAATATTGGACACCTGACAGTTCCTTGCCAGTTCCATGTTGTCATTGATATTGCATTTTCCCACCTTGATCTTACCCTCGTACTCCGCAGCGATCTTGGCCACTACCGGTCCCATCATTTTACAGGGATTACACCAGTCCGCATAGAAATCCACCAATACGGGAATGTCCGACTGCAATACCTCTGCTTCAAAATTGTCTGTCGTAAATTTGTATTCCATTTTACCCTCTTTTCTGCGCCGCCTTTCCTGTTCCCGGCTGCCGGCTTTCTGCGGCGCTGCCGCCGGCTATCCCGTTCTTTCCGGTTTCCCCGTTCCTTACAGAACCATCCTTACCTATTTCCGAATGATCACATACTTACAGATAGGGTTTCCCAGTGCGGAAAATTTCTCCTCATACTCTGTCATGATATTGTCCCGCATCAGCCCTGTATCCTTGTGAAGATCAAAGGTACTCACCTCCAGCTCCCATGCAGAAGCCGTCTCCAGCTCCTTCAGCGCAAAGTCAAAAAGTGCACGGTTGTCCGTCTTAAATTCCAGCCTGCCCCCCGATCTTATAATCCGGGCAAAACGCGCCAGAAATTCCCCAGACGGCAGCCGCCGCTTCGCATGTCTGTCCTTGGGCCACGGATCTGAGAAGTTCAGGTATATCCTGTCCACCTCTCCCTGTCCGAATACCTCCGCAATGTCTTCCGCATCCATCCGCAGAAATTTCAGGTTCGGAAGCTCCTCCTGCTCCATCTTGTGAACTGCCCTCAGCAGTACGCTGGAGTATTTCTCGATGCCCACATAATTGATGTCAGGATGGGTCTTAGCCATAGTATGTATAAATTTGCCCTTTCCCATACCTGCCTCGACGCGAATTGGGGAATCATTTCCGAAAATGTCCTTCCATTTTCCGGCACATTCCCTCTGCATCTCTTCTTTTATAACATAAGGGCTGCCTGAAATCACCTCCCTTGATCCTGTAATATTCCGTAATCTCATTTTTTGCGCTGCTCTTTCTTACAATTTATTGTCTCCGGTTCTATACTAACTGTACTTTAATTTTCGGTACTTGTCAATCCATATTCACGTCAACCTGCTGTTAATCTCTTTGATATCTTACGTTTTTACGTACCGCAGCAGCTTTTGCCGGGCCGATCATAAATTTTCCTGTAAATAACCCGTGAATAACTTCCCCGGATAGTGTATAATAGAAACCAGCCATTAAACCGGACCGTTTCAACCGGAATATGAAAAAGAGGATAACATATGCGGAAAAAAAGACAGAATGACCTTCATAACAGATGCCATCCCCTTCTGGCTGCCGCACTGGCCGGTATGCTGGTACTCGCTGCAGCCGTCCCCGTCAAAGCCTCCTCAGACGCCGAGCTGCGCCTGGAAGCCCACCGGGCCATGGAGATCCAGTCCAACGATATCCCCGGCTGGCCCGCCGGGCCTGTAGTTGGCGCAGAATCCGCCATTTTAATGGAAGCCCGTACAGGTACCATCCTTTATTCAAAAAACATCCATCAACAGCAGTATCCCGCCAGCACCACCAAAATTCTCACAGCGCTGATTGCCTCGGAACGCTGCGAAATGGATGATACCGTCATCTTTTCCCACGACGCCGTCTTCGATACTCCCCGAGACAGCAGTCATATCGCCATGAATCCGGGAGAAGAATTGACCATGGAGCAAAGCCTGAATGCCATCCTGATCCGCTCTGCCAACGAGGTCTGCTATGCCGTGGCAGAGCATATCACGGGAACCACCGACTGGCAGGCTTTTGCAGATATCATGAACGAACGGGCGGCGCAGCTGGGATGCCTGAATTCCCACTTCGTCAATCCCAACGGACTGCCGGACGAAAATCATTATACCACCGCCTACGATCTGGCCATGATCGGCAGGGCTTTTTTCGCGGATGAAATGCTGTGCAAGATTACTTTGTCCAGGCGAATCGATTTTCCGGCCACAGAGAAACTCCCTCTTGGCAAGCTGGAGAATAACAATATGAAGATCATCCCGGGCGGAGAATACGCCTATGAATACCTGGTGGGCTGCAAAACGGGCTACACCAACCAGGCCAGAAGCTGTCTCGTATCCTGCGCGGAAAAAGACGGAATGAAGCTGATCTGTGTGGTAATGCACGATGAATCTCCCAATCAATATCAGGATACCATCGCCCTCTACGATTATGGTTTCTCCAATTTTGAACAGGTAAACGTAGCGCAGACAGAAGACAGGTATCAGATCGACAATACGGGACTGTTCTACAGTGGGAACGATATCTTCGGAAGCTCCCGTCCCTTCCTGACCCTGAATAAAGATGATTTTATTCTGCTTCCCAGAACAGCCACCTTTGAAGACGCTTTGTCGTCGATTTCCTACGACACCGGAAGTGAGGATCAGGCAGCAATCATATCCTATACCTACCATGACGTACCCATTGGTTCCGTTCGGGTCAGTTTTACTGCCAGAGAAGAGACAGACAATCTGTTCGACATACTGCCGGAAGATATGCCGCCGGTATTGGAATCTGATTCAGAGAAACCCATAATCTTTGTGAATGTCATCTACATTTTGATCGGTGCCGGAATTCTGGCCGGGATATTGCTGGTGGTACTGCTGATACGGATCGTTCTGCGAAATTATGCTTTTGCCGGGAGAAAAAAAAGACACCGCACCAGAGGCGGCCGGCGGGAATGGAGAAGGAAGAACCGAATGCGATACAGAAGGTGACGTCTGCACCAAGCGCATCTGCCTCCCGGTCAGAAGGAGGGTAAGCGGTTCCGAAACAGCACAGGGTGCAAAGCTGCAGATCCGGCTTTGCACCCTGTATTCGAATTCCCTTTGGCAGCCCCCTGGAAACGGCTTCCGAACGCATTACAGCTCTCACTTTCCGTGAAGCCTGTGCTGGTACTGCTGTTTTTTCACATGTTCACAGCGCTCTTTCAGTTTCCCCGCCTCCTCGGGCGAGATTAATTTGGTCGTTTTAACAATATACGTTTTATCGTTCGCAGATTTTCGAACCCGGATCTTCCCCTTTAGGTATCCATGAATTTCACAGTGCGCCAGGCAGTAGTAATTGCGTCCATTGGGGGTAAACCATCTGATCTTTTTCCTCAGATTCCGGTGACAGAGATAGCACTTACTGGACACCACTTCTTTGTCTTCAAACGCTTCTGCCCTTCCTGGATATTCTCTGGAAATAAATTTCTCATAGCCCTCAAAACGAACTTTAATCTCAGACGCTTTATCTGCCGGAGGATGAAATACATCATAGGACAGATTCTTCAGGGCATACGGCTTCTGCGCCAGAACCCTTGCCAGGACCTTTGCAGTGTAATAGGCATCTCCGAAAGCTCTGTGAAAAGGAATCTCCTTTTTCAGTTCCAGAAAATCCACAGCATGTTCCAGCGCTCTTCTGGATTTTCCATCCTCAAAGGCAATACTAAACAGCTTCTGTACATCCAGATAGGCGATCGGCCCCTTTGCCAGCGGCTTCATGTCATAGAATTTCATATTTCGCTGAAGCTCTGTCAGATCCGCACTTCCCCAAGTACAAAAGCGGTATTCCTCCTCTCCGCACCATTCCAGAAAACGCCTGGCTGCCGCTACGAACGAACTGCCATTTTCCAGCTCCTCTATCTGCAGATGAAGTAGATTTCCGGTTGCCCGGTTCATCTCACGGTAAATCACCGGTCTGACCAGCTCGCTGAACTCCCCGCTTTGCTCTCCCCGGCTGTCCAGTTTCACCGCGCCGATCTCAATGATTTCAAAAGGAAGGCGTGCCGTCTCTTCTTCCAGACCGGTACTGCTCTGATTCCATTCCAAATCAAATACGATATAATTCAACTCTGCAATCCTTTCCTGTCTTGATGTTCTGTATAAGCATGCTGCGGCAGATCTGTATCCCCTGGGGATGGCACACTCCGGCTGTATCCTGCAGCCTCTGCCTTTCCTGTCAGGTCTGTTCCCCCTGCCTCAGCGTAATCGTCTGAAATCTGCCTTCAATCCAAGTATGCACCAGTGAAATCCAGGAAGCACATTCTTCCTGAAGGGCAGTTTCAGCCTGGTCCAATGACAGCCGGTTGGCAAGAGAAAGACCATGCACACCCCTTGGATACATATGGAATTCTGCCGATACACCGGCACGATGCAGGGCACTGATAAATAACAGAGAGTTTTCCACCGGCACTGCCGTGTCCGTAAAAGTATGCCATAAAAAGGTCGGCGGCGTCCACGCCCCCACCTGCTTCTCCAGTGACAGAAACTCCAACGCCGGCGCCTCCGGCACAGCAGAAAATGTCTCCGCGCATCCGCCCAGCAGATTGTCAAAGGATCCTCTGTGGGCAAATTCCCCGGAAGTGATCACCGGATAGCAAAGTATCATGCCGTCCGGGCGGTATACAGTCCGGTCCGTTTCCCCGACTTCCAATGCCTCTGCCAGAAAGGCCTTATCCCAGAACACTCCAAGTGAGGCCGCCAGGTGACCGCCCGCAGAACAACCCAGAACGATTACCTGGTTTGGATTCACATGCCATTCCTGTGCATGCTGTCGGATGAGACGAATACTGTAAGCAAGTTCCATAAGAGCCGTAGGGAAAACAGCCGGAGCACAGGAATATTTCAGCACAGCCGCATGATAGCCCATAGCCAGAAACTGCATTGCCAACGGCTCTCCTTCCCTGTCCGAAGTAAACTGGTAAGCGCCCCCCGGACAGATCACAACCAGCGGTCTGTCCGCGATGGGGATCTCCTCATAATCCTCCTGAATATATAGATAATCAACCTGGCATAGGACATGGAACCCTCCATAGAAAGCCGAATCGTTTCATGAATCATCGCCTTTTATGCCTCTCCTTTCTCTGTTTTCCCCATATTTTTTCGGTGGTTTTAATAAGCCCGTCCCCAGTACACCATTTTCGTTGCAGGCTTTCCGCAGCATACGCAGGTATCCGAAATATGCTCCTGGGCAAAAGGCATACAGCGGCTGGTTACACTTAAGCGTTCCTTGATCTGTACTTCACACGCTTCATCACCGCACCACATGGCCTTGACAAACCCGGCTTTCTCACGAAACAGATTGTCCAGCTCCTCCATATTGAATGCCGTATAAGTATGGGCATCCCTGTGGCTCCTGGCCCTATCCAGCATCTCCCGCTGTATGGTCTCCAGCAGTTCTCCCGCCTTCTGCTCCAGCTCCTCCAGCGTAACCTCCATCTTCTCCCTGGTATCTCTGCGGCAGATCACACATTTCCCCTCCGCCAGATCCTTGGGTCCGATCTCCACACGGATAGGATAGCCCCGCATCTCAGCTTCGGCAAACTTCCAGCCCGGACTCTTATCCGTGTCATCCACCTTTACCCGGAAATGTCCGGACAGAGTATCCCGAAGCTCGAAGGCCTTATCCAGTACCCCCGCCTTCTTCTGCTGGATGGGTACAATACAGATCTGGACAGGCGCAACTCTGGGCGGAAGTACCAGGCCCTCATTATCCCCGTGCACCATGATGATGGCACCGATGAGACGGGTAGTCATACCCCAGGAAGTCTGATGCACGTATTTTAATGTGTTATCCTTATCCGTAAACTGGACGCCGAACGCCTTCGCAAATCCGTCGCCGAAATTATGTGAAGTTCCGGCCTGCAATGCCTTGCCGTCATGCATCAGTGCCTCGATGGCATAGGTGGCAATCGCCCCTGCAAACTTCTCTTTCTCCGTCTTCTGTCCTCTTATCACCGGTATTGCCAGCACTTCCTCGCAGAAATCCGCGTACAGATTCAGCATCTGAATGGTCCGCTCCTGCGCCTCTTCCTCCGTGGCATGCGCAGTATGCCCCTCCTGCCATAAGAATTCTCTGGAACGCAGAAAAGGTCTGGTTTCCTTCTCCCAACGGACCACTGAGCACCACTGATTGTATACCTTCGGCAAATCCCGGTAGGACTGAATATCGTTTTTATAAAAATCACAGAAAAGCGTCTCGGAAGTCGGCCGCACGCAGAGCCGCTCCTGCAGGGGCGCAAGTCCGCCATGGGTCACCCATGCCACCTCAGGTGCAAAGCCCTCTACATGATCCTTCTCTTTCTGCAGCAAAGATTCCGGAATAAACATGGGCAGGTATACATTCTCCACTCCCGTCTCCTTGAACCGTGCGTCCAGCTGCTTCTGAATCAACTCCCAGATCGCATAGCCCGCAGGCTTGATCACCATGCATCCCTTTACGGACGTATAATCGATCAGTTCCGCCTTCTTCACCACATCCGTGTACCATTGTGCGAAATCCACTTCCATGGAAGTGATTTCTTCTACCATTTTCTTGTCCGCCATTTTTCTCTTCTCCTCTTCCGGCTGCTGACCTGATTCCGGTACCGCCATGCAGAATTCCTGCGCTGCATTTCGTCTCCCACGGCGCGCGTCCCTTCTGCTGCAAAAAAAGCCGGATTTCCATCCCAATAGGGACCGGAAATCCGGCGGTACCACCCAAATTGACACTGTCGCATCCATCTCTTCTGCCCATAACGCAGGCCTGCGTCATGCTTTCGTCTCCCCTTCCGCAATCCCAGCTTACCATGCTGTACTGCTGTAAAATGCCGTTCCAGAATCCTATAGCCCACACCGCATCCAAATTCCGGCAGACCTCGCATGAAGACTCCGAGGCAGGTTCCTGATCTTCCGCATAAGAACTTCTCAGCGGCAGCCGATACCAGCTTCACAGCATCGTTTGTCCCGTTCTCTCTCTGGAATGCTTCCAAATCCGTACTGATCCTCTTCACAGTCTCTATATGTAGGCATTATAGAACAAAACCTCCGGCCTTGTCAAGAAAAAATCAAATCGTACGTTTTACCGTTCAATAACCACTTGAAAAACATATAATTTGAGATAATATGACTGTTCCGCTGCCCAGAGAATGGGATGGTCCGCACTCTGTGTCCGAAATTCCACCTGCCTCAGTCTCCGGTGCGCCCCTGCGGCAGCTTCCCTGATTGTTTTAGCAAACAGTTCCGGCTCCATAAAATGGGAACAGGAACAGGTGACCAGAAAACCGCCGTCACGAACCAGCTTGATCCCCCGCAGATTAATCTCCCGATATCCTTTTACGGCATTTTTCACGGAATTTCGAGATTTTGTAAACGCAGGCGGATCCAGGATGACGACATCAAACCGTTCTCCCTGCTGTTCCAGCTGCGGCAGAAGTTCAAATACATCCGCACATTGAAAATGTACTCTGTCTTCCAGCTGATTGAGTCTCGCATTTTCCCTGGCCTGTTCCACCGCAAGAAATGAAGCGTCCACCCCCAGCACGCTCTCTGCCCCGGCAATTCCTGCGTTCAGTGCAAAAGAACCGGTATGCGTAAAGCAGTCCAGGACCTTTTTCCCTCTGCAAATGGAATGGATGGCCGCCCGATTGTTTTTCTGATCCAGGAAGAAACCTGTTTTCTGTCCATCTTCTACATCCACAATATACCGCACTCCGTTTTCCTGTATCTCCACCTTTGTATCAAACGGTTCCCCGATAAAGCCTTTGACCCGCTCCAAGCCCTCCTGCAGACGTACTTTAGCATCGCTCCGTTCATAGACACCTCTGATCTGAATCCCTTCCTCCGCAAGAACCTTCCGCAAAAGTTCTACAATAAGATACTTCCACTTCTCGATCCCAAGTGTCAGGGACTCCACCACCAGTACGTCGGAAAATTTATCTACAACAATACCCGGCAGAAAATCCGCCTCTCCGAAAATGACCCTGCAGCTGGAGGTATCCATAATCTGTCTGCGGTATTCCCACGCAGCCCTGACACGCTTCTCCAGAAAATCCTCATCTATCACCGTATCTTTTTTTCTCGACAACAGGCGCACTGTAATCTTCGATCTGGTGTTGATATAACCGCAGCCCATATAATAACCGTCAAAGTCATGGACAGCCACCAAATCCCCTTGTTCATATTTTCCCTCAACGGATTCTATCTCATTGTCATAAACCCACGCACCGCCTGCTTTCAGGGTGCGTCCCTCTCCCTTTTTCAGGGTTACAATCGCCTGACTCATATGTACCCTTCTTCCTCCCTGACCGCGCCTGCGTTCCGGAGCCTCTCTGTAACTCACGCGCATTTTCTCCAGGCATATCCTGCCCTCCTCTGGTCCGGAATACCGGACTGACTGATCCTGTTTTCCATCGTAACACACACTGTCTGATTTTTCAACATCTGCCGCCAAACTGTCCTGTCTTATACACTATTTGTCCATAGTCATATAGTGGTATCTATCTTGAGAAGATTGTTTTAAAATTTCTGATTCAAAATAAGTTTTTCTCTTGACAATTGAGCCGTTTTTATTTATTATATAATGTAGCCGTTGAGAAATGGTCTTTTCTATCAGATCGGCGCGTGGCTCAGCTTGGTAGAGCGCGGCGTTCGGGACGCCGAGGTCGCAGGTTCGAATCCTGTCGCGCCGATTTTTTATGTCGGAAGTCCGTTACCTGGTTCACCGTTTCCGACAGAAAATGCGTTTGTGCTGACAGATGCCGGAGTGGAAACCGTTGTCTGCTTCTCAGCCGAAATGAAAGCGTCTGAATTTATCTGCGGAAAACCGTTTCACTGCACAGCCGGGGAAACGGTTATTTTTGTCCCCCCAATTCCGATACCGCCCAGACAAAAATGTTACATAGATGCCCACCATACTGCAAACTATCGCCTTGCCTTCGTAATGCGGCAGTATCCAATGAGCAGTGACTTTTTGTTTTCCCCACAAAACCGTTGCGGTTCGGGACTGACTGGTTCATAATCAGTTTGGTGCTATGGTACAGAATGAAAAATCAAATAAATATTCAGATTAAATGTGACTTATAACCAAATATGACAGGTTAAAAACCTGAATTGCCAGTTCCATCATATTGGAGGAAACGGATTTGGAAAGCAAGGACTATGAACGAATCCTGGATGCCATGCCGGAAACCGGAGTCTACGTCATTCGGGAAGACAATCACGGAATATTATACTACAACAAAAGGGTACATACCGTATCCCCAGAGGTTCGACAGGGTATGACCTGCCATGAAGTCTGGAACGGCTCCTGTATCAACTGCCCGCTACTAACCATAGCAGACCGGCAGGAGGGGCGTTCTATCGGCTATAATCCCACCTTCGGCGGGGTGGTAGACATGGTAGCCACCCGGACACTCTGGCAGGATACCATAGCAGCCTTTGTGGTCACTGTCACCCCCCGTCTGGAGACGGCAGGTTATGTTTACCGCAAGATTCTGCGTGTGGATCTGGACCTGGAACGCTATGATGTACTGAAACTGGAACCGGACGCCTGGCTCACAGGAGACAATACCACAGACTTTTTCTGGCAGCTGGAACAGCTGGCCGAAAATGCTATCCATCCTGATGACAGGGAGCGTTTTCTAACCTTTATCCGTCCGAAACACCTGAAGGAAGCCCTGCAATCTGACAGAAAAAAGCTGACCTGTATCTATCGCCGTCAGCGTCTGGGCATATACCGCTGGAATCTGGTAGAAGTCGTGAAATGCTTTGATTACAGCGAAACACACAAAATGGTAATTTTCTGTATCATGGATGTGCATGAAACCATGCGGGAAGGATTGGAACAGGAGGAAAGCAGCGCCCACAATCAGAAGCTCATCTGTGCAGTTGGTGAACAAAGCTTCCGCATTTACAATATTGATCTGAAGGAAGGCAGCGTGGAAACGGTTCTGACAGAAGAAAGACCAAATGAATTGTCTGCCGCACTGCCATCTTGGAATATCCTGATGCAGTCCCAAATCAGCCCTATGCTCCACGTGGCATACCGAAATACCTTTGAACAGAAATTTTCCCTGGAAAGCCTGCGGGAAACCAGACAGACCGGAAACCATCATGTGGAACTGCTCTGTCAGTGGAATACCGGGGGCGTTTACCGCTATATCTCCATCACGGCACATCTGGATCCGACGGAAACCGATACCGATCATGCAATTCTGGCCTTCCAGGACATGGACGAAAGAATCCGCCGTGAACTGCTCCACAGCCAACGTGATATGCAGATGGCTGCCATACTCAAATCACAGTACAGCCGCCTGAACACAGTACATCTGGAAAGCGGCCAGTGCGAACAGCTCAATCTGCGGGACGAAGAGGAACTGCCAGGACCATTGATCGGAGATTATGACTACCATATGCACCAGGCTCTGTACAACAAAGTCCACCCTGAAGATGCCATTCATTACAGTAATCTCCTGTCATTGGAGCACCTCCGTAAAAAAGCTGCCGATACGGAGGCTTACTCCGAGGAAATCTGCCAGTACCGCCTGAAAGGCGAACCGGTCCACTGGATTGAGCAGCATATCATTTATAACCGGAAAGACAATCGGGTATCCGTCAACATTCTTGGGCAGGACATTACCGTCCAGAAACGGGAGGAGGAAACCCGGCTTCAGGCATTGCGGGATCGTTCTTATATCATCAGCAGTTTAAGCAGCCTGTTTTTCTCCACCTACTATATAGATCTGACCCAGGATACTTTCCGGGCAGTTACCAAACTGGGCAAGGAAGGAGATGTTCTGGGCAGCGAAGTCAACTGTACCACGGCACTTCAGGTCTATGCCGACAATTTTGTCCATGTGGACGACCGGGCAGAATTTTTTGAAGTCATGAATGTGGAGAACTGGAGCCGCTCACTGCGGTGGTGGAATCCCTATGTGACCATCACCTACCGGAAAATGCCGGACGGAAGTCCGGGTGATCAGGAAACCTGCCGCTGGATCCGGGCTACTGCCGTTCTTGCACAGACCGGGGAAAACGACCTGCCCAAAACGGTGGTATTTGTTGCACAGGATATCACTGAAAGCAGAGAGAAAAAAAGCTGAAGAAATCATTTTTAGAATCCTGTTTCTATTACAAAAACAGACGGCTGCTGCCCTGCCGTCTACAGTCTGGGAAAGGACACAAAACTATATGGAGCATATCTTGGTGATTGATGACAGCCGGGCACAGGCAGAATATCTGAAATCCATTTTAAGCAGCGACTATGCGGTTACTACCTGCCAGAACGGCGAGGAAGGGTTGGATCTGGCAAAATCCGGACAGTTTTCCCTGATTTTTCTGGATATCATCATGCCGGAAATGGATGGTTTCACCCTTTTGCGGAAACTGCAGGAGACTCTGGTAACCAAATATATCCCTGTGATTCTCATCACAGGACTTTCCGACGTACAGCATGAGGAAAAAGGACTCACACTGGGTGCAGTAGACTATATCACAAAACCCTTCAGCCCCATCACGGTAAAAGCACGGGCCAACACACATATCAAACTCTTCCATTATCAGATGCATTTTATGAAACAGGCCATGGTGGATCAGCTCACCGGCATCGCAAACAGAAGACGCTATAAGGAATACAGCATTGCCAAATGGCGGGAAGCCGGCCGGCTGGGGCTGCCGTTCACCCTCTGCATCTTTGACATCGATAAATTTAAAACCTACAATGATACCTTCGGCCACCCTGCAGGAGATAAAGTCATTGCCGCCGTAGCAAAAACCGCATCCTCCTATCTCCAGCGCGCCACGGATTTTCTGGCACGCTATGGCGGAGAAGAATTCGTTGCCATTGTGGTAGGAATGGAGGCACAAGAGGCCTTTCAGTTTTTCCAGAAGATTCGGCAGGCGGTGGAAGACCTCCACATGCCCCATAATTCTGCCGTCTCTCCCTGGGTAACTATCAGTATTGGCGGAGTCACACTGGTTCCCCAGAATGATGACGTATATGATACTTATCTGAAAATAGCAGACAATATGCTCTATGACGCGAAAGAGCACGGACGGAACAGGGTAGTATGGTCTAACGGAAATGAAGAACAATGGCGGGAGAAATGACTCCCGCCTTCTTTTCTATCTCTGCTTTTTAAAATGTATCCATAAATCCTTCCTATTCTTTATCCTGAGATTTCAAAAGCTGCGCAATCAGATGGTCTACCTCCTGAAGCTGCTCCCGGGAGTTCTCACGATGACTCTGCCTGCGGTACTGCGAAGGAGACATCCCCTTCATAGCACGAAACGCCCTGGTGAACACCAGCGCATCACTGTAACCGCAGGAAAGTGCAATACTTTCTATGGGATAAGAAGTAGAGTCCAGCAGTTCTCTTGCCTTGGTTATACGGAATGTAGTGAGAAATCGTTGGGGAGACATGCCCAGATAGCCTTGAAACAATGTGTAAAGATAACTTCTGTTAATGCATACATAATCCGCTACATCGGTTACCTTGATAGGGTTGCAGTAATTGCTCTGAATAAAGGACACTGCCTTTTTTACATATTGATTCCCCTTGTCTTCCTCGTCTTTTGCCACTACGCCGGCACTCTCCGCCAAGATAGACAGAAATACTCCCAGCTGGCCGTTCCGCCTTAAATCGTCTGCCACCCCGAAGGTATTGTGCTCCATCATATCCCGAACGATTGCATACAATTCCTGATCTCTGTCACAGGCAAAAATAGGATGTCTGGCGGAGAGCCCCATGGATTCCAGGTACTCTCCCGCCCTGCTGCCTCCGAAGCCTACCCACAGGTAGCTCCAGGGTTCCTTCTCATCCGCCTGATAGAAAACCAGCTCATTGGGCTGTATCAGAAAACCGTAGCCTGTCTCCAGTCGGTATTCCTTGTCATGAAAGCGAAACACGCCCCTGCCGCTGAGCACATAGTGAATCAGATAATGGGGCTTGGAGGCCGGACCGAAGCTGTGAAGACTCTCCGTCCGGGAACAACCGCAGCAGTTCACATACAGACTTCCCACTTTATCATTTTCAAAATCCAGTTTAAACGCTTTCTCCATGAAACAGAACCTGCCTCCGGCTTAAAATACAAATTCCTTCTTCTCCAGATCAGCCTGTACTTTCTCCAGATCCTCCCTGATCTGCAGCTTCTGCGGACAGGCCTTTTCACATTTTCCGCATCTGATGCAGTTCTTTGCCTGCTTTTCTTCCCCCAGGTCATTCTCCCAGCTGTTTTTCACCATATTGTAATTCTGGTACATATGATAGGTATTCCACACTCGGAAATTCCCCGGGATATCCACACCTGCAGGACAGGGCATACAGTACCTGCAGGCCGTACAGCCGTTTTTCACCCTTCCTCTGATCAGTGCAACGATATCGTCTATGGTTTTCGCCTCCCCGTCAGAAAGCGGACGGAAAGGTGAGAATGTCTTCAGATTATCCTCTACCTGCCCCATAGTAGACATACCGCTTAAGATCACTTTCACATTCGGCAGGCTTCCCACCCAGCGCAGCGCGTAAGATGCAGTGGACGCCTCCGGATCCAAGGCTCGGAATTTTCCAGTGATGTCCTCCGCAAAGGCTGCCAGAGAACCGCCCTTTACAGGCTCCATGATGATCAGAGGCACATTCCGCTCCTCAGTAAGCCGATAGCCCCTGAATCCCGCCTGTGTTTCCGTGTCCATATAATTCAGCTGAATCTGGCAGAAGTCCCAGTCTCGATAGCATAGGATTTCTTCAAACGCCTCATAACTGTCGTGAAAGGAAAATCCCAGATAGCGGATCCTGCCGTCTGCTTTCAGCTGTTCCAGATACTCCACCACCCCCAGGTCAGCCATTTTGCGGAAACTGTCTCTGCCCATAGCATGCATCAGATAGAAATCAATATAATCCGTCTGAAGACGTTTCAGTTGTTCTTCGAAAATACGTTCCGCATCTTCCCGATTCGTTACATTCCAGCAGGGAAGCTTTGTCGCCAGGTAAAAAGCATGCCTGTCGTATTTCTTCAGCGCCCTGCCCACAAAGGGTTCACTGTCTCCGTTGTGATAGGGATAGGCAGTGTCAATATAGTTCACACCGGCCCCAATGGCTTTGTCCAGCATTCGCTCCGCCTCAGGCTCATCAATCTTCCCCTCTGCCGTCACTGGGAAACGCATACAGCCGAATCCCAACAATGATGTCTCAATCCCCAGTTTATCCAATTTTCGTTTTTCCATTTCTGCCTCCTATTACTTGTTCCTGTATACCTCTAACCGCAATTCGCTTCTTTTCCGCTGCTTTGATTCCGCAGCTGTCTCCCACTCTGTTTTCTCTTTCCCTCTTTTGCGCCTTCGTCCCGTCTTCGGACAGTTCCCCGTCTGGTTTGCGCTTTCATGTCTTTGTCCCCAGCCCCGCTTACGTTTTCTTTGCGCACCTCTGCATTCCGGCAATCACTCTGTCTTCAGAAGATATCCCTCCTCGTCAAACACTACCCCAAAACTGCGGCTGCATTCATTAATTTTGTCCACAATCCTCCGAGCTTCCTCTCCTTCCGACGGCGTAGGTTTATAGTCGTTTCTGCCGGTGACAGAGCTTACCGAACAGGGAATCACCCGAATCTCCCTGTCCTCCTGCTTTTCGCCCTCCAGAAATGTAAATGTCTGCTGAAAAATCATACAGTCTTTATCCGGCGGATTCCGATTCGCCCCAAAACAGAAGTTCCCCAGACTGTAGACAATAAATTTTCCCCCATATTCCTCCACGCCCTGGAGCACATGGGGATGATGGCCGATCACCAGGTCATATCCCCAGTCAATGCATTTTCTGCCCAGGCTTTTCTGATAGTCTTCAGGATAATATTCCCGTTCGATTCCCCAATGGCAGCATGCAAAAACCAGATCTGCGCCTTCCTGACGAAGCTGCTCTATCCCTTCCTGCAGATACTTCTCTACACCGGCCCCCTGTCCTACCTCATTGACAGACACGATGCCGATCCGGATGCCCTTTGTCTCATACATACAGTAATTTTCATCATATGCATAGAGGATCCCGGCGGCTTCCAGCGCTTCCACCGTGTCGGCAGTTCCCTGTTCTTTGTAATCGAGACGGTGATTATTGCCCATGCTGACAACTTCCACACTACCTTCCGTTAAAATATTGACGTATTCCGGATCACCTGAGATACAATAGGTCTGTCCCTCCCGAAAATCCCCGGAGCGGGTCAACGGCCCCTCCAGATTCACCAGTGTCAAATCATCCTCCGAAAAAATGTCCGCAACATTTCCGAAAAAGTAAGCGTCTCCTGCCCCCTGGTCATAAGTCTGCCGGAACGAAATCTCATATCCCTGACCAATATAATTTCCCATGGTTACATCCCCGGCTGCAGATATCGTAATGCGAACCTGTTCCGGCTCCGAATCTGTTTCCCATGTCCTGTCCGCATCTGCTCCGGAAACAGAAAGCTGTCCGCTATGCTCCCCTGAAATGTCTCTTCCCGGTATGCCGTTCTCTCCGCCGCTGTTTCCGCTGCTTTCCCCGTTGTTCTCCCATTGATTATCCTTCGAACTGTTTTCCCCGTCTGTCCCCGACTGGTCTTCCGACCAAATGTTTTCCCCGTTATTGTCCCCCTGACCATCCGGCAGAAAGTCTTTCCCCTCCGTCCCCGGTTGGTCCTCCGGCGAAATATTTTCTCTGCCTTCCTGCCTGATTTCAACGGTAGTCAATTCCGCCACTGACACGGGCATCTGTTCCTGGTTTCCGCAGGCGCCTGACAGCACGCTTATCAATAAAGTAACCAGAACACGCCTTCCTGTCCTCATACTTTGATTCCCTGTCACCTCTTTTTCAGCATTTTTATTTCCGCTTTGTTGTAGATCACCATCACCAAAACCGCTTCTGCAATCAGCAGCAGGGCGGAGACCGGGCTGACCCAGCCTCCAAACGCATTTCCCGCAAACAGTGTAAGTTCGGCAGCTCCACCAAAAATAAGAGTCAGATTGCCGCAGAATCTGTTATACTTTTTCACATCCGTAACCTCAATGGGACGTTTATTGAATACCTGATTCCTCTCCTCACAGCTGTATATCTTTATCGCCACATTGATGCACATGAAAGCAATAAAAACAAATATGATAAAATCCATTCTGTCCTCCTACTCCCCATACAGTTTTTCCCTTAAGTAGCTGATATTTTTCTCAAAGTCCACTTCCAGTACTTCCATCTTGCGTATTGTCACATTTTGATAAGTTCCGGGCTGGGGAATGCTGTCAGATTCAATATCGTATGTAAGCATATTCCCTGCCATCAAACTCAGGCGAAAACACTCTCCCCTGGTCAGATTCGTCGTCAGGTTCGGCAGCAGCCCGTCCATCAACCCGCCCGGGTTCGTGACCAAAGCCGAAGGCAGCCTCCCAATCACAGCGGTCAGCACCTTCCGCTGCCTGTCTGTTCTGCCGAAATCCGTACCCAGATAGCGGTTCCGGCTGTAAGCAAGTGCCTGGGGACCGTTCAGATGCACCGGTCCGCTCTCTGAGACATCTATATTGTCCGTCCCCTGAGGTCTGTCCGTCAGAATATTGTATTCTACCAGATAGCCGTTGACATATTCCTTCTCCTCCTTAGACAGTTCCAGTTCAATCCCTCCCACCGCATCTACCAGACCGGCAAAGGCTTCAAAGTTCACCAGGATATAACGGTTGACTGAGATATCAAGATTTTTCTCGATCGTCTCCATTAACAGTTCCGCCCCGCCGAAGGAATACGCTGCATTCAGTCGATTCCCCTCATGCCCGGGAATGTCCACATATATATCCCGCAGCAGAGACGTCATATAGATCTTCTTCGTCCTACTGCTGATTGACAGGAGAATCATAGCATCGGAACGCCCGTCCTCACCGTTAACACGGGAATCATTTCCTATGAGAAGGATATTTACCACACCGTCTTCCTTCATAGGAGCCTCTGCCACAGAAGCAATTTCATGATAAGTCATTTTCCCGTATACCACACCTACCAGCTGATAGAGTCCTATTCCCAGCAATCCCAGAATCACAGCAACAGTAATCAAAAATTTCAGCAGGCGACGCTTCTTCTTCCGTTTTTTCTTCTGTGATTTCGGCGGCTTCTTTGCCATCTGGGTCTCCTCTCTCCGGTTCTGTGCCGGTCTTCCGGAAGCTTTTCTATTCTCAGGCGGCTTTCTGCCCCGCTCCCGTCCTGCCTCCTCATAACGGTCCGGGTCCCGGCGGCGGGAAGCAGACCGGCTCTGAACATCCTGTCTCTGACTGCCTGCTCTGTGTGCAGATGCCTGTCTCCGGGCTTCTCCCTCATGGCCGAGACTCTCGTAGTCGGATATTCTCTTCCCGCCCCCTGTCCGCTGAACAGGTTCACTGTCCCAGTCGTAAATTCCCTCCTCTGTTTCGTTCTCTTCCCAGCCGGCCTCATCGTATTCCTCTTCCGCTCGAAATGGAATATCCGGATCATCTGCTTCTCTTGGAATGTATTCTGACTCACCAAGGTCTCTCCTGATATATTCTGACTCGTAGTCTTTTGGGCTGCCTTTGATGTATTCCGGCGTATTGTCGTCCCAGTTTCCTCCATCATACCGGTCCTGTCCTCTGCCATTCTTTCCTCGTGTGTTTCCGCCTTCCTCCTGCCTGTAGGATCTCTCTGAAGAAGCCTGTCCCCCGGTATCACTGCGCCCTCTGCCGCTCTCCTTCTCCGCTTCATGCCCCAGTTCTTTCTCCAGGAATTCTTCCAGACCGCGCTGGATCTGCTCCATTTCATTTTCTTTTCGATTCTCCATCTGAAGTCTGCAGCCCTTTCTCTATCCCATTCTCCCAACGTTACACCCTTCGGGAGGCAAATTTACTTCCTGCACCCTGCCCCAGCCGCACCCTTTGTCGCAGACAAAACAGCTTCCCATACTTCTGATAAACTCCATTATAGCATGCCTCTGAAAAAGAATCATTAAAATTTTTTAAACTTTTCCGAATTTTTCTGATAATAAGCAACAGTTCAGCCCCTCCAGACCACAAAAGCAAAATTGCATCAAGTCAACACCAACAAATCCATGCAGAAAACAATGCTATTTTTACAAAGAAACTTGACTTTCCATCTATTGTCCAGTATAAAAGAATCAAACATACATTATCCTCAAGAAAGGAAACAAGTCCCATGAAAAAAAGATTTTGTCTTTTTCTATGCTGCCTGCTGACCATCCTGCTGCTGCCTTCCCTGCAATCGGCTGCGGCTTCGGACAGTACCGCCAAGCAGACGGATATCCTCTTCCTCCACGATACCCACTCCCACCTGAACAGCTTTCTGACCGTGGAAGACGGCCAAGATGTAACGCTGGGAGGCTTTGCCCGGATCCGGACCCGGATCCGTCAGGCACAGGAGAAAAATCCCGATACCCTGGTTCTGGATGCCGGCGACTTCTCCATGGGAACTCTGATACAAACGATTTTCGATACAGACGCGGCAGAGCTCCAGATGCTGGGCGCCCTGGGCTGTGATGTCACTACCCTGGGCAATCATGAATTCGACTATCGCACCTCTGGCCTGGCGGATGCTCTGAATGCCGCCTCGGAAAGCGGCACAACGCTGCCTTATATGGTGCTGTGCAATATCGACTGGGACTCCATGGAAGCGGAAGGCCTCACTGCAGATCAGCAGCTGCTCAGAGATGCTTTCAAAGCCTACGGCATGGCAGACTATGTAGTGCTGACAAAAGGTGATGTAAAAATCGCCGTCCTGGGGGTTTTCGGAGAAGATTCCCTGGCATGCGCTCCTACCTGCGCCCTGAAATTCGAAGATATCTCAGAAGCCGCCGCCAGGACAGTCCGTGAAATCCAGGAAAAAGAAACTGTGGATATGATCGTCTGTGTCTCTCACAGCGGAACAAACCCTGATGAAGACAAATCAGAAGATGAAATTCTGGCAAAAGCGGTTCCGGAGATTGACCTGATCATCAGCGGCCACACCCACACTACCCTCCCCGCCCCCATCCGGCATGGCGATACCTACATCGTATCCTGCGGCTCCTACGGCAGAAATCTGGGTTCCTTATCCATGACGCAGCAAGAGAACGGCAGATGGACAATGGATCGCTATGAGCTGCTTCCCATAACGGAAGAGATTGTGCCGGACCCTGACACCCAGGCAAAAATCGACAGTCTGATGGAAAAAGTAGACACCGCTTATCTGTCCCGCTTCGGTTATGCCAGGACGCAGGTACTGGCACAAAATGCCGTGGCCTTTGCCACTTCGGATGACCTGTATGACACCCATACGGAACACAATCTGGGCAATCTGCTGGCCGATGCCTTTTTCTATGCTGTAGAACATGCAGATACCCCGGATTCCCACCCTGTGGATGTAGCCATTGTCCCTTCCGGCTGTGTCAGGGATACCTTTGCCACCGGAGATATCACTGTTGAGGATGTTTTCAATGCCTATTCCCTGGGAATCGGTGAGGACGGCATTCCCGGCTATCCCCTGATCAGCATATATCTCACAGGTGCAGAGCTGAAAACCGGCGCCGAGATCGACGCCTCTATATCGGATTTTATGCCCTCCGCCCGGCTATACCTGAGCGGCTGCCACTTCTCCTTTAACCCACACCGACTGATTCTGAATAAAGTCACGGATTGTTATCTGACTGATGCTGAAAACGGGCGCAGGGAAATCGAGGATGACCAGCTTTACCGCATTGTGTGCGATCTCTACAGCGGACAGATGCTGGGCGCTGTGACAGATGTATCCTATGGAATCCTGTCTGTTCAGCCCAAATTTGCAGACGGCACCCCTGTGGAAAATATTGAAGATACCATTATACTCTCAGAAGGACAGGAGATAAAGGCCTGGACCGCCATCGCCGCATATCTGAATTCCATGGAAGACACCGACGGGGACGGCATCTCTAATGTGCCGCAGGCTTATGCTTCCTTCCAGAGCCGCAAGATTGTGGAGGACAGCCGTGCAATCGGAGATCTGATCCGAAATCCAAACAGATATGCCTTTTTGATTGTAGGTGTGGTTTTGGCAGTGCTTGTAATGGTCATACTTCTGGTTCTATGGATCACAAAAGGAATTCGAAAGCTGGTATCCCGCAAAGGAAAACAGCGGTAACAGTCTAAAAAAATTAAAATTTTCTATTGATTTTTATTCCGATTGTGCTACAATAATGTCCATGGGGCATTAGCGCAGTTGGGAGCGCGCAACATTCGCATTGTTGAGGCCGTGGGTTCGAATCCCATATGCTCCATGCATTAAAAGGAGCCGCAAGTCCAGATTTTCCAGTAAAATCAATGGTTTGCGGCTTTTTTATGTTTTGTTTTATCAGATAAATTTATAGAGAATAATGAGCATTTATACCATTTCTTGTCATGAATCTTGTCATGAAAATGGCGTTAAGCTTTAACAACAATCGCATCATATCCGGCAGCCTTAAGCTTTGCCATCATGGCATCTGCATTACTCTTAACAGAGTAGGCCCCCACCTGCACTCTATACAGCTGCTTTTTATCGCCAACCGCAGTCTCTGCTCCAGGCGCTGCTGCTTCCTGATCGGCCAGATCCTCTGCTGCCTGCACCCTCTGTCCGGTAATGCCATAGACAATTGCCTCGGCCATCTGCTGACAGTCATACAGCTGCACATCGTCCCTGTCATCTACAAAGCTTCCTGGTACTGTAAACCACATAGGCGCATCCCAGTCCGGATACCGCATTCAGCACACCCTGTGTCCCTCCCGGTCCTATGGTGTCCGCATCCAGGGTGACCAGGTACCGCTCCCCGGCAGAATCCTTTTTCCTGCGGGGCCCGGCCAGCACCCCTCCTACGAATCCGCCCACATCCTTCAGATCGTCCTGTTTCGGTTTCGGGAGGGCTTTATACTCCTGAAAAGTTTCCGGCGTCCTGACCGGCTGTGAAAGCTTTAACAGAAAAGCTGACCAGGAAATCTCCTGTACCACCCAGGACACTGCTTTGCGGCTTCCGCCTGTTGCTATCTTGATCTGCTTGTCATAATACATAAAACCGCCCTCAGTCCTTCCTGTAGTAATATCCTTCAAATCCGGCCGCATCCAACGGCAGACCCTCCGCCCATTCCGGCTGGGTACACATCAGCCTGACCGCCTCCTGCAGATTTTTGCCGCTCTCCTTTGGCGCTTCAAGTATAACTTCATCATGTATGTGGAAGCAAATCGCGTACCCGGCCCTGTACAGGTTCATCATGGCGCTGCACAGCAGATCCCGCGCCACCGCCTGGACAATGTTCTCTGTAAGTTTCCCACCATAGGTTTCCGTCAGCTCCCATTTCTTAGTTGTCTGGCTGGTACCGTAAAATCCCACTGCACTCCTGCCGAAGGCATTCGTCACCAGCTCCGGACGGTAATAAAACAATTCTCGCCCAGAAGGCAGACGGACAAAAAGATATTCCTTGTCCCGGTAAAAGCTGATCCCCTTCGCCATGGTATGAACAGTTCCATACTGCACCGTGTCCACAGCGTTATTCTCTACAGCATACCAGAAATCCTGTATCCTCCGGTTACTCTTCCGCCAGCGACTTACAATATCCGGAAGTTCCTCCTCTGCCAACCCCATGGACAGCGCGCCCATGCTGATCAGTGCATGTGCCCCTCCCTGGTATCCGAGCGCAAGTTCCGCCACCTTGCCCTTGCTGCGCAGCGCATACTCCGGATTCCCCTTTTTGATCTTCTCGATGGGGACGCCGAACATGGCACTGGCGGAAGCCTCGTAGATTTTCCCGTGGGTACGGAATACATCCAGCCTCCACTCTTCTCCGGCAAGCCAGGCCAGCACACGGGCTTCTATGGCAGAGAAATCCGCCACGATAAAACGGCATCCCTCTCCCGGGATAAAAGCGGTCCTGATCAGCTGGGACAACAGGTCAGGCACATCTCCGTAAACAGCTTTTACGGCATCCGGCTGTCTCCTTTTTACCAGTCTCCTTGCAAGATCCAGGTTCTCGATGTAATTTCTTGGAAGGTTCTGCACCTGCACCAGCCGTCCGGCAAAGCGCCCCGTTCTGCTGGCCCCGTAAAACTGCAGCAGCCCCCGGATCCGTCCGTCTCCGCAGACACAGGCTTTCATAGCCTCATATTTTTTTACGGAAGTCTTTCCCAGCTCTTTGCGGATCTTTAACACTTCCTTCACCAGTTCCTCCCCGTCCTTGTCTGCCAGTATCTCCGCCACCGTTGCCTTGTCCAGGCTCTCCAGCTCCATCCCGGAATGCTCCTGTATCCACTTCTTCAGCTGTGCCACGCTGTTGGGATTATCCAGCCCGGTAAGCCTCCTCGCTCTCCCTGATAACTCCCCGCTGACCTGCCCATACAGCTCCAGGGCGCTTCCGATCAAATCCATGTCTACTTTTACTCCTGCCATGTTTATATACTGGTCCAGGATCCAGTTCTGCCGTTCCTGTTCCGGAATGGGATATCTCTCCAGTCTCCGGTAGATCTCTGCCTCTGTCGCCACGTCCTGGCGGCAGTAATCCTTAAAAAGCTGCCACTTTGCGGGATCATGATGGGGAAGGTTCCTGGTACGTCCCCCGTTCCTTGCGGTAGGCGTACAGGGCACACAGAAATACCGGATCAGCTGCTTCCCTACTCCCATCTTCCTCTTATCCTCCGGAAGCCCCATGGCCCTTCCCGCCGCATCCAGCGACGCCGGAAAACCGCAGTAAAGGGAGTGTACCATGGTACAGTGCCACTGACATACGGGGCTATGGAAAAACTTATTCAGGCAGTATATCTCAAAGGCCGCATTATGGGCCGCTTTTTTCACGTTCGGATCACCAAGCGCTGCGGTGATATGTTCAGGGAGCTGCTCCCCTCTGGCACAGTCTATTACATTTACTGCGCCTCCATCAAAAGAATAAGCAAAAAGCAATATCTGAAAATCCGGGGACTGCACATATTTGTACAGTCCCGCTTTCTGTAGATTGACACTGGAATAAGTCTCCAGGTCTATATGGAGAAGCCTCATATCCCCATCACTCCTCCCGGAGATACAGGCCTCCCTGTTATCGGATCGACCGCATAACCCTGCTGGCCACTCTGGGGCTGCTGGTAACCGGCGTAGCCCTGCTGGTCACTCTGGGGCTGCTGGTACCCAGCGTAGCCCTGCGGACTTCCCTGAGGCTGCTGGTAGCCGGCGTAGCCTTGCGGATTTCCCTGAGGCTGCTGATAAACGCCTGCAGTTCCACCTGCATAGGCATTCGCACCGCCGAAAGCTTCTTCAGCACTGACACGTCCCCCAAGAGGTTCTCCGTCCTCAATCTTCTGCACGGCATTCAGTCCGCAGCCTATTCCCTTATTCCCATTACTGTTATAGGCAAAAAAGTTAATATTGGCCCGGATGTAGCACCCGCTGTACACATCAGCAGGATTCAGAATGTTCTGCATGTCCAGCCCGACGATCACCGGCTGCTGTTTTGCAGATGCCGTGATCACCATGCATCCCCTGCACTCTTCCCCGAAAGCCTCTCCCGACTGACGGTATCCGTCCCCGTCATAAAGCGGTGTCCTGCACTGGGGCGGGATATTCCCGTTAAAGGCTTTCTGTGCGCCTTCCTGCTTTGCCCGCTCTATCTCCGCATAAATGCCATTAATGGTGACGGTATCTGTTTTCGGGATCAACAGCGTGACAGAATATTTCGGATCCCCTCCGTTGTCCGAAGCGCGGGGCTGGAATATATGTACGTAGCTTGCTCTGACTTTTCCTGTTGTGATTACCATAGTTACTTTCCCTCCTTATAAGCATTTTCTCCGCCAAAAGCCCCTTCCGCTACGGATGCGGACGACATGGCGGGTCTTTTGTCATCATCCGGCACCAGCGTCGGCTTTCCCGGAGGCTTTATGATGTACTTTTCCAGTATTTTCTTATGGTCTTTCTCTAAAAGCTTCTCCAGGTCTCCCAGCGGGAGCGGCTGCCTCCTGTACAATGCCTCTTCCGGATAGCCGGCTGCACACAGTGCCTCATAAGCAGCATCTATATTCTGAATGGTACGGTTGCTCCTGCCTTCTACAAGCTTCCATCCCGGCACATCCCTGCCTGCCAGTATCTCTCCCTGGGCGTACGCCTCCAGCTTGTTCACCCAGGATTTCAGGAACTGGGCACGCTTCAGCAGAGCACCTACTTCCTCATTGCCAAGCTGCGGCGGGAGCTTCATTACAGGCAGCCCGCTGCCGACAGGGTTCTCCGCTTCCTCCATCAGGACCATATTTTCCTCCGCCCTAGCACGGCAGGTGGCTGACATACGGCAGAAACAGTCGTCACACCACCTCCCCTGCACACATTCCCCTTCTCCCCGGAATGCCTTTAATGCCTGGGGCTTTACTGTCTCCTCCCCCCAGCGCAGAAGATCCTCTACACCCGTCTCCCATGATGATGTATTGTCAATGCGGGGCTGGATAATGTAATGAACGAAAACCCGATTTTAGAGCAGTTGAAGCGCGAAGCCTTATATGCACAGCGTTCCTTTTCCACGGAATTACTGTATCAGACCTATGGAAAAGCACAGATGGCAAGGCAGCTTGAAGTTTTAACGCAATCAGAGTTCATGTACTGGTGGCGATATTTGCGGTGTGCGCGCATTTATCTATCAGGGAGGACGGAAAAAGAAGATAGGCTCCACCGCCGTCCAAAGCATGGAGCCCATCAGAAACAAATCAAATATCTATGCATCCATAAACTGCTTCCTCTTCCGTTGCAAACAGATAATCTGCGTTATATTCCGGAAACAATAATGTACAAGTTCTTTTAAATTCAGGATAAGTAAATGCTGTTATACCATGTAATTTGTTTTGTGCAGTTTTCTCACTTACACCCAAAAATTCTGCATATTGTTTAATGGCGATATTTTTTCGATACAATATACTTTTCAAATTTGAATACATATCATCTCTCCCTTCTTACCTTCAAAGGTAATTTCTAGTTATAGGATATACTCTTAAAAGTATATTGTCAAGTATTATTTTACCTTTAAAAGTATTTTTTGATTGATTATCCAAAAAATTTATGCTATACTTATGCTCGGAGGTAATCATATGGACTTTTTAGAAAAACTGGACTTTTTAATGGATAAATACAACTTGAATAAAAGTACTTTGTCCAAATCATGTGACATCCCATACACAACAATTGATGGTTGGTATAAAAGGGGCTATGAAGGGCTTAAATTGCCTACACTAAAGAAACTGTCCAACTATTTTGGAATCAGCCTTGATTATTGGGCGGATGATAATTTAATTGAACCAATCCCTCCCAAAATCAATAATTTCACTATAACCCAAAAAGATGAGATAGAACTTTTAACTGACTACCGAACATTAAACGATTCTTCAAAAGTTTATGTAAGAGGAGTTGCAAAAGGTTTTTCTATTTCTGAAAAAATTGCTAATGCCAAAGGAGAAACATTAGTCTTTCCTAAGTCAATTAATCCTACAAAAGAATTTGAAGAAACATTTAGTGGGCTTGATCCAGAATATCAACAGGCTATGTTAGAGTTTATTGAGCAATTACTTGCTAAACAAGAAGAATCTGACCCACACAATTCTGAAGAATGATGCAGGTACATCACCGTACCTGTATCTTTTTCTGAATCCCCTCTTGACGATACGTGTTGCACGTGTTATATTATATTTGTAAGGAGGTGGAACATGAAAGACAGGGATCTTATTAAACTCTTAAAGAAAAATGGCTGGCAACTTGACAGAATCAACGGAAGCCACCATATTTTCAGAAAAGAGGGTATGACCGTTTCAGTTCCCGTGCATGGAAAAGATGTTCCTACCGGTCTGCTACATCAAATTTTGAAAGATGCGGGGCTGAAATAGCTCCGCCTTTCAAAAAATCAAAAGGAGGTTTTGTTATGTTATTTGTATATCCCGCCATCTTCCACAAGGAAGATGAATCCTACTGGGTAGAATTTCCCGATCTGAAAGGCTGTAATACCTACGGTTCCACCATTCCGGAAGCTATGGAAATGGCACAAGAAGCACTTACCGGATATCTTTTGTCATTGTTAGAACATGGAGATAATATCGCTTCTCCCTCCGATATTTCTGCCATTCATGCGGCTGATGGTTTTTCCTCTCTTGTATCGTGTGACATTAACCAGTATAAGGACACGAAGGCAGTAAAAAAGACTTTAACCATACCGTCATGGTTGAATGACCGTGCCATTTCTATGGGGATAAACTTTTCACAGGTACTTCAAGAAGCACTTCTTTCCAAAATACAAGCTTAATATCAGCAGCCCCGGAGACCTTGACCCCCGTACAATAAAATCTATTTTGAAGCAGGCCGGGCTCTAAAGCCCGGTACTGCCTACAGTAAAGGAGGCGCTTTATGAAACTCACTTATCCAGCTTGTTTTTATCCTGATAAAGAAAGAAAAGGAGCTTACGCTGTAGTAGTTCCCGATCTCCCCGGATGCGTAAGTGGCGGCGACACATTGGCCGAAGCTATCCTTATGGGTACTGATGCCGCATCCGGCTGGGTTCTTGACGAACTGGAGGACGGAAAACCTGCACCTGAAGCAAGTCCATTGGAACGCATTATCCCGGAAGCCGGCGGTTTCGTAAGCATGTTAGTTCTGGATATGGATGCCTATGCTGAAAAGTATGGTGAAAAGGCTGTAAGAAAAAATCTTACCATTCCCGCATGGCTCAATACGTTTGCCGAAAATAACCATATTAACTTTTCCCAGGTGCTTCAGGATTCCTTAACCTCCCTCTACCAGCAAAAACAGCACGCTTAAGTGGTTGCCCCGATTTTACATGAAATCAGGGTAGTTCTATTCTTCTTTCAGCTCCGCCATACCATCCATGCTGTGGTAAAACTCCTTGGCCTGCTCCAGAGAGTTAAACTCCATGTGCTCCTCCCGTCCGTCTTCGTCCTGGTGCCAGAATCTTACCCTGAATGGCTTCATAGGTCCCTCCTTTCTGCTAATTCAGGTCAGCATAAACTTTATTGTCGTCCTGCCACCTAAATCCCTCCAGTCCACTGTCTGCGTAATGCAGGACATTGTCCGAGTGCCGGTTCCCCTGTGCAAGTACCCCAAAGCCGGAATTTGGCCGGACATACACTTCCGTACTGTCGTCTATCAGCCCCATGGCAATAATTCTGGTTAAGGTCATGCCCCCGTCTTTAGGGTTGGAACTGTCAGTATATGCCATGTTTTTACGGCGGTTATATTCACGGTCTGTATTCATGAAGCGGATGGTCATCCCGTTGATCTCCATGAATTCATCCTGTGTAATGGCTTCCAACTGCCGTGCCATCTGTGCCTTACCGTATGCCTGATACAGCAGCTGCTCCGAATAGGACCCCTGTGCATACCTGGCCTCCTGTTTCAGTTCCTCAAAAACTGATTCCTTTTTATCCATTCCCATATCCTTCCTGCTGCGATACCGCAGCGATTACAATGTCAGCAGCCGTTCCTTTTCCTCCGGCGTAGCTTCCAGTATTTTGCATAAAATCAGCAGGTCGCCAAACTTGAAAGGGTCCGCTCTTTTGTTCTTCTCATAAGTCTTCGGGTTCAGCCGCATAGAAAATGCCTCCTGCGTAATGTTAAGCTCTTTTGCCACGTCCTCCTGCTTTAAGCCCATGCTGTGCATCCGGCCGTCAATCCACTCTGTCAAGTATTTAATTTTATTTCTCTTTTTCTGTTCCTGCCCAAATACAACCCTAGATATCCCTATCACCTCCTACTTTTATGTCATCAACTACTCCAGAAAATACTCAATCGGCTTGCCGAAGAAATCAGCAATCTTTTTTAATTTATCAATTTTGGGATAACTTCTTCCGTTCTTCCAATCAGTGAAAGTTGACTTGGTTATACCCGTTTCCATTGAAACTCGGTAATCAGTTACTCCTTTTTCATCGCGTAATGCAACATATGCAAGTTATGATGGAGACGCCCTCTCTCCAGAAGCAATGGAACTTTTTAAAGACGAATTGGAAATTGCTCTAAAACGTCTGAAAATTATGAATAAGGAAAAGTACACTCCGAAAAAGTACAAAAAGTAGGTGATATAATTGGGGAATTATATAAAAGAAATTGTACGGAAATATACCATAAAATATGATACAAGAAATCCGTTTAAACTGGCTGACTGCCTTGGTATAGAAGTACAGTTTGGTACACCAGGATGCGCCGGCTGCTATATGTTCCTAAACCTCCATGCCCGCACAGTTGGCACCACCATAAATGAAACTGTGCAG
>CAJTXE010000021.1 GCA_910580225.1 uncultured Acetatifactor sp.
CATACCATGAAACAACCTGTACCAGGGAGTTGCCGTCTTCCATCTTGGAAACCATGGTCTGGGTTGCGTCGAAGATGGAGCCATAGGTGCTTCCTACAACGTCGGAAGATACGATCTCGTCCTCATTGTAAGCGAAGGACTCGGTAGCTGCTGCCTTCATTGCTGCATTGATGCCTTCCTTGGTAACCTCACCCTTAACAACGGCTACCAGAATTGTGGTGGAGCCTGTAGGAGTGGGAACACGCTGTGCGGAGCCGATCAGCTTGCCGTTCAGCTCAGGAATAACAAGGCCGATAGCCTTTGCAGCGCCGGTGGAGTTGGGAACGATGTTGCATGCACCTGCACGGCTTCTTCTCAGATCGCCCTTTCTCTGAGGTCCGTCAAGGATCATCTGATCACCTGTGTATGCATGAACAGTAGTCATGATACCGCTCTGAATAGCAGCGAAATCGTTCAGAGCCTTCGCCATGGGAGCAAGGCAGTTGGTGGTGCAGGAAGCTGCGGAGATAACAGTATCTTCAGCCTTCAGCGTGTCATGGTTTACATTGTAAACGATGGTAGGAAGATCGTTTCCTGCAGGTGCAGAGATAACAACCTTACGTGCACCGGCAGTGATATGTGCGCTTGCCTTATCTTTGGAGGTATAGAAGCCTGTACACTCCAGAACCACGTCTACCTTCAGCTCGCCCCAGGGAAGGTTCTTGGCGTCTGCTTCCTTGTAGATGGTGATGGTCTTGCCGTTTACGGTGATGTTGTCTTCGCCTGCCACTACAGAATCAGCATATTTGTACTTACCCTGTGAAGAGTCATACTTCAACAGATGAGCCAGCATCTTGGGGCTGGTCAAATCGTTGATTGCTACTACCTCATACCCTTCAGCATCAAACATCTGTCTGAATGCCAGACGGCCAATACGGCCAAAACCATTGATTGCTACTCTTACAGCCATTTTTAGATTCCTCCTGAAATTTTATATTTTCCGGCATTCCCCAACCATTGCCAAACAGGGAAAAAGCCGTCCTTGCGTTTATCAGTGTGTAGTCCGGAGATTCCCAACAGACACATGGTGCCGAACAGAGTCCAGCAGAACGCCAGTCACCTCTTCACACACTTGTCAGCAAGGATATTTTACCCAATTTTGCGGGATAATTCAAGATGTAAATGAAAAATAATTACCAACTTTTCGGAAATTTTACATATTGTTTAGAATTTGCGGCACTTTTATGTTATAATGCCCTTTGACAGGGGAGAAAACCTCTCTCCAGACAGAAAACTGCCCGAAACAGCCCAGTCTACTTTAATACTTTTTTCAAAAAAGAAAGGAACAGATTATGCCCATTACAGCTGACTGCCACTTACATTCCGCCTTCTCCGGAGATTCGAATACCCCCATGGAAGAAATGATTCTGCAGGGAATCCGTCAGGGACTTTCCACACTCTGTTTTACGGAACACAATGACTTCGATTATCCGGAATATCCGGATCTGCCTCCGGATTACTTTCTCCTGAATACGGATTCCTATCTCTACGACCTTGCCCGGTTCCGGGAAAAATATGCAGACAGAATCCGGCTTCTCTTCGGTGTGGAACTGGGACTGCAGCCTGATACCATGCGGGCCAATGCCGTTTACGCCAAATCCCATGAATTTGATTTCATCATCGGCTCCTCCCATGTCTGTCACGGAATGGACCCTTACTATCCCGGTTTTTTTGACAGGCAGACCAAAGAATCCGCCATCGGAGAATATTTTGAATCTATCCTGGAAAACATTCTGAAATTTTCCAATTTTGATGTATACGGCCATCTGGATTATGTAGTGCGGTATGCCCCCGGAAAAGAGGAAGGATATGCCTATGAAAATTACCGGGACATTCTGGACCGGATTCTGAAGCTCCTGCTGGAAAAGGGAAAAGGAATCGAGCTGAACACCGGCGGGCTCAAAAGCGGCATGCGGGAAATGCATCCCCATACTGAAATTCTCCGGCGCTATCGCGAACTTGGCGGCGAAATCATAACGGTTGGTTCTGATTCCCATGACACCCGGTTCATTGCCGCCCAGTTTGACCGCGCATCGGAAGTCCTGGCTGCATGCGGCTTCCGGTATTATTGTCTCTTTGAGAAAAGAGTACCGGAATTTCATAGATTATGACACTTCTCCATGCAATCTCGCTGCTGAGGCCGGAAGTTTGTTCTATCCTGAAATCTGACAGAAAACGGTATCCAGAAAAACATAAACCATAAGAAATAGAGAACCCTCCGGCACGCAGCCGGAGGGTTCTCTATTTCTTATGAGGGGGGAGATAGTGATTTTCATCAACTATCTATATCCTATTGTAAATCCAAAATGTGTTCATACTGTGTTCACATTCTAAACTATCTATAAAATCCAGCTTCAGCAGGATCTGTCTTTTTTTAGATTTATAAAATATAAATAAAATTCCGGCACTCTAATCCCAATCCTCATCCTCCTCAAGCACTTCCACCAATGCTTCCCTGGTATCCTGGATATCGTCATGGTCGTCTCTTTTCAACGCAGCCTCAAAAGCGGTTATGTAACGGTCCAGTCTCTTTCTGCGGTCTCCCAGTGCCTCCTCATACATCCGCTCTGCCCTGGTCAGCACCAGACGATTCTCCTCATAATCCCTGGGCTGAATCTTCAGATAGGCCAATTCCTCCATCCGCTTTCTGACTTCCTCCTCTGTCATCTGGTTATCCTGACCCTTAATGATCATCTTCCGGCTCTCCCCGGTAGATACCACTGTCACTTCCACCTCCAGCAACGAATTGATATCATAAGTGTAGGTTACATCCACCGATTCCTGTCCCTTGGAGCCTTTGGGAATCTCAATTTCAAGTTCTCCCAGGAACAGATTGTTCCGGGCAAACCGGCTCTCTCCCTGCAGCACCCGCACCCGTACTTTGGTCTGATTGTCCCTGGCCGTATATAAGCGCTCGGTATGGCTGGCCGGAATCACGGTATTTCGTTCAATAATGGGGCAGAATCTGCCGTCTTCATATTTGCCTTCCTCATACTCCACCACCACCTCTGTACCCAGGGTAAAGGAACAGACATCTGTGAGAATGACCTCCTTCACTTCCTCCCTGCGCTCCTTCATGGCCGCCTGCACAGCCGCACCCAATGCCACAGTTTCGTCAGGATTCATTCTGGTATCCGGGAACTTCCGAAACAGACGAATCAGAAAATCCCTGACAATGGACAGCCTGGTGGCGCCGCCGATCAGCAGGACCTCATCAATGTCTCCCAACTTCAGCCCGGCATCCGCCAGACTTTTCTTCACAGGTTCCCGAATCTTCATGAGCAGCTCTTCACAGGCGTCCTCAAACTCCTTATATGTAATCTGCTGCTCCAACATGGCTTCCTTATACCGAAAGCCGATCTTTACTTTATCAGTGTTATTGATGGCGCATTTTGCCTGTTCCGCCTCCCGGAAAAGGCGGGCCTGTTCCTTCTCCGACAGATTCTGCAGCTGCAGTTTTGCTTTCTGCAGGAAGAGCTTCACCATCACCTCTGTGAAATCCTCTCCCCCAAGATAATTGTCCCCCGCAACTGCACGCACCTCAAGAATGCTGTGGTACAATTCCAGAATGGATACGTCAAAGGTCCCGCCCCCCAGGTCAAACACCAGAAAACGGGTATCTTTCTCCTTGTCATACAGACCATAAGCCACCGCAGCAGCCGTGGGCTCGGAAATCATTCGTTCCACCTTCAGACCGGCCAATTCCCCGGCACGCTTGGTTGCCTTCCGTCTCTTATCGTCAAAATAAGCCGGCACACTGATAACCGCCTCTGTCACCTCCTGTCCCAGATAGTTTTCCGCATCCTCCTTCAGTGACCGCAATATCAGACTGGAAAGCTCCTCGGGCCGAAAATGTTTCCCGCTTAAGACATAGTCCCGCTCCGTTCCCATACTCCGCTTAAAAGCCTGGGCAACGGTATCCGGATACAGACTCATCCTTTCCCTGGCAGTCTCGCCCACATAGACATTCCCTTCTCCGTCCACACTGACCACAGAAGGCGTAAGCTTTTTCCCCAGCCTGTTGGGAATAATCCTCGGTCCTTCCTCCGTAAAATACGCGATCAGACTGTTCGTTGTACCTAAGTCAATTCCTACAATCATGCTTCCCTCCATGCCATTTGCATCCGGGCTGTTTTGTTTCAGAAACTGTCCCGGTCTGTATCATGACATCATTTCTCCTCTTTTCAGAAACTCCTGTTTTGGCAGTTTCTGCCTGGTTCCTTATTCACTGACTATCAGTATAGCACAACTTCCGCCCATATTCACGTAAAATTTAAGATTGGCAAAAATTAGCCATGTCACAATTTATCTTCAAATACTGTATGTTTCACAGCCAGCAGATATTCATCCCAGGGCTGTATCTCCAGACTATGCCGCAGCAATTTCTTTGCTTCCTCCTGTTTTCCCATCCGCAGCAGCAACAGAATCCCTGCGCTTTCCAGTTCCTTACACAGCGGACAATTGCAGAAATGACAAATTTCACAGTTCTCTCCCCTGTCCAGAATTTCCTGCAGTTTCTCAATGCTTTCCGTATAGTAGGCTGCCAGAAATTCTATCTGCAGATGTGCCTTTTCCCGATTATAGTACTTGGTCCTGCCGGCTGCTTTCTCCTTTGACAGCCAATCCTGCAGTTTCTGGGCATATTTCTGTCCCCGTTTCGCATCCTCACAGAGGATACAGGCAAAAACAGCATCACAGATCTTCCCTTCCATAGAACTCTCTGTGAGACCGTTGCGGAACATCCTGTCAAAAGCCCGCAATGCGGCTGACCTTTTACCAAATACCAGCTCCACCCATCCTCTGCTGCAATAATAATCCGGATAAGAAATCACCTCTGCTTTTCGCCGAACCCCCGGAGACAGAATCCCCTTCATAATACGCTTCACAGAAGACCTGTACAGCTCCCGTCCCCATTCTGCCTGGGTCCGGCAGGCCTTTTCCCCATCTCCGGCTGCAATACAGAGTTCCACCTGTCTTCTGTAACGATTCCACCTGTCTTTTTGATAGAACTGTGTGCAGACAGCCTCCGCCTCCTCCAGATTCCCCATACGTGCATGGAAATCAGCCTGGTTGTCTCCAAACCAATTACTCCGATTCTCCCCGCCCAAGGTTTCATATTGTTTGTATGCATCCAATGCCTTCTCATATATTCCCAACAGAGAATAAAGATTTCCCATATCCGTATATATCACCGGAGACATTTCCTCATCCATATACAGAATTGCTTTCTTCAGGAAAAACAAGGCTCTCTCATAATCTCCCTGGTACTTGTAAACAAGGCTCAACCCGTTCAGCGCATAGGGATTAACGGGATTCAGATAAAGTGCCTTCTCAAAATCCGCTTTTGACTCTTCCAGACAATGAGCTGCTCTATGGAAAATCGCCCTCTCCACCAGCATAAAGTCATCCGGATAATGATAAAGATATTCCGTCAAAATCGGCAGCCCTTTTTCATAGAAACTGCTGTCTCCATTTTCCACCTGCTTGAAAAAAAGATCCCGGAATCCTTTCAGCCTGGCATTCAGAGTATTGATATCCATCACTTCATGGTCTTTCTGAAAAGCATACGCTTCCAGAATCGGACTCTGTACACCGTTTTTTTCCGCATCCTCCAGAACCTTTTCCAGATCTTCTCTTCGATCCAGGTCCAGATATACCTTGGCCAGATATTCATATGCCTTGGCAAAATTGGGAAAATATCTAAGACACTGACTGGCTGTTCTGACTACACCGCCGGCATTCAGCTGCCGTCGGTAAGCCTCCATGGAAGATGCATATCCGGCAAATATCTGATACTCCTCCACCAGCTTCCTGGTAACCTCCTGACATTGCTCGTATTCCTCCATTTCTGCATAGATCTGTGCCATCTCCAGCAGAATCCCCACATCTTTCACAGAACCGCTCAAAATACTCTCTGCTTCCTGGATGGCAAGGGGAAATTTCTCCCTGTCTCTGAAACCCAGATTGTGGTAACATTGTACTCGAATCAGATGCGCCTGACGCATTCTGTCCCTATCCTTTTTCTTCTCCTTTTCCTCCTCTTCCGGACACTTTTTCATCTTTTCTTCCAGCGCCGCTTCCCACTGCCCTGTCATGACAATGGATTCCTCATAATCTCCCTGCTCCACATAAAGTTTCGCCAGAAGCCCCTTATATTCCGCATCCTTTTCCGGCGGCAGCATCTTCTTCAGAATACCCGCCAGCTGAATCCCCTGTGCAATCTTTCCGTCCTGCAGATAGCACCAGCAAAGCTCCAGCCACGGCTCCCAGCCGGAATCCTCCTGACACTTTACATACAGCTCCTTCTCAATTTCCTCATTGATTCTGCCCAACAGATCCAGAAAAGCATCATCACTGCCGGAAGCAAGCACCTTCTCCGCACATTTCTTCGCCTTCCGATACTGCTGCTGCCCGTAATACCACTCTGTCAATCTTAAATTTGCCATATAGTGGGTATCATTGCCTGCCTTCAGCTCTTCATAGAAGTCTGCTGACCGCTGCCGGTATGCAGTTCCCTCTCTGGTATCCTCCTCTCCCATCATCCAGAGCAGCTCCGCATAGTTATAGCAGATCATGGTATCTTCAGGGTATTTCTCCCGCTCCGCGTCCATCAGCAGCACAGCCTCTTCCCTACGGCCCTGCCGCGCCAGAATATTGGCACGGCTGATCTCCATGACAGGATGTCTGATTCCCAGAGCATCTGCACTTTTTACGCAGTTAACAGCCTCTTCCAGATTCTTTTCCTGCAAAGCCTGCCAGCATCTGTCATAATATTCCAGAAACAGATCATACTCCCCGTCGTCAGGTCCCTCAAACTGATCAAACTCCAAATCCTCTCCCCGCTCGCACCGACCCACAATATAATGGACAAAATTGAGAGGAAACTTCTCCCGCAGCTCTTTTGCACCGCTCACAATGGAAAGTTTCTGGTCAAACAGCTTCCAAACCGCAGTTGGCAGCTTAAAATGCTCTGTCAGATAACCCAACAATTTCAGGCGACAGTTTTCTTCCTCCTCAATAGAAAAAAAGATATCCTCCTCAAAAAGTGCCTTCCAACATGCCACATCCTGTCGGGTCCTGATATTTCCATAGATTTCCACCGCCCTTTCCAACCATCCTCCGGACGGTGTGGTATCTCTGGGTTTCTCCTGCCGATTCTCCCCGGATTCCTTCGCATACCTGCAGGCGGTCTCATAAGCGCTGCGCAGTCTCTTAAACCCCTCCGGATTATCTTCCGGATTGGTTACCGTCAACCTCTCTCTGTAGGCATTTTTGATTGCTCTTTCATCCTTTGTGATCTCAATTCCCAGAACCAAAAAGCTTTCTGTCTGATTCATTGCTTAATCCAACACCCCCATATCCGGTCTCCATTCGTAATCGAGCAGGGAAGATTTTATCCCTACTCGCTGCGCGACCCGTGCGCCGCTTAAGCGGCAAACTTCCACTGCACGGGCCTGCGTATAAAAAAGGCTGCGCATTGCAAATGTACTGTACGCTGTATAGAAAAATCCATTCCACCGTACAGCAGCCATTTCATGCCGCAGCCCCCGCATCTGTCCGCTATTTAAAATGTAAATTTATCCGCAAAATAAGCTTCCAGCTTTCCGATTTCCACTCTCTCCTGTTCCATGGAATCCCGGAAACGAACCGTCACACAGCCATCCGTCTCAGAGTCAAAATCATAAGTAACACAAAAAGGAGTACCAATCTCATCCTGCCGGCGGTACCGTTTCCCGATATTACCTCTGTCATCATACTCACAGTTGTATTTTTTTGCCAGCTGAGCGAAAATCTTCTCTGCACCCTCGCCCAGCTTTTTGGACAGTGGCAATACACCGATCTTTACGGGTGCCAATGCAGGATGAAACCGAAGAACCGTACGCATATCGCCGCCTTCCAGCTCCTCCTCATCATAAGCAGCACAGAGAAAAGCCAAAACGACACGGTCTGCCCCCAGGGAAGGTTCGATGACATAAGGTATGTACTTCTCTTTCTTTTCATCATCAAAATAAGCCAGATCTTCACCCGATGTATTGGCATGCTGAGTCAGATCATAATCCGTCCTGTCTGCAATCCCCCACAGTTCTCCCCAGCCAAAGGGGAAAAGGAATTCAATGTCGGTGGTTCCCTTGCTGTAGAAACTCAGTTCTTCAGGGCTGTGGTCACGGAGACGCATCTCCTCTTCCTTCATTCCCAGAGAAATCAGCCAGTCACGGCAGAACCCTCTCCAATACTGAAACCACTCCATATCTGTACCCGGTTCACAGAAAAATTCCAGCTCCATCTGCTCGAATTCCCGGGTGCGGAATGTAAAGTTCCCCGGCGTAATCTCATTACGGAAAGATTTGCCGATCTGACCGATGCCAAAGGGAATCTTCTTTCTTGAGGTCCGTTGGACATTTTTAAAGTTCACAAAAATACCCTGGGCAGTCTCCGGCCGCAGATACACTACACTCTTGGCATCTTCTGTAACTCCCTGGAAGGTTTTAAACATTAAATTGAACTGTCTGATATCCGTAAAGCTGTGCTTGCCGCAGCTGGGGCAGGGAATCTGATGTTCCTCCACGAAAGCCTTCATCTGTTCCTGACTCCAGGCATCTACGCTCTCTTCCAACGTAATTTCCTTTTCCGCACAATAATTCTCGATCAGCTGATCGGCACGGAAACGCTCATGACACTCTCTGCAGTCCATCAGGGGATCCGAGAAGCCGCCCAGATGCCCGCTGGCCACCCAGGTCTGAGGATTCATCAGAATAGCACAATCCACGCCCACATTATAGGGATTCTCCTGAATGAACTTCTGCCACCATGCCCTTTTCACATTATTTTTCAATTCCACGCCAAGATTGCCGTAATCCCAGGTATTGGCAAGACCTCCGTAAATCTCGGAGCCGGGATAGATGAACCCCCTTGCCTTTGCCAACGCCACTATTTTTTCCATTGTCTTTTCCATTTTAACCGTCCCTTCTTTTTCCCGTCTGTCTCATTTATCGTCTATCTGCAGTTGACACCTGCACAAATCCGGATCCTGCAGATGCAAAACACTTTATTGGAGAAGAATGTAAACCAGACCGTCTGTTTCGGCGCAGCTGATGCTTCCATCCTGGTTCATTGCAGCTCCTTCACTGATATAAATAACCTTACCAGGGCAATAAATATTCGCCTTCATATCGGTTACAATCAGCTTCCTGTCCTCTTCCTGCAATGATCCTCCGCTGTAGGGCGTCCCATCTTTCACACTCTTCAGATTCCCTGCCGCAGCCGTATCAAAACCGTTCAGCGCCGCCTCCTTCACCGTTCCGAAGAAGATGCCGTCCTCACAGAAATCCGTACAGCTCTCCCACCCGTCAAACCGATAAGCCACCACGACCCGGCCGCTTCCGTCTTCCAGATTCTCCGCTTTCTCCACTACCACGGTCTCGCTTCCCTTGGCGGCATTATATTCCTTTACTTCCTCTGCCGCCATGTTGGCCAATTCCGCCACATTGTAATAGGATTTGTCAAAATCTCCAATCTGCCAGACTGTAATCTCCCCTTCTCTGCCAATGGCAACTGTGGGCTTGTCCACTACATCCGGCACTTTGGCCTCTCCGCAGCCTGCCAAAAATACCATACAAAGACAGAACAGCAGCATAATTCTTCCTGATTTTTTCATCCTAATCACCGTCCCGGATTCCGGGTGACACCTTTCTGCCTGATTGTTCTGTTCCGTAAACATCGGCGTCTGTTTTATACAGGTCACTGATACGCCCGGAGCAGACTGCCTTTTCACACGAACAAAAGAACTCCTTTATTGTATCAAAAAGAGTCCGAATTTTCAACAAAGAGTTTGTAAAACTTCCAGACTTTTAAAATCCCGGTCTATAAAATGCTTTCTGTAACGGACTGCCACAGCCTGAAGCTGTTCCAGCACTGTCTCTGTCACGGTAAACGTATACAGTTTTTCCACCGGGCTCGCCGCTATGTAGTGCAGTGCATATATGGAAGAATCCTCCAAGTCCTCATCCCCGGGTAAAAACGGCATCTCTCTTGAAAATGTCATTGGAAATTCTCCGTTCACTGCCATGGCTTTGCATTCAAACACACAGCGCACCAGAGGATTTGCCAGAGAAGACACACACAGGGCACGGAGCGACTGGTAGAAAAGCTTCATCATTTCCCGCTCGTCGTTGTTCTCCCTGGTATAATAATCTGTCACTTCCGCGAAATACATGCCATAGCAGGCTCCAATATAATCTGTCCGCAGTTCCTCAAAATAGTTCTGAATATCTGCCTCTGCCAATGTATAGGAGCTTCTGCCCTCATAGAGCCGGAACACACCGAAGGCAAAAGGATTGGTGCCCGCAGCCAGCCTGCTCCCGGGTCTCCGGGCTCCTCTGGCGAAAGCAGACACCTTTCCCCGTTCCCTTGTCAGCAAGATAATATGTCTGTCATATTCACCTGCGGGACTCTGTCTCAAAATAATCCCTGTTACCGATATATATTCCTGCATGTCAGCCTTCTCTCATCTGCCCCGGCCGATCTGTCCCATACCTCTCAAAGTCCTGCTTCCGCAGCCCCCTTTGCCTCCAGAAGATATCCTGTTTCTGCAGATTCCCCTGCTTCCATGGTTTCCTCTTCCTTCCTGAAATTGGACACAAATGCCAGATAATCCTCTATTCTCCCACTGTTTTCAAATTGCTTCCAGTACTTCTCTTCCATTTTCCGCATCCTCCGTATATCAGTATACAAAATCAAAGAATGTAATCACCATATACCTAGAGTCTTCATTTTGCGGTTTTATATTCACACTTTCAGTTACTGGAAATATCTTTCGTATTATATCCGAAATTCTTCAAAAGATAATCGCTGTCCCGCCAATCTTTCTTCACTTTAACAAACAATTTCAGATTCACATGCATCTCCACCATCTCCTCGATCTCCTGCCGAGCCGCAGTGCCGATCTTTTTCAGCATCTGGCCTCCCTTGCCGATAATGATTCCCTTGTGGGAATCCCGCTCACAGACAATGGCCGCCTCGATATGGCAGATCTTTCCGGTTTCCTTCATATTTTCGATGCAGACAGCCACACCGTGAGGAACCTCCTCCTCCAACAGACGCAGAGCTTTCTCTCTAATCAGCTCTGCCACAATCTGACGTATTGGCTGATCCGTGACAGTATCTTCGTCAAAAAAAGCATGGCCTTCCGGCAGATACCGGAAAATACATTCTACCAGTTTATCCGTGTTCTCTCCCTTCAGAGCGGATACAGGCACAATCTCCGCAAAATCCAGCTCTTTCCGATATGTGTCGATAAAGGAAAGAATCTCTCCTTTTTTCACGGTATCTGTTTTGTTGATCACCAGAATCACGGGTGTCTTTACTTTTTTCAGTTCCTCGATAATATGACGCTCACCGGCTCCGATATAATTTGTAGGTTCCACCAGCCACAGAACCACATCTGCTTCTTCCAGCGTGTGCTCCGCCGCGTTCACCATGTAATCCCCCAGCTTATTCTTCGCCCTGTGAATTCCCGGAGTATCCAGAAACACAATCTGCCCTTCCTCAGTAGTCAATACGGTCCGAATCCGATTGCGGGTGGTTTGGGGCTTGGCGGAAGTGATAGCAATCTTCTGTCCGATCAGCCGGTTCATCAGTGTGGATTTTCCTACATTAGGCCTGCCGATCAAAGTGGCAAAGCCCGCTTGATACTTCTTTTTCTCCATAGTTTTCCTGCCTTTTTCAATTCCGATCTTCTGCTGCATCCTCGAAGCATATTTGCTTTCTTATTACATTCCATTTCATACCTGCATGCAGCAGTGACTTCTTTCACCCATTCACATAATACCATGTCCCACACCAAATTACAATCCCGCCCGCCGGCATTTGCAGTTATGGTCAATGCCTGATTGCGTTTCACTCCACCGGTATTTCTGTCGGTGCTGCTTTTTTCAGCTGTTCCTCCAGTCTCTTCTTCCTCTTCCTGTGATGCCTTCTCACCGCAAAGATCACAGCAGTCAGAACGGCACCCCACACTGCCAGATAGGGAAGATTCACCAGGAACCAGATCCCCAGTTCCACCGTCCCATGTCCGATACTGATCAGATTCTCTGCAAATCCTTCGGAAATACGCTCCCAGGCAGAAGGCTCTTCCACAGGTGTCAGCTCCTTCACTTCTGAAATATCAATATCTACTGTACTGTAGTCAACCAGATTGTCTATGGTGCGCAGCTGGGATTCCATACTCTCCAGCTGATAACGCACTTCCGACAACCGCTGCTCTATCGTAATAATCTCCTCAATCGTCTCCGCCTTGTCCAGAAATTCCAACAGTCTGGACTGTTCCGTACGGAGTGTATTCCTGCGGCTCTCCATATCCACATAGGAAAGAGTCACATCCTCCACATTGTTATGGCGCCTGACAATATTCCCGATATCAGATACTGTATCCAGAAAACCATCCAGTTTTCCGGAAGGAATCCGTACCGTGAGATGAGCGCTGCGGTTGCTGTTATATCCGGAATAACTACTGCCGTTATAAGTATCCATGGCTTCCACATAACCGTCCAGCTCCTGAATCCGTTCTTCCAACACCGACATCATCTGTTCGAATTCCCTGGTCTCCACTTCCAGCGAAACCGTTTCGATGAGCTTCCGCCCTTCCCGGTAAGCCCCGTTGTCCGACCCCTCACCGGAATTCACAGCAGTATCCGCCGTTGCTGCGCTCTCTGCTTCCCAAGAGGAACCACCTACATCATAAGAAGTGGAATATGCATCCCCCTCTGCAATTTGAATATTATCAAATTGCTCCCTCGCGGCTCCGCATCCTGTAAACAGTACTGTCATACTGGCAAACAACACTAACGCTGTCCCTGCCGTATATAAAATTCCCGTCCTGTCTGTATTCTTCCGCCTGCTCCTCAACATATTCTCCCCACTCCTTTCCCGGCATCCCGAAGTCAAACCGATCCATAATGCCGAAGCCATCCTTTTGTTCCCGATTCTCCTCTTTACATTCCTCCAAAAAACAGCGATTCAGCCTCCGGCAGCCTTCCCCGCAGAACACCGCCCAAACTCCCGGCTTATTTTCCGTCCGCGGATCCGGCAGCACAAAAGGCTGAACCGTACTGTCATTCCTTTCCGGAATAAATTCTAGAAAAGGTTTTCTATTTTCAAAAATTTGTCTGCTTCTGACCTGATTTTCTGTTCACTGCCCACCACACACAGAAAATCATCTTCCATAAAGGCCCTGATATAAGCCGCCAGGCTACGGATATCTTCCGGCATGGCATCAATGATTTCGTCTCTTTCTGTTTGAATCATCTCCTGTGTTATACCGCGCAGATAGGCATCTCTGGAACGCCGTCCCTTACCGGCGGCTGTCAAAGGCATATCCAGCTGGCTGAAAGTTCCGATAATATACTGGGTCATAGTCCGTTCATTGGCATCGTAGTTGGCGATAAAATCCGCTGCAGCCTCATATACATCGATGGTCTGCCCCAGATTGGGATCCCGGTATGAGACAAAGAAACAGTCACCTGTTCTCCCGAAACCGCACATGCAGCCGTATGCCCCTCCCTTGACCCTGATATTGGACCACAGATATTCATACCCCATCATCACGCTCAAAACTTTCAGCGCGCCTTTATAGGGAAGGCCTTTTTTCAGGAAATTTCCGGCCCGACAGACATATTGTACCTGCCCGGAAGTCATAAACCCTTCATTTTTCCTGGAAACATCCGGAATATACCGTTCCTTTTTCACCTCACATGTGTAAAGCTTTTCCGTAAGAGCCGCCACGGAAGACTCCAGCGCCTCAAAGGCCTTCTCGTCGCCGGTAAAATCCACCAGCAGATTTTCCGGACGAAAAATCATTTTGCACAGTGTCTCAAGTCGTTGTGTCAGAACCTCTTTTTTCTCCTCAAACTCCTTTTCCAGTGCAGATGTAAAACGATATTGTGATACTCCTGCCAACTCCTCGCTGACAGCATGCCTTGCGTCCCCATAGGAAAGCGCTCTGCTTACAGCCACATTGTTGCCTGCATCCAACATATATTCCTGTACTCTGGAATTGTTCTCCGCCAGGATCTCTTTCAGCCTCTTGGTATCTTTTAAATTACTGGTCAATATCAGCTCCCCTATCAGCTCCATTGCCCTGTCCAGATTATCATAGAGTGCCTTCGTCCCCACTTCCATCGTCACGGTATCCTGAGACGGATCCTGAACATTGGCATAATTATTGCAGCCAACCACCAGTTCGCCTGTGGCCAGATTGATCTCATTGCTCAGTTCCGCATAAGTGTAATGTGCAGTATCCACATGGCAGAACGCATTCTGCAGAATTCCGATATAAGGAAAATATTCTGCCGGCACTTCCCTGATCTTAAAAATCAGCCGCAGATATCCGATGCCGTTGGTAAACACATTATGGTACAGAGCAGAGACCCCGCCAAGGGACCGCTCTTCGTTGTACAAAGGCGCCGCTTCCCGTTTCATATCCTCTCTGCTCAGAAGCGGGATTCTGGCCAAGTCTTCCGGTGTATCCTCATTCTCCCGGAAGTCATTCAGTGCATCCATCATGCTGTGTATCTCCGCCAGTTCCTTTTCCGACAGCTGCGCCTTTTTTCCGGCAAGAACGGTCCGCAGAGAGGCTTCTTCCTCCTTTGCAAGTCCTTCCCTTGGCTGCAGGACCACCATGGCTCCATGTGAGTTTTCCAGCAGATACCGTTTCACCAAACCTTCGAAATATCCGGTTTCCACCCTTTCCCGAAGCTTTTCGTAGGTTTCGTTTGCCTCTATATGAATAAACGGTTTCCCGTCATCGTACATCCAGCTGCTGAGAGCTTTCAAACCATACATCAACCCCTTGGGAAAACTGCCGAAATCTGCTTCCCGATATTTGAATTCAAAATGGTTGATGGCGGCCAGAAGAGATTTCCGGTCAAATCCGTCCCGAACAATTCCCTCCAGCACCTCTTTGATGGTATCTCTGAACTCACCCTCCCTGTCCAGGGAAGTTCCCTTTGCCACGATACTGAAATAGGGCTGCCTTAAGTCTGTATCATAAATGCTGAACACATCCTTACCGATTCCCTTATCGATCAGCGCCTTCTTCAGAGGCGCACCTGGCACCGTACAAAGAACAAAATCGAGAATCTGAAAAGCCACACAGAGCTCTCTGTCAAGGGTATCACCTACCGACAGATTCCATGCCAGATACGTATTCTCGTCCGCATTCTCCCCTTCACTGATGGGGAATTCCCTCACTCGGCGCACCGGCACAGTAAAAGGCGCCTCTGCAGCCACCTCCGAATCCACCTCCAGCGCATCGTAGGCTGAAAGATAGTGCTCGTCAATAAATGTCAGCTTCTCCGCCATATCCATATTGCCATACAGGTAAATGTAACTGTTGGAGGGATGATAATACGTCCTGTGAAAATCCAGGAACTGTTCATATGTCAATTCCGGAATCACTTTCGGATCCCCTCCTGATTCCCACCCGTAAGTGGTATGCGGATAAAGAGCAGTGTTGATCTCCCGATACAGAATGGAATCCGGAGACGAAAAAGCCCCTTTCATTTCATTGTAGACCACTCCATTGTAGGATAATTCTCCGTTTTCGTCCAGCTCATAGTGCCAGCCTTCCTGACGGAATATGGCCTCATTCTTGTAGATATTCGGATAAAATACCGCATCCAGGTACACATGCATCAGATTCTGGAAATCTTTGTCATTGCAGCTTGCCACCGGATATACCGTATGGTCCGGATAAGTCACAGCATTCAGAAAGGTATTCAGAGACCCCTTCGCCAATTCAATAAAAGGGTCCTTAATGGGGAATTCTCTGGATCCGCAGAGCACGGAATGCTCCAGGATGTGCGCCACTCCGGTAGAATCCCTGGGCGTGGTACGGAAACCGATATAAAACACCTTGTTGTCATCATCATTGGAAACCAGGGCCACTCTTGCACCTGTCTTCTTATGCCTGCAAAGATAAGTCACACTGTTGATATCTGTGATCTTTCGTTTCTCAATAACCTCATAGCTCGTCAAATCTTCTACTTTCATTTCTGCTTTCTCCTCTCATACCTTTCATTTCATATTTTTCCGGCACCTGTTTTACGGCTGCTACAGCGAAGTCAGCGCCAGCTTGCTCACCGACAGTTCCTGAATGACATATCCCTGCCTCTCCTTCTCCGCAGGCGGCACACTTACCAGCTCCTCCACGGTCATCTGTCTTGTCACATACCGTTTCTCTTCCCCTCCCCCTTTTCTCCCGAATCCCGGAAAGGACTTCTTAGTCTCCAGCACACTCACCCGCACCCTGGCCTTAATCTGCCTGTAAATTTTCACCAGAAAGCTTTCCGGCGCCAGATAATACAGATGTGTTTCCAACGTATCTCCAAAGTCCGCCTCCGGCAGAATATATTTCTGCACAACCAATCTGAATTTAAACAGAATTTCTTCCTCCTCCAAAAATTCCGCAAAGGTATATTTACAGCCCACATAAATTCTGGCTGTGTCCTGTATACTGTATTTATAATCCTCATAGATTGTCTTCTGCATATGCTATATCCTCTATCTGATACCCACTCATACGCATGGCGTCCTGAATGGTTTTCAGCGAAATCCCGGTCTCCCGCATCAATTCCTCCGGAGTCACCTTACGCCGAAAGATTTCCGCAAGCTCCTTTGCCCTGTCTGCCACTTTGTTTACACTATCAACCACTTCTCTGTCTTCCTTTTCTGTCCGGACATTTTCCCTGATCAGTGCCTCCATGGCATCCATGATATATCTGATCAGCATTCCTTCCGCTCTGGACGGATCCGGTGCAAAATCCGCGCCACCCGGAACTTCTTCCGTCCCTGCAGATTTGTCCGTATCCGGCCGCTCCCACAGTCCCGCCGGCTCCTTCCTGTCTGCCCGGCAATCTGCTCCGAACGACGCCTCCTTTCCTGCCAGCATTCCCGCAGCAGCAGCCGTACCCGTAACAAGCAGCTCCACCCCCATCGTCAAAGCCATATTCCCCTCTCCGATGAGATCTTCCAGCAATATGCCCTGGCCCGAATACAGCCTCGCAATGTCCGTCACATCCTTCAGATAACTTTCCGTCAGCCGCTGTGCCGCCATACGATCCCCGGCCATGGCCGATATGGTATACGCCCGCTTCTCCCCGTCGCTGCGGACAGGAAGTGCCTCCAGCCCATCCAGATAATTCCGAAGATAATTTCTCTCCTCCTGTGTCAGACCAGCATTCGGATCCGCCGGTTCTCCTATGCCCACATTATGCTTTTCCAGATAATCGTATACCATCTGCAGCTGTGCATCGTTCAGCTCCATCTCAAAGAATGCTTCCCTTACCTGTTCCTCGCTGATCCGGTTCCCCTGTTCTCTGGCAATCCGCCGCACATACTGCAGACTCTCCGCAAATATTGTTTCTCTGGATACCATTTTCCTGTCTTCCCCCTTACTCTGCAACTGCATTTTTATCCGCCGCACCGGACCGTTGACCATCTTCAGCCTTTTGACTGCTTTTCCTTCTTCACAACAACAGTATCATTAAGCCCCAATTTCTGACTGCATACGGTTTACTGCACATGCGTATGTGTAAATAAATGCTGCTGGCAGTATTCATAGTTCCCGTTGCACTTGGAACAGAAGCGGAATTCCAGACTGGGATCGTCATCCTCCGTCTGTCCGCAGATGGCACATTTATGCCTGGTCACTCTGGAATTGCGCCGTATATCCTGCCGAAACTCTGCTCTGCGCTTCATCTGTTTCGGCGACATATGGACATGGTTCCTGGAAGTTAGGAAAAAGACCACAAAATTCAGCAGAGAGGACCCTATGGCAATCCGCAGCGCCAGGCTTCCCACAAACAGGAAATCATACACCAACACCAACCCATATAGAATTCCCATCCATTTCACTTTCACCGGAATGAGAAACATCAGCAGCACCTGCACCTCCGGAAAAGTGGCGGCAAAAGCCAGGAAAATGGACATGTTAATATAGTAAGTACTGAAATACGGAGACACCTGTATGGATGCAAACCCAAGATTCTGAGCAGGTCCCCCGGCAAAATACTGAATCGTCAGCCACACAAAGCTGCCGATCATGGTAAAAAACATACCAGACAGAAGATACACATTATATCGGTAAGTTCCCCAGGTACGTTCCAGACTGGTTCCTATATTATAGTAAAATAAAAGCATGATAATTGTAAATGGATCTAACATAGACGGCGGCACAATAATCCAGGTAAACAACCTCCATATCTGCCCATGCAGAACCGCATACGGATCCAGTGTCAGATATAACAGGAAATTCCTGTTTATCAGCTGGATGATATAACCTACCACATAACACAGAATCAGAATTAACGACAAATTACTGATAGCATATTTACCGAATCTTTTCTCGAACTTACTCATCACACCCACTCCTTTTTTAGGAAACCTTGTTGTCCCCTTCAGTCCTGCCCCGGCAGTATACTTCCCGCGCCATGAATAGCCTCCCGGATTTCCGAATAAATTACAACAGGAAATCTGCTGCAGCACTAGTATTTTATCATTCCTCATGACATAAGTAAACCAGGCTTTTCCTTTTTTAATATAAATATCTTAATTTTAATAAATTTTTCACAGCTTTTGGTATTTGCATTTTACCGTCCGTTGTACTATAATGTCTTAGAATGTCACGAAAAGTCGACAGACACGGAAATCATTTCATTTTCAGGAAGGATGATTTGCATGGAATCAACAAATAAAAATATTACCCCTGACAACGCCGATGTTTTCCTCGGCATTGATATAGGCTCCACCACAGTCAAGATTGCCATTCTGGATCAGGCACACCATATCCTGTTCTCCGATTACGAACGTCACTATGCCAATATCCGGGAAACGCTATCCGGGCTCCTGGAACGGGCCCATGGTCAGCTTGGCAATTTAATTCTTCACCCCATGATCACAGGTTCAGGTGGTCTGACCCTGGCCAACTGCCTGGAGGTCCCTTTCATCCAGGAAGTTATCTCTGTGGCTTCCGCCCTGCAGGAACTGGCTCCAAAAACCGATGTGGCCATCGAACTGGGCGGTGAAGACGCGAAAATCATATATTTCGAAGGCGGAAATGTGGAACAGCGCATGAATGGCATCTGTGCCGGAGGAACCGGTTCCTTTATCGACCAGATGGCAGCACTGATCCAGACAGATGCATCCGGCTTAAACGATTATGCGAAGAATTATCAATCTCTCTATACAATTGCCGCCCGATGCGGCGTCTTCGCCAAGACGGACATCCAGCCTCTGATCAATGAAGGCGCCACCAAAGAGGATCTGGCGGCTTCCATTTTTCAGGCAGTGGTAAATCAGACCATCTCAGGGCTGGCCTGCGGCAAACCTATCCGGGGCTATGTGGCATTTCTGGGAGGTCCGCTGCATTTTCTGTCTGAACTGAAAACCGCTTTTATCCGGACTCTCAAACTCGATGCCAAGCATGTAGTAAATACAGACAATTCTCATCTTTTTGCGGCAATCGGCTCTGCCCTGAACGCAAAAGAGGATACCGCATGCACAATGGAAGAAATGCTCCGCAGACTTTCCTCCGAAATCAAAATGGAATTCGAAGTAGAACGTATGGAGCCGCTTTTTGACTCAAGGACTGCCTATGATGCCTTCAGAGAACGCCACAGCCGCAGCCGGGTTAAGACAGGAAATCTCAACTCCTACCACGGAAATGCCTACCTGGGTATCGATGCGGGTTCCACCACTACCAAGATCGCTCTGGTGGGTGAAGACGGCTGTCTGCTCTATTCCTTTTACGCAGGCAATGACGGCAGCCCCTTAAAAACCGCAATCCGTTCTCTGAAAGAAATCCATGAACAACTGCCGGAAGATGTGCATATTGTCCGCTCCTGTTCCACCGGTTACGGAGAGGCGCTGATGAAAGCCGCCTTCCTTCTGGATGACGGAGAAGTTGAAACAGTGGCACATTATTACGCTGCTGCATTCTTTAATCCGGAAGTAGACTGCATTCTGGACATCGGCGGCCAGGATATGAAATGCATCAAGATCAAAGATCAGACCGTGGACAGTGTATTGCTGAATGAAGCATGTTCCTCAGGGTGCGGCTCCTTCATTGAGACCTTTGCCAAATCTCTGAATTACAGCGTGGAAGATTTTGCGGATGCTGCCATTTTTGCCGCCCATCCCATCGACCTGGGCACCCGCTGCACCGTTTTCATGAATTCCCGGGTAAAGCAGGCACAAAAGGAAGGCGCCAGTGTAGCAGACATCTCTGCCGGACTGGCTTACTCGGTCATCAAGAATGCACTATTTAAAGTTATTAAGGTATCTGATGCCTCTGAACTGGGCAGACAGATTGTCGTCCAGGGCGGCACTTTTTACAACGACGCTGTCCTTCGAAGTTTTGAGAAAATAGCCGGCTGCCAGGCGATTCGACCGGATATCGCCGGTATCATGGGAGCCTTCGGCGCCGCCCTTATCGCCAGAGAGCGTTATGTACAGGGCGATATAACCTCCATGCTCTCCTATGAGAAGCTCTGTGCCCTGCAATATGAAACCAATATGGCCAAATGCAGAGGATGCACCAACAGCTGTCGTCTGACCATCAATAAATTCTCGGGAGGACGTCAGTTTATCTCAGGCAACCGTTGTGAAAGAGGAATCGGCGGGCAGAAAAATGCCCATAATGTGCCCAATCTGTTTGAGTACAAGCTGAAACGCCTTTTTTCCTACCCTCCTCTGGAACCGGACAATGCCCCCAGGGGCGTGGTAGGCATCCCCAGAGTACTGAATATGTATGAGGATTATCCCTTCTGGCATACCTTCTTTACCAGACTGGGATATCGGGTCCTGCTCTCTCCCAGCTCCAACCGCAAGATCTACGAACTGGGCATAGAGTCTATTCCCAGCGAATCCGAGTGCTATCCCGCCAAACTTGCCCACGGTCATGTAGTATGGCTGATCCGTAAGAATGTGGACTTTGTATTCTATCCTGCCCTGTTCTACGAACGGGACGAGGTAGAGGGCGCCAACAATCACTATAACTGCCCCATCGTTACTTCCTATTCCGAAAATATCAAGAACAACGTGGAAGAAATCAGCTGCGGACAGGCAAAACTACGGAATCCTTTTCTGTCTTTCCGGGATCTGGACACTGTGACAGATGCCCTGCTGAAAGAATTTAAAGAACTCCCTGCCGGGGAGGTGCGGGCAGCAGCGGCAGCGGGCTGGACAGAACTTGGCAATGCCCGAAATGATGTACGAAAGAAGGGAGAGGAAGTCCTGCAGTATCTGAAGGAAACCGGAAAGAGGGGAATTGTGCTGGCAGGACGTCCCTATCACATCGATCCGGAGATCAATCATGGTATTCCGGAGCTGATCACTTCCTTCGATATTGCGGTCCTTACCGAGGACTCCATCTCCCATCTGGGATGCCCGGAGCGCCCTCTGGTTGTATCGGATCAGTGGATGTATCATTCCAGACTCTATGCTGCCGCAAGCTATGTGCGTCTGCAGGAAAACCTGGATCTGATCCAGCTGAATTCCTTTGGCTGCGGCCTGGACGCGGTCACCACCGACCAGGTCAATGATATTTTGTCCGGTTCGGGGAAAATATATACCTGCTTAAAGATTGATGAGGTAAATAATCTGGGCGCCGCCAGAATCCGGGTGCGTTCCCTGCTGTCCGCCATCCGGGTCCGGGAAAAGGTACACAAACAGGCTGTACCCTGCTCCACCGCCATTGAAAAGGTTCCTTTTACAGAAGAAATGCGGAAGGATTACACCATCATCTGTCCTCAGATGTCGCCTATCCATTTCGAAATCCTGCAGCCGGCATTCAATGCCTGCGGTTATCATTTTGTGGTACTGAACAATGACAATCGTCACTCAGTTGATGTAGGCTTAAAGTATGTCAACAATGATGCCTGTTACCCATCCCTGTTGGTGGTAGGTCAGCTTATGGAAGCTCTGCTGTCCGGAAAATATAATCTGGACAAAACCGCCATCATCATGACACAGACCGGAGGCGGATGCCGGGCCACCAACTATGTGGGCTTTATCCGGCGCGCTCTGAAAAAAGCCGGTATGGAACAGATTCCCGTTATCTCCCTGAATCTGGGAGGAATCGAAAGCAATCCGGGTTTCCATATCAATGCAAATCTGCTGATCCGAGTGGCAATGGCGGCGGAATTCGGTGATATCTTCATGCGCTGTGTTTACCGGATGCGCCCCTATGAAAAGGAACCCGGCAGCGTGAATGCCATGCATCACAAATGGCTGGCAAAAGTTCAGTCATTCGTGGCAGGAAAGCGGGTCAGCCTGTTCCGTTTCCGCAAACTGTGCACAGAGATTATCCGGGATTTCGACCGGATTCCTCTTCGAGATATTCAAAAGCCCAGAGTAGGGGTAGTTGGAGAAATCCTGGTGAAATTCTCTCCCGCCGGCAACAACCATCTGGTGGAACTGCTGGAATCGGAAGGTGCGGAAGTCGTCGTACCCGATCTGATCGATTTTATGCTGTATTGCTTTTATAACCAGATTTACAAGGCAGATCATCTGGGAATGAGCCGGAAAACTGCACAAATTTCCTCTCTGGGAATCTGGACAATCGAGCACGTCCTGCGGGGATGTGCGGTAAAGGAATTCAAAAAATCCGTACACTTTACACCCCCCACTCCCATACGGGAAATTGTCTCCTATGCGGAGCCGATTGTATCCATTGGCAACCAAACCGGTGAAGGATGGTTCCTTACAGGAGAAATGGTAGAATTGATCCATGAGGAAGTGCCCAATATCGTATGTACACAGCCCTTTGGCTGTCTGCCCAACCATGTGGTGGGTAAAGGCGTGATCAAGGCTCTGCGGAAGGCTTATCCACAGTCTAATATCGTGGCCATCGACTATGACCCGGGAGCCAGCGAAGTCAACCAGCTCAACAGGATCAAGCTGATGCTGTCCACAGCGCAGAAAAATCTCACGAAAAAGTCTTCGTCACAGAGTGAAGAGGCCTGATTTTCCGTGCTCACGCCCCTGTTTAACCGCAAAAAAGAGAAATCTGCCCCAGAAAGAGGGAGCATCCCTCTTTCTGGGGCAGTCTTTGTTTTCGTGCTCCTCATGACATATTCCTTTGACACGAATGCTGCGAAAGATAACCGGAAGCTTCTGCCTAACGATTGGGAATATTGACCATCTGTCCCACCTGAATCAGATCCGTATTGTGAATCTGCGGATTCGCCGCTTTTAAAGCTTCCAGACTAAGACCATGTTTCACCGCAATATGGGACAGGGTGTCTCCTGCTGCTACCCGGTAACCCCTCACCATCATTACCACATAGACATCTCCCCGTTTTAAACCAAATATGGCATGTCCGTCTTTCGTGATTCTGAAGCTTTCTTCCAGCCGAAGGCACTCTCCGCTCTCGTCATAGGAATACAGTACTGCGAGATTTCCGAAATTCTCTTCCCCCAGTGCCATATGCACATTAACGACACAGGGATAGGTTTTCTTCTCCATGGAAAAGTGTTTGACCACCGGATAACTCGAAATCTGTCCCAGCGCTTCCTCAGAAACCATGGGTTCGTAACTCACATCGATCTGTACAGGCTCATCCGTCTTCCTCACATCCCTGCCGCTTATGCTGAATGTCACACCATTGGTGGTATGCAGTGCCAATGTAGCATTTTTCCCGGCCAGTTTCTTTAGGATGTCCTCCGGTACCGTAAAATGGTTTCCCGCAGAAAAGTTTACATTCTCTCCTCTTCCGTTTCCAATGGCTGTCTCCAGCCTGTCAAGCATCACATCCCACTCCTCCGTCGCCTCTTCAAAGGTTCCCCGGTTCAGGATAATCCTGCTGCCTGAAGCCTCCACCGAACTGCCCGGGGCAAGCATCAGGCCCGACAAAAAAAGGAAAGCTGTAAACAGTGTCATTCTCATGTTTGTCCTTCTTTTCATTTTCCTTTTCCTCCGTTTCTCTGTGCATGAAATCTCTTTTGTCTCACCATCATTATATCCAATCGTGAAAAAAATATCTCCGGCACTGACGGAAAAAAGAATTCTGTTCTGTGGGATTCTCACAGAAAATCCACTGACATAACCTTGTCCGATTTTGTGAGAATATCATAAATTTCCGTACGCCCTGCAGCCTTCTTCAAATAAAGCACCAGATGGACGGAGGATCCGGAACCTTTCGTCTCACCCATTTCGATAGAATCGATCACCACACCGACTTCCCTCAGCTGCTGAAGAATCCTATGTAAATCCCTGCTGTCCTCCAGCTCAATGAATACATTACAGTAACGGGAATGCCTGGTTGCAAAATGCTCCACAAAGGGAAGCACATGGAGAGAAACCAGCATCATCGCCGTAGTGATCACACCGCCCTCTACGAAACCGATTCCCACCGCCAGCCCTACACAGGCGCTGGCCCAAAGGGTAGCCGCCGTGGTCAGCCCTCTCACCCGATGCCTGGATACAATGATTGTCCCCACACCGATAAATCCCACACCGCTTATGACCTGCGCCGCCATCCGGTTCATATTGGCCAATCCCGGAAAATTCATTTGAATATATTGTTCCGTCAACATTACCAGAGTGGCTCCCAGACAGACTACCGTAATCGTCTTCGTGCCTGCACCACGATGCTTCATCCCCCTGTCCAAACCGATTATTCCGCCCAAAACAGTGGATACAATGACCCGAATCAGTATATTCTGCAGATTCCACTCTGCGAAATTCCCAACAAGCATAGCCAATTCCTCCTTATCCTTTTCTCGAGTCCTTTTTTCAGCTTCAACTATATTCAGTATACTCATTTCGCCGGAAAATGACAATATTTTTGCAAGCAGAAATCTCTGCCCGATATGGAAATAACTCCCTGTTGAAACCGGAACGTGTGTTTGCTACAATAGAACTGTCAGGAGGTGAACATAAGTTTGAACCACATCATTTTTCACATTGACGTAAATTCGGCTTTTCTGTCCTGGGAGGCAGTCTACCGATTGACCCATAAAGGCGGCTCCCTGGACCTTCGGCAGATCCCTTCCGCTGTGGGCGGAGACGCGGCACTGCGCCACGGCATCATACTGGCCAAGTCCATTCCCGCGAAAAAATATGGCATTCTTACAGGAGAATCCATTCCGGAAGCCCGGAAGAAATGCCCCGGCCTGCTGCTGGTACCTCCCAATTACAGCCTGTACGAACAATGCTCTGCCGCATTCCTGGATATCCTCCGGAACTACTCGGACACTCTGGAGCAATACAGCATCGACGAAGCCTTTGTGGACATGAGCACCAGCTGTCACTTGTTCGGTACACCGGAACAGGCCGCAGCGGACATCAAAAACCGGATTCGGGAGGAACTGGGATTTACAGTAAATATCGGAATCTCCCACAACAAACTGCTGGCAAAAATGGCCTCGGATTTCAAAAAGCCTGACCGAATTCACACCCTGTACCAGGAAGAAATCCCAAAGAAAATGTGGCCCCTTCCGGTGTCTGACCTGTTCTTCGTGGGACAGGCCACAACCCGGAAACTGTTTTCCATGGGCATCCGCACCATTGGAGAACTGGCTACAGCCGACCCTGCCTGGATAAAAGGCACTCTGAAAAAACAGGGTGAACTCATCCAGACCTTTGCCAATGGTGTGGACTGCTCACCGGTGCTGACTACCCCTGCCCCCTGCAAAGGCTATGGAAACAGCACGACCACGCCCTTCGATGTGACAGACACAGAAACAGCTGACCGGGTACTGCTGGCCCTTTCAGAAACCCTGGGAATGCGCCTTCGCCGAGACAATGTGAAAATAAAAACAATCTCAGTAAGTATCCGGTATTTCGACCTGTCCTGTCTCTCTCATCAAAAGACCCTGGAACAGCCCACTGATCTTACCGCTGAAATCTGTGCCGCGGCACGGAAACTGTTTCGGGAGCTCTGGAATGGCAGGCCTGTCCGCCATCTGGGAATCCACACGGGCAAAGTGGAAAAGGCAGCTTTCGGCCGTCAGCTTGGACTTTTTGATCAGACAGATTACGCCAAACTGGCAACTGTAGACAGAACAGCAGACGCCCTGCGCAGACGGTTTGGAACAGACACTGTCATGCGGGCTGCCTTCCTGGGTCAGTCCATTGACCATATGAGCGGCGGCATCTCCAGAGACCGATGGGCGCCGGATTATGATAAAACAGCGATTCCATGACAGCAGATCCCTCACCTGTACAGACAGGGCAGAGTGAAAAACCGTATTTTATAAAATATAATTTCGAAAATTGTTTTTCCATAAAGCAGATTTCAGAAAACACATGAAATGAGACCCCAAAAATACGAAAACCAGCAGAAAGGAAACAAGATGACATTTATCCCAGACCCCCGTCATAACCAACAAAACAGCGGTTCCATCCGCGGCATTCAGAAAGAAATCGCCTGCCAGTGCTGGTGTACCAGCAAGGGACGTGTGATTCCCCTGATGATAAAACTCCAGGACGAGGACGGAGAATTCCGCATCATCCGGGACATCTCCATACACTCACAGCAGCAAAAGCGCTATGCAGGAATTCCGTCTATTGAATACGACTGCACCATTATGACAGGCAGCGGCCCTGTCCGGACAAAACTGATTTTCTACCAGACCGAAGGACGATGGGTAATAAATTACTTTCTATAATAGAAAAATACAATAAACATAGTCTCCGGAAGCCTTTCGTGCTATAATAACACTGTTAGTCTTCTTAAAAAATGCCTGTTGGCAATCTTTAAAACAGAAAGGATGTACTTAAGATGAAATACGATTTTACGTCTATCATGAACCGCAGCGGCATGGATGCCATCGCTGTGGACGGTCTTGGTTCCGGAAATGCTCCGGCCAGTCCCAGGAAAGGTTTTGACGCCATCCCCATGTGGGTGGCTGATATGAATTTTCCTACCGTGCCCACGGTACCGGAAACCATCATCGCCCGCACCAGGGAACCTCATTACGGCTATTTTTCTCCCCGGGAGGAATATCTGGACGCCATCATCCAATGGCAGGAAACCCGCAATGGTGTAACCGGCCTCACCAGAGAATGTATCGGCTATGAAAACGGTGTACTGGGCGGCGTCATCAGCGCCCTGAACGTATTCTGTTCCAGAGGTGAGAATGTGCTCCTACACTCCCCCACCTACATCGGTTTTACCGGCAGTCTGAACAATAACGGCTACCATATCATCCACAGTCCCCTGATTTTGGACGAAAATGGTATCTATCGGATGGATTTTGCGGATATGGAGAATAAGATTATCAAAAATCGGATCCATGCAGCCGTATTCTGTTCCCCCCACAACCCCTGCGGCCGTGTCTGGGAAAAACGGGAGGTGGAGCAGTTCATGGAACTGTGTCGAAAACATGACGTGATGGTAGTTTCCGATGAAATCTGGTCGGATATCATTTTGGCAGGTCATAAACATACCCCCACCCAGAGCGTCAGCCAGGACGCCCGCAACCGCACTGTCGCGGTCTATGCTCCCTCCAAAACCTTTAACCTGGCCGGTCTGGTAGGCAGCTATCATGTCATCTACAACAAAACCATCCGGGACCGGGTGGACAAAGAGTCCTCTCTCTCCCACTACAACAACATAAACCTTCTCTCCATGTATGCACTCATTGGCGCATACCGGCCCGAAGGTCAGGAATGGGTGGACGAACTGCGACAGGTGATCACCGAAAACGTGGATTTCGCCTGCAAATATATCGCAGAACATTTTGATGGTGTCAGCGTCTCCAAGCCTCAGGGCACCTATATGCTGTTCCTGGACTGCACACAGTGGTGCCGGGCCCACGGAAGAACCATTGATGAACTGGAACAGGACGGCTGGGACGTGGGTGTAGCCTGGCAGGACGGAAGAATGTTTCATGGCCCCTGCCATATCCGCATGAACCTGGCTCTGCCCCTGTCCCTTGTGCAGGAGGCCTTCTCCAGATTGGATCGATATGTTTTTAATCTCCATTCTCTGGACTGTGTATAAGAAAAAAACAAATTGCATTGAATTCCATGAAATGTTAGAATAGTAATAAAATATGCAATATATGGAGAATGTCATGAAAAGAAGAATTCCCTTATCCTTTCCTGCTGTATTTATGCTGACCGCTGTCCTCTCAGGATGCCAAACCAGCGGCACCGCCTCTTCCGAAGAATATGACACACCGGATTCCGGCACCATCAGTCTGACCGTCTGGGGCGCCGAAGAAGATGAGGAACTGCTCCGTCAGATTTTGGACGGATTTCAGGAAGAATACCGCAGTCAGGCCGACTTTCTGATTACATATCAGCCTCAAAGTGAAAGTCACTGTACAGACGCGCTGATGGCAGATTTGGAAAATGGTGCAGATGTTTTCGCGTTTGCGGATGATCAGCTGAATACATTGGTGGCCTCCGGAGCCCTGGAGCCCATAGAAAACGCTGATAGCCTGAGAACGTCAAATCTACCGGAGGCAGTTTCCGCCGCCTCCGTAAATGATACTCTGTATGCATATCCGCTGACTGCGGATAACGGATATTTTCTCTACTATGACAAACGATATTTTTCCGAAGAGGATATTCAATCCTGGGACCGCATGCTGGACATTGCCGGAGAAGAGGGGAAAAAAGTTTCCATGGAATGGTCTTCCGGGTGGTATGTGTACTCTCTGTTCGGCAACACCGGCCTCACCGTTGGTCTCAATGACGATGGCATCACCAATTACTGCACCTGGAATGCCACAGAAGGTGCCATTAAGGGAACCGATGTGGCAAAGGCCATGACGGCCATGGCAAAGCACCCCGGCTTTCTCAGTACAGACGACGCCGGTTTTCTGGAAGGTGTTCAAAACGGTACGATCATAGCCGGCGTCAGCGGCGTCTGGAACGCGATCGCCGTGGAAGAAGCCTGGGGCCGGGGATACGGAGCCGCAAAGCTGCCCTCCTATACCTGTGCGGGACAGCAGGTCCAGATGTCCTCTTTCTCCGGATACAAGCTCATTGGGGTGAATTCTTACTCTGATCACAGAGAATGGGCTGCAAAGCTGGCCGAATGGATTACAAATGAGGAAAATCAGGAACTGCGCTTCCAGCTGCGGGGTCAGGGACCTTCCAATAAAAACGCCGCTGCCTCTGAAGCGGTTCAAAATTCTCCCGCCATTGCAGCGCTCCTGGAACAGTCGGAATTCTCCTGCCTGCAGCGCATCGGTGGAAACTACTGGGAACCGGTTACCAATTTTACCGCGGAAATTCTCGCCGGAAATCCGTCTGGAAAAAGCCTTCAGGAACAGCTTGACACCATGGTCACGGGAATCATTGCCCCCTGACCCGAAAGGAGTAAGATTCATCATGAAAAATATCAGCTTAAAGCATCGGTTGATCATCCCCATTGCTCTTCTGGGCATAGTGGCGCTGCTGTCCAACATTCTTTCCATTGTAAATATCCGCAATGTGAACGCAAGCGCCTCCAACATTGCTGACAATTACATGGAAAGCAAGAGCCGACTGGCCGAAATCTGTCAGTCCTCCATGAATATCCATAAAATGGCCCTAAGCCATATTGTAGCCACAGATTATGATACCATGATTCTCCTGGTTGCGCAGATCAAGGAGGAAGAAACGCTTCTGAGTGATATGCTTTCGGAATATAAGGATTTTGTAGTACAGGAAGACCTGGAGCAGTACCAGTCTCTTCTGAATAATTATGACGCTTTCAGACATGCCCTGGTTCATCTGGTATGCGCCAGTGCAAGTCATAAAACACAGGACGCCTATTCCATGGCCAATGGTGATGTGGCAGCCTTTGCAGCGGCCATGAAAACTGACATCGACACGCTGAACGCATCCATCAGCACACAGACCCTGAATGCACGATCCCATCTCTCCACAGTATACCTTGTCTCTCTGGTGGTGGGTATCGGTGCTGCCATGGCCTGTGTTCTTCTGGTATTAACCGATTTCAGGCTGCTTTCAACTTATGTTGTAATACCGATAAAGAATATTCTCAATACAATTCAGGATAGTTCAGGACGCATCAACAATATGACTGGAGAAGTTCTGAAAAGAACACAGGCCTCCCGAAAAAGCGCCTCCAATCTTTCCTCTCTCGCAGAGCAGCTTTCTGCCACCTTTCAGGAAGTAGCCGGAAATATATCTGCGATCAATGACAGCGCCGGAATTGTCCGACGGGATGTCCAGACAATAGCAGATCAATGCAGCGCCATCACCTCTTATACAGCTCAGATGAATACCCGTGCGGATATTCTGCAGCAATCTGCCCAAAGCAGTGCAGAGAGCACCGGAGCAAAGACGGAAGAAATCCTGCATTCGCTCAATGATGCCATAGAAAAGAGCAGAAGCGTAAACCGAATCAAAACGCTCACCGACGATATCCTGGCAATTGCACAGCAGACCAGGCTGATCTCTTTGAACGCTTCGGTGGAAGCCGCAAACGCAGGCGCGGCAGGCAGAGGTTTTGCCATGGTGGCAAGAGAAGTACGGGAACTCTCCAATTCCAGCCAGGAAACCGCAAACCGTATTCAGGAAATCAATGATGTAGTTACGGCCGCCGTCTACAATCTTTCCGAAAATGCTCAGAATCTGGTTGATTATATGAGCCAGTCTGTTCTGAAGGAATTCCAGACCTTTGTGCAGTCCGGCAGCCAGTACAAGGAGGATGCCGCTTATATCCGCAAAACCATGGATGATTTTCACGAACAGACCCAGCGTCTGAAGCATTCCATGTCCGGAATTGCAGATTCCATCAGTACGATTACCAAAGCCATTGATGAGAGTGCTTCAGGAATCACCGGTATGGCAGGCAATACCAGGAATCTGGCCGCTGACATGGAGGATATTACTCGGCGAATGGGCGTCAATCAGGATGTGGTAGCAGAGCTTGGAAAGGAAACTTTAGTGTTCAGCAATCTATAGATAATGAAAATGTAGACGATATATCGTTATTTCTCGAGTGAATAAGGCTGATATGGACCTGTACCCGGGGAGCGATGATGCTCTCCGGGCAGTCTCATTCGCCTTACTTTCAAATCAGTCAAACAGAATCTCCTCCACGGTCACAAAGGTATATCCTTCCTCCAACAGCCTGTCAATGGCCTTCAGCGCCGCCGTCACGGAGGTGTCGTAATAGTCGTGCATCAGGATGATATCGTTCTCCCCGGTCTTGCTGACAATTTTCTCTGTGATCCGCCCCACGTTCCGGGAACTCCAGTCCAGAGGGTCCACGGTCCAGAGCACCGGGAACATGTTCAGCTCCTTCTCGAAACTTTTGTCCCAGGAACCGTAGGGAGGGCGCACATACTGCACTTCCTCCCCGGTGATTTCTTTCAGTATTTCGTTGGTTTTGATCAGCTCCTCTTTGAAGTTCTCACGGTTATTTTTCGTCAGCTGTATATGGCTGTATGTATGATTGCCTATCAGATGACCCTCTTCAAACATCCTTTCGATAATATCCGGATGTAATTCCGCATGTTCCCCGGTGACGAAAAACGTAGCCTGTATCCCCCGCTCCTTCAGCCCGTCCAGAAGCTGGGCAGTATAACTGGGATGAGGGCCGTCATCGAAAGTTATGGCAATCTTCTTTACATCCGCTTCCTCCAACAGCTCTTCCTCTGCCACAAGGACGATGCCGCTATCTGTTGTCACCGCCCTGCTCCGCATTCCATAAAAACCCAGAATAAGCACCCCCGCCATCAAATCAAACAGCAGAATTGCAGTTGTCATTTTCCTCATTTTATACCCTGGTCTTTTCATCCTCTTAATGCAGTATATGCTTCCAAAAATGCTTCCATTCACCAGGTGACGTATCGTTCCATTCGTTTCCACAATACTCCCGGATACATTATCTAAGGATATGGCTCTCTGACTGGAGCTTTCTGACATCTTTCGATAGTCTTCCCGCAGCAGAACAAGATAGGATTCTCTCAAAAAGCAGATAAGCCCTGCCGCAGCCTGTTCCCTGCCGCAAGGCTTATTCAGTGTCATCAATTCAGCAGCGACCTGTATATTACAAAAATATCTTCTTCCGAAAGCAGCTTCCTGGTATTGGCCGGGGAACCGGAAGCCAGTGCATCCCGGGTCATCTTCGGTATCTTTTCCAGAAATTCCTCTCTGTCTATCCCGTATTCCTCCGGCGTGGGAATGCGGCAGAATTCACAGAGTTCCCTGCAGGCCCGGATAAATTTCTCCGCAGCCTCCAGATCCGTGTCCTCACCGCCCACCGCTCCCATGGCCCTTCCCAGGTCCGCAAAACGGTCCGCAGCCTCCCGGTACACATAGGCAAAACAGGCACACAGCAGCATGGCATTGCTGATTCCGTGGGGCACATGGAACAGGGCGCCGATGGGACGGCTCATGCCGTGAATCACTGTCACAGAGGCATTGTTAAAGGCAATGCCCGCCTCCAACGCGGCCAGACTCATCTGCATTCCGGCCTCCTCCGCCGATATGGCAGCTTCACAGCCATTTGCTTCCGCCGCTGTTCCCACTTCCCGGTACTCCGATTCCGCCTCTGTCACCGCTTCTCGGTGATCCGCTTCCGCCGCGGCCTGCTTCTGATGGTCCTGTCGGGCCGCCGCTGCATAACATACAGGCAGGTACTTGAAAATCCGCTTCACCGCGCTGACTGCCAGTGTATCGGTCATGGGCTGTGCCTTTCTGGAGGTATAAGCCTCCGCCGCGTGGCAGAGGGCATCCAGTCCGGTGGCGGCCGTAATGGCAGGGGGCGTTGTCCGCGTAAACCTGGGATCGTCCACCGCCATATCCGGCATCAGATTCCTGCCCTTCAGCAGCATCTTGATATCCGCCTCCGTATTGGTGATAATGGTAAACTGGGTGGCTTCCGAGCCTGTTCCGCTGGTGGTGGGAATGGCTGCCATGGGAGGCAGGGTGCCCGTGATTTCCTTTCCGTACCAGTCATTGATGGAACCGCCTTTCACTGCCACCACGCCGATGGCCTTCATGGTATCAATGGGGGAGCCTCCTCCCACGGCAATGAGAAAGTCGCATTTCTCCTGGTCCCAGACTGCCTTTCCTGCCTCCACCATCCTGTCCGTGGGTTCTCCTGTGACCCCCGCAAAGACAGCATACTCCACCCCTGCCCCTGCAAGCATTTCCTGAACCGCCTCCACATTTTTCAGCTTCACCATCACCGGGTCCGTGACAATTAAAGCCTTGCTGCCGCAGCCTGCAATCACCGGGGCAGCCTGCTCCAGTGCGCCCTCCCCGTAAAAGATCTGCTTTGGCATGATCAATTGATAAGACATGTCTCCTTCTCCCTTCTTCCCACCGCGGCGCAGCAGCATTGAAACGTCCGCCCGCTCTGCAGGACATTTTGCATCAAACAGCGTCCATCTCCGATACCTTTACCGGCCTGTGCTCTTCCACGGACCGCCTGGCTGCCAGGCCGATCTTTACGGACTGCATTCCCGCGTGGATTCCCACCGGCACCTCTCCGCCCGTCTCACAGGCATTTACAAACTGTCTCATCTCCTCCGCAAAGGATTCCATATACCGCTCCAGGAAGAAAAACAGCGGCTTCTCCCCGGTAACGCCCTCCCCGTTGGAAATTACCACCGTGGAAAGGGTATCGTTGGCCGTGGCAGCCATGCCCTTTGAGCCGAACAGCTCTGCCCTCTGGTCATAGCCGTAGACGGCCCGCCTGGAATTGTCAATGACCGCCAGAGCGCCGTTTGTCATTTTCAGGGTGATAATGGCCGTGTCCACATCCCCCTGCTCCCCGATGGCCGGGTCCACCAGTACCGCAGACTGCACATAAACCTCCTCCACATCGCTGTCTGTGAGGAAACATGCCATATCAAAGTCATGGATGGTCATATCCAGGAACATGCCGCCGGAAACCTTGATATAAGCCGGATTGGGGGGCTCCGGATCCCTGGAGGTAATCTTCAGGATATGGGCCTCCCCTATCCTGCCTTCGTCATAAGCCTTCCGCACCGCCGCAAAATTATGGTCAAACCGCCGGTTAAAGCCCACCTGGAATCTACAGTCCGGATGGGCTGCCAGGGCGTCCGCCACCGCCTGAATCCGCTCCAGGGCATGGTCCACCGGCTTCTCGCAGAACACATGTTTTCCCGCCTCAATGGCTTCTATGGAGACAGCCGCATGGGTATCCGTGGAAGAACAAACCAGTACCGCGTCTATCTCCGGATCGCCCAGAATCTCCTTATAATCCCTGCAGACCTTCTGCACCCCCAGGTTCCGGATAAGCTTCTCTGTTTCTTCATTTATGTAAGGGTCCGCCACTGCCTTCACACAGGCATTTTTCACATGATAGGTTATGGACTGCAAATGTACCTTTCCGATGCGCCCCGCACCGATGATACCGATATTGATCATTTCTTCCTCCATTCTGCCGGTTTACACGGCCAATCCGTCTTTCTATTCTCTTCCTTCCCATGCCGCCCCGTAAGCCGCGGTTTCCGGCGGGTTCCCTTGGCCGGAAAAGGGCACTATATCCTGCAAATACGGAAACACCTTTTACCGCGGCAGACGCCGGGCATCCTTTCCCGTTATGCGGTCAGGCGCTCTATAGAGCATCCAGCCTCACTCCCCCATCCGCAAAATCCGCGTCTACACGCTCCTGTCTCTGTTAATATCCCCTCACAGCCCTGCCTTCTGTGCAATATACTGCCTGGCCTTCATGGCATATTCCAGGGGATTGGCCACTGCCGGGTCCTGCTCCGCCTCCACAAGCACATATCCCTCATAGCCCGTATTCTCAAGGATATCAAAGATGGGCGCAAAATCCAGGCTGCCGTCCCCGGGCACCGTGAAGGTCCCCAATCTCACCCCCTGAAGAAAGCTTAGATTCTCCGCCTTCACCTTTTCCACCACCTCCGGACGGATATCCTTCAGATGGACATGCCTGGTTCTGGAGGCATACTTTTTCAGCACCGCCAGATAATCCTCCCCGCAATAGGCCAGATGGCCGCTGTCAAACAACAGTCCCACCAGTTCCGGGTCCGTATGTTCCATCATCCGGTCAATCTCCGCCGCCGTCTGCACCACGGTTCCCATATGGTGATGAAAAGTCAGGGCGATTCCCATATCCCTGGCCACCCTGCCCAGTCTGTTCAGGCCGCTGCACAGCAGGTCCCACTCTCTGTCGTCCATACAATATTTGTCCCGGAAAATAGATTTCTCCGTCCCCTGGATGGAATGTCCCTGTTCGGAAACGCCCACCACCTTTGCCCCCATCTCCTTGAGAAAAGTGATGTGTTCCACAAAGCCCTTTTCTGTCTCCTCATAGGGGGCCGTGGTGAGAAAGGTGGAATACCAGGCATTGCAGATCTGCATGCCCCGCAGTTCCAGGGCCTTTTTCAGCGCCGCCGTATCCCTGGGATATTTGTTCCCCACCTCGCAGCCCGTAAATCCTGCCAGGGCCATCTCCGACACACACTGCTCAAAGGTATTTTCCGCCCCTAAATCCGACATATCATCATTGGTCCATCCGATGGGCGCTATGCCCAAACGTACCTTTTTCCTGTCTAACATCAGTATTTCCTCGCCTTCTCCAGATTTTTCCGCATCTCTTCATGGGCCTCCCGCACCTTTTCGTTCCGGGAATGCCCTGCAAGCCCCACATGCCACCAGGCCCCGTAGCCGTCCGTCATGGTCTTGGGCAGGACCTTGATGTCAATGAGGGTGGACACCTGCTGCTTTAAGCTGTCCTCCAGGGCTGCGTCCAGTTCCTCCATGTTTTTCACCCGGTAGGTCTTTACCCCGTATCCGGCAGCACAGGCTGCAAAGTCAATGGGCATCAGCTCTCCCAAAAGCGCCCCCTCCTGGTTCCGGAAACGGAATTCCGTGGCCAGATTGCCCATGCCGTTTGACATCTGCAGATTGTTGATGCAGCCAAAACCGCTGTTGTCAAAGAGCAGCACATTGATCTTCTGATGCTCCTGGATAGAGGTGACTAACTCCGAATGCAGCATCAGGTAGCTGCCGTCCCCGCACATGGCATAGACCTCCCGGTGAGGCTGTGCCAGTTTGGAACCCAAAGCTCCCGCAATCTCATAGCCCATGCAGGAATAGCCGTATTCCATATTGTAGGAATAGCGCTCATCCGAGGTCCACATGCGCTGCAGATCCCCGGGCAGGGAACCTGCTGCCCCCACGCAGACGGCATCCGCCGGAATCTTTTCCCGCACCCTGGCCACCACCGCCGTCTGGGTGAGACTGCTGCCTGTCATCTGGTGGAATTCCGGTATGGTCCCGGGGTCTCCCGCCGCAATCAGGGGCCTGAATCCCTGGCCGTAGGAATAGGCGGACAGCCGCTCCATCTCCCTGGCCCACTCCGCCCTGGCTTCCCTGACCTCGGTTCCGTAGCCGCTGCGGTATCCTTTTTCCCGGAGCAGTCTCCCCAGTTCCAGAATGCCAAGCTTCGCATCCGCCACCACCTTCACCGCCCCCAGTTTGTAGGCGTCAAAGCGGGAAGTATTCAGGGTGACCACCCGGGCATCCGCCCTGAAAAGAGATTTGGAGGCTGTGGTAAAATCGGAAAACCGTGTGCCGATTCCCAGGATCACATCCGCTTCCCCGGCAATGCCGTTTCCCGCGCTGTTTCCCGTAACCCCCAGTCCCCCCAGATTGTAAGGATGAGAAGACAGGCATGCCGTCTTTCCGCTCTGGGTCTCCGCAAAGGGAATCCCGAATTCCTTGCAGAACTGCTCCAATGCCTCTCCCGCTTCCGAATAACGGACGCCTCCGCCGCAGATCACCAGAGGCTTCTTCGACTTTGCCAGCACCTCCGCAGCCTCTTCCAGTTCCTCCCGGGCAGGCACACCTCTCACAATGCGGTGCACTCTCTTCCGAAAGAATTCCTCCGGGAAATCACAGCATTCCCCCTCCACGTCCTGGGGCAGGGAGATGCACACCGCCCCTGTCTGGGCCGTATCCGTCAGCACCCGCATGGCATTTATCATGGCGGACATCAGCTGCTCGGGCCTGGCAATCCTGTCCCAGTACCGGCACACCGCCCGGTAGGCGTCATTGGTGGTGGTTGCCAGGGAATTCACCTGCTCAAACTGCTGCAGCACCGGATCCGGCTGTCTGGTGGAAAAGGCATCTGCAGGAAACAACAGCAGTGGAATATGGTTCACCGTGGCCGTAGCTGCCGCCGTAATCATGTTGGCAGCCCCCGGCCCAATGGAGGAGGCGCAGGCGATAATCTTCCTCCGGTTGTTCTGCTTGGCAAAGGCCGTGGCAGCATGGGCCATCCCCTGCTCGTTTTTTCCCTGGTAAACCTTCAGCCCGCCGGGGCAGCTGTCCAGTGCCTCCCCCAGTCCGCACACAATTCCATGGCCGAATATGGTAAAAATACCTTCCACAAATTTGTTTTCCTGCCCGTCAAAGGACACGTACTGGTTATCCAGAAACCGTACCAGTGCCTGTGCGGTAGTCATATATGCCATACTTTTCCCACCTTTCTATCCACTCTCTCTGACCTGATTTTATTTCTGTACATTCTTACGCTCTGCGATTTTGTATTCCTGTGCATTCTCATTTCCGTACTTTTTGCATCCCTGCGCATTCTTACTCTCTGTGATTCTGCATTCCTGCACACTCTCATTTCGGTACTTTTGTATCTCTGCACATTCTTACTCTCTGTGATTCTGCATTCCTGCACACTCTCATTTCGGTACTTTTGTATCTCTGCACATTCTTACTCTCTGTGATTCTGTATTCCTGTGCATTTTCATTTCCGTACTTTTTGTATCTCTGCGCATTCTTACTCTCTGCGATTCTGTATTCCTGCACACTCTCATTTCGGTACTTTTGTATCTCTGTACACTCTTATTCTCTGTGTTTCTGCATTCCTGACCCGGTCCCCCGGCCGCAGAGCTTTTCTGTTTATCGGCTGTAATCCGCTTCCAGGGGTGCAATTACCTCCGGGTTCTGCCCCACCCAGGCAACCGCACAGGCACACAGCGCCGCGCAGAGCGAATCCATGGCGCAGCCCTTGTCGCCTGCCTCTGTCAACAGCCTGGCCAAAAGCTCTGCGGACTTGATATCGTCTTCATTGAAGGCATTTCCAAGGCGGACATATTCCGGGAAAGTCCGCAGCATTTTCCGGAAATCGTCATCCCAGTTCATACCGCCATTGTTCATCAGTTCATGCCGGACTCGTCCCGCAATGCGGATAATTTCTCCCTGGGCGGTTCCGGCCCGGCCCGACGGCGGGACAAGATAATCCCAAAGTTGTTGAAACTGTGCATTCTCCTCTGTCTCCGTAATGAGAATCGGAGAAACTCCGTCATGAACTACTGGTGCCTGTTCTTTCTGTTTTTCCATATCCAGTGCCTCCTGTCTGCATGCTCTCTGTATGCTGTCTATATGCTGTCTGCATATTGTTTGATATCCTTCATAATTCCGTATTTATCTGCTGCTTTCCTCTGCCTGGCCGCCCCGGGAAAAGATTCCCCCTTCCGGCAGCTTCTCACGCCAACCACTCATGGGCCGGTTCCACAATGCGCGTTTTGCGCCAGGGATCCCCTTCCAGATGCCGGATCAGCCATGCGTAATACATCCGGTATCCAGGCGCTGCCGCCTGCTGATGGGCATGCATGGGAGCGATGGTCAGACAGCCCTGGTCCTCCACCCGGAAGCACTGCTCCCCCTCAAAGCCCACCCCGAATCCCTGTGGCTTGTCAAACTCATAATAATACAGCTCCGGCTGGGGATGAAAATGGGGCGGATAACTGGACCAACAGCCCGGCTTGTGGAACACCTCTCCCAGAACCATGTTGGAATAGGGAGCATTCTCATAGTCAAACACCGTCAGCACCTGTCTGTGGGCAGTGCCCTCCCACTGCTCCTTTCCAAACTCCTGCAGGGTACACAGCTCCGGTGTATAGAACACCGGAGCAAAAGTATTCGGATTTGTAGTCTGCTGAATCAGCACTCTGCTGTCCTCCAAAGCCGTGACAATCATCTCTCTTCTGCATCCGCAGTGCAGGCAATAGGGCTTATCCTGAAAGACACTGCGTCTTTCCCCTTCCTCTCTTCTGCCCTGAAAGGCCAACAGCACCTTCCCTGCAAGCAGCAGAATGGCCGTCTCCTTCTCCTGCTCCATGATTCTGACTTTCTCTCCTGCCTTCAGCCTCCGGACACTCACATCCATCAGCATATGAGCGTTTTTTCCCTTCTCTTCGCAGAGAATTTTTTCTCCTTTTTCATTAAATTCCGGTTTCTCGTACATATCTGCTCCTATCCGTTCCCTATCTGTATTCAATCCAGTATGGAAACTGCCTTCTCCACTACCTGCCCCGCACCACCATTTCCCCGTATTTTTCCTTTTCCTCCCGGATAAAGCGTTCCACCTCCTCCAGAGTGGGCATGGCTGCGGAACAGCTGTGGGCGGAAATCAGCATGGAAGCCGAGGCGGAGCCGTATTCCAAAGCTTCCGGAACGCTGCAGCCGTCTATCAATGCCCGGAGAAAGGAAGATGCGTAACCGTCCCCGCCGCCAAATCCCTTCAGGGCGTTGGTGGGAAAGGGCTTTACCGTATACTGTCTGCCGTCGCAGGTATAGGCCGCGGAACCCTCCTTGCCGTGTTTGATCACAACAATTTTGCAGCCGCAGCCCTGCCAGTACCTGGCGCTCCCGCTGTCCTCCCCGTCAAGCCCCAGCATGCGCTCCGTGAGATCAAATTCCTCTCTGGAACCCAGAATGATATCGCTCTGTCCGGCTACAAGGGAATAATAGACGGAAATCTCATCCTGGCTTTTCCAGGTATAGGCCCTGTAGTCAATATCAAATATCACCGGTATGCCGTTTTTCCTGGCCAGTATCACCGCTTTCAGCGCCGCCTCCCTGGAAGGACTGGCCGCAAGCGCCGTGCCGGAGATAAGAAGCGCCTTTGCCTTTCTGATATACGCCTCCTCCACATCCTCCGGCTCCAACATCAGATCTGCCACCCCATCCCGGTACATCAAAATCCGGCTCTCCTGGGGACTGATGATTTCCGTGAATGTGAGACCCAGGTTCTCCCCGTTCCTGCACCTTGTGATATGACTGGTATCAATGCCCTCTTTCTGAAAATAATGGGTCACATAGTCTCCGAACTGGTCATCGGACACCTTTCCGATAAAACCCACCCTTTTCCCCAGACGGGCCATTCCCACCGCGATGTTGGCGGGGGAGCCTCCCAGGTATTTATTGAAATTCGCGCTTTCCTCCAGGGGACGGTTCAAGTCCACCGGATTGAAATCAATGGCCACTCTGCCAAGCAATATCAGGTCATATGCCTTCCCCTGGTCAAATGTAATATACTGCATTTTGTTCTCTCCCCTTCCCGCCGCTTCAGCAGGCCTTTTTGCTTCCTTCTTCCTGTTCCCGCTCTCCGTTACCCTGGAATCAGCCCCGGTCTTCCGGCCAATGCAAACATACGTTCTTCATTTCCCGGATTCCTCCGGATTGGCTCTGAAAATTCCCGGGACGGCTCAAAGACGCCTTCCAGGCCCCTGGTTCCTTCAACAGTAAACGCTTACCTTATCCCGAATCTGTATCTCCCTGTCAAAAGGGGTATATGCGGTGAGATACAGCGTGGCCGCGCCGGGCGTCTTTTCCTCACTGTCCTCCTTGCCCTCGGTAAAGTGGTGCTCTCCAAAGCAGGGACCCACCGTCAAAGCGTCTTTCCCGTTGCCGATCTGCGTATGGCCCTGTTTTACCACAATGACCTCGCTTCCTGTCAGCGGCAAGTCCACATAATCATTGGTGAGAAAATCCACGCCGGAGAAGGCAAGCTCAATTCTCCAGGGAGCGCCCTCCACGCCGGAGGTTTTCACCCGCACGTCAAGCCCGTCCTCCACCTCCTTCACCCACACATCAATCTGCATGTCCGGGCCAAGCTTTTTCTCCCGGGAAGCATTGTCCATTTTCCACCAGTCACTGGTAGCGGGCTTTTCCGTAAAGGGCAGATAGTACCACCCACCCATGGTCTGGCGCAAATGATACGTCCCCCTGGATATTCTCTCCATCTGCTGTCCCTTGAAAGCACGATGTTCACAGAAGCTTCCGGCCACCTTCATCTCAAGCTTCATGCTGCCATTGTGCAGATAGAGAAAATTGGATTTCCCCTTCATCACCGTATAGGTAAAGCGGCCCTGCTGCCCTCTGGCAATGCCGGATTCCTGATAAAAACTCTCAAAATCAGGGCGTTGGTAGCTGCCCTCAAACTCCAGTTTCCGATATTCCGGATGAAGCATAAACCAGATCAGAAAATCCGGAGAGGTAATCTGCCGCCTGTCCACAATCTCAAAAATGGTATTGCACATCTGCAGAAATTCCGGAATCTCATATTTCATTCCCATTTTCAGGTATTCCATGTAATAATCCTTGGGAAAAATAAGTCTGTCCTTGTCAAAACGGGTGGAATTTGCCGTGAAAACGCTGTCGTCCGGCTCCCAGTAGGTCAGCATCATCCAAAGATTCCGAATGGCATTCTGCTCATAGGAAGGGTCCCCGGTGGCCTCCGACAGCAGAATCATGGCATCATTGTTAATCCTGTTGTAATTTCCCGCCGACTTCTCCGCGAATTCCCCGTCCTCATTGCAGTCAATGCCCTCATTCAAATAGGTAAAAGCCGCTGTCTCCATTTCCTTACAGTCAAACAGCCTGCTGCAGCTCATAAGCACGGAAGCAATGGCCCAACGATGATTCGGCGTATGAAAGCCCCCCTGCAGAAGGCCCCTGGCGCCTAAAGCCACAATGGACTCCACCTTCTCCAGGATACCGCATTCCTCGGCGGTAAGCTCTGCTCCAGCCTTTCCCTCTCTCCTGTCCCGCAGATACTGGTACACGGGCAGCAGCTTCTTCACGCAGAAGGCCGTATCCGGCGCGGAAAAGAAATTGCAGGTAATGTAGTCAAATAATCCGCTCTCGTGCTGCACCCTGGCCACATAGTCCAGTCCTGTCATAATCCTTTCCAGTACTCTCCCGTCCCGGTAAAAGCAGGTATCCTCATTGCAGTAGGCCGCAATCATCCCTGCAATCCGGTAAATCGCAAACTTTGCCTGGACGATTCCTGTGGGGTCCGCAAAGCCCCCATATCTTGGACTCTCCTGGTCCAGAATCTGAATCTGCAGGGATTTCACTACCCTGTCCTGGGTGTCCAGAATCATTTTCCGATAATGCTTCTCCATAGCAGTTCCTCCTAATTTAGTCGCTGCGCGACGGCTCTAAAGTATAAAGTTCCTTCGGCACACTCTTCTTGAGAGAAACTTTCATTCGTAAGTTCTCTCATGAAAGTTTCTCTCGTGTGCCTCGCAACTTTATCTTTTGCTTTCTGTTCCGTTATCCATTGCCTTTGCCCATATAAGGGGAGTATTTTCAGCTGCAAAATACGCATCTGCAAATCCTCCCGGGCATGGGACTTTCGGGTCTGTTTAGTCGCTGCGCGACGGCTCAAATTGCCTTCGGCAATTGGATAAAGTTCCGTCGGCACACTCTTCTGTGCCCCGCAACTTTATCTTTTGCTTTCTGTTCCGTTATCCATTGCCCTTGCCCATATAAGGGGAGTATTTTCAGCTGCAAAATACGCATCTGCAAATCCTCCCGGGCATGGGACTTTCGGGTCTGTTTAGTCGCTGCGCGACGGCTCAAATTGCCTTCGGCAATTGGATAAAGTTCCTTCGGCACACTCTTCTGTGCCTCGCAACTTTATCTTTTGCTCTCTGTTCTGTCACGAAAGCATAAGCCGCAGCTTTGCCGCGCCGATAATTCCCGCGTCGTTATCCAGTTTTGCCGCCGTCAGTTCCGTATTCCGGGCGGAATCCCTGGAATAAATCTTCTCCCGCACCCGCTCCCGAAGCAGGGGAAGCAGAATGTCCCCGGACCTGCTGATACCGCCTCCGATGCAGAGCACCTCCGGCTGCAGGATATTGATGATATTGGCAAGGCCTTCGCTTAAGTACTCCGCATACTTCCCGATCACCTTCTGCGCCGTCTCATCTCCCTGTCTGTAGGCGTCAAACACAAGCTTCGCGTTCATATTTCCCTGATTTTCATTGCACAGCGCCCAGAGCAGGCTCTTCTTCTGTTTTTCCATGGCCCTCTTTGCACGGGCAATCAGGGCTTCTGCGGAAGCGTAAGCCTCCAGGCACCCCCGCCTGCCGCAGCTGCAGGAAATCCCGTTATAACGGATGGTCATATGCCCAAGTTCCCCTGCCGCATAATTGACGCCCCGCAGGATTCTGCCGTCCTGAATAATGCCTCCCCCTACTCCGGTTCCAAGCGTCACCATGAGAAAGGATTGGGGCTTTTTGTCAAGAACAAGATATTCCCCCCAGGCCGCCGCGTTGGCATCGTTCTCAAAATACACCTTTTTGGAAGTCTGTCCCTGCAGAAGTCCCCTGAAATCTCCCTGACAGCAGGGCAGATTGTTGGCATACTCTATCCGCCCTGTCTCCGCATTGGCCGTCCCCGGTACCCCCACCCCAATGGTCTGTATGCCGGAAGCGGTTACCCCGTTCTCCGCCATAAGCTCCCTGATGAGCCTCATCAAAAGCTCCGCCAGGGCCCCGGTTGTCATATTTCTGTCCGTGGCAATGCTTTTTCCTGCCACAAGCCTGCACTTTTCATCCACCAGTCCGGCGGTAATGCCGGTCCCTCCCACATCAATTCCGATATCATACATCGCTTCACACCCCTGTGCCCCTCCGGGCATTCCTACTTTTCCTTCTCCCCGGTACACCGTTGCATAAATTCTTTCCCAATCAGCACTGCTTACCCGGAAAGGAATGCAACCGTGTACGATGGTCTCCTGCCAAACCTGCCCCTTTAGTCCCTGCTTCCATCCGAAACCACAAGCAGCAGTGTCCTGATTTCAAAAGAGCGGAACCGCAGCCGCAGTTTCCCGTCGCTCAGCGCCAATTCCTCCCCTGCCTCCTCCAACAGATTACAGGCAAAGACCCGCTTCACCTGATGCGGAACAAAAAGCGTCGTTTCCCCGGCACAGCCCTTTGCCTCATAGAGCCGGAGCACCACCCCGTCCCTCCTGTCAAAGGCAGGCTTGCAGGTTTCCAGAATGACATGACCGCCCTCCAGATGAAAGAAAGAGACCGCCTCCGGAAATGCCCTTCCGGAAATGCTTCCCATCTCTTCCGGCCTCCTGTTCTCCAGGCCCGCAGCCGTCACCTGCACATTGCACTCATAAGCTTCCTCCGTCACCCTGCTGTTCACAAAAGGCCCGGAAAAGGGCAGGATGGAATAGGTAAAGCGCTGCACCTTTTGGTCCGCGGTGCTGTCCGGCATCACAGGCGCACGCAGCAGCGTCAGGGAAAGCCTGCTGTCCTCCGCAGACAAACCGTATTTACAGTCATTCAAAAGGGCAAAACCGTTCTCCCCGTCCGTCAGCACGGCGTACTTGTGATGGCAGGTCTCATACAGATCCTGCTCATACTGCCTGGACTTATGGGTGGGCCTCCGGATATAACCGAACTGGATTTCCTGAAGCACCTCCTTTGTGTAAACCGTGGTGGGAAAATCCGCCTTCAGAATCCTGTGCCGTTCCCTCCAGTCAATTACCGTCTCGAAATCAATCCGGGGACTGTCCTTCCGAAACCGGATTCTCTGCTTTGCGGTAAAATATTCCTCCTGCAGCTCCACAACAGCCGTCACACTGCCGTCACTGTGCAGTTCCCTCCGAAGGACAGCGCTGCCCGAAAGCGCCTCGGTTGCCTGCTCATACATCCGCCCCAGTTCCCAGGCATCATAGTCCACATTTACATCACGATAGAGCTTCCACTGGTTCAAAGGCTCCGCCGCATATTCATATCCCTCCGGCCGGGACACCAAACTGGTTATCCGTCCCCGGGAATCCATATGTATGGAATAAAATTCATTTTCAAAGGAAATGCTGTCTATTTCTCCGGAAAGTTCCCGGTTCTCTGTCCCATCATGCCTTTCCTCTTCAGGCCCTTTCCCCGGGTCTTCCTCCCGGCTCCGAAAGAACCTGACGCCCTCGTCCTCCCCAAGCCTGACATAACCGCAGGCCGGAAGCCGCAGCTCTCCCAAGCCTCTCTCCCAACTCAGGGAATTGAACAGGGCGCTTCCCCCGGCCAACCTGCCGAGCAAAGCTTCCCCAAGCTCCCGGCTCTCCCGCTCCACCTGCTCCAGTGCTTCCTCCGCCTCCTGATTTACCCGCCGGATGGAGGTTCCCGGCAGAATATCGTGAAACTCCTGAACCAAGAGCAGTTCCCACAAGGCCTTTATTTTCTCAAGTACCCCTTCCTCCGAGCAAACTGCTCTCTCCAGACAAGCTGCTTCCTCCTTCCAACCCCCCGAAAGCCGCAGCAGCCCGGCCAGGTACTCCGCCTCCCGCAAGGCATACTCCGCCCTGCGGACACCTCTCTTGATGCCTGCCTGGGAAGTATAGGTTCCCCTGTGCCAAGCCAGATACAGCTCTCCGTAATAAACATTTCTCACGGAAGCCCCATCCAGTCTGTCAAAAAATTCCGCCGGACCCTCCATGGTGCACCTGGGGGCGCCCTCCAGATCCAGGCAGCGCGCCGCCGTCTCCACCATCAGCTCCGTGGGACCGCCGCCCCCGTCCCCATACCCAAAGGGGAACAGGAAAGTGTCGATTCCCTGCTTCTGATTCCTGTCCTTTTCCCAACGCTCCCGCAGGGCGCCGGAACTGAATACCGCATTGTTCTTCTTATAAATATGGGACAGAATCCTGGTCCCGTCGATTCCCTCCCACCAGAACACATTATAGGGAAACTGCTCACATTCCGGGTCACAGCGCAGCAGCTTCTGGGTGGCAAAATAAGGAACCCTGCAGCCCTTCATAATCTGGGGCAGCGCACCGGAAAAGCCGAAGGTGTCCGGCAGCCAGGCCACACGGCTGTCAACGCCGAAATTCTCCTGAAACCAACGCTTGCCCAGAACGAACTGCCGGACCAGACTCTCGCCCCCCGACAGATTGGTATCGCTCTCCACATATACCGCACCCTCCGGTATAAACTGCCCTGCCCGGACACCCGCCCGCACCCGCCGGAAAAGCCCCGGGTAATACTCCTTCAGATATTCCAGAATGGTGGGGGAACAGAGCAGAAATTTGTAATCGGGATAGCTTTTCATCAGCGCCAGCTGATTGGAATAGGTTCTGGCCGCCTTCCGCTTTGTCTCCTCCAGGGGCCAGAGCCAGGCCAGGTCCAGATGGGACTGTCCGAACACCGTGAATTCCGGCATGGTATCCCCGTTCCGCTTTTCCAGAAGGGGCCGAAGCAGTTCCCGCCCCTCTCTGATGCTCCGGCTGCGCCTTGGCTCCTCCGCCTCGAAATCCACGATACAGGTAAACCGCTGCAGCGCCTCACCGATTTTCATGCTCCGCAGCCCACTGTCCGGCAGAGCCTTCCACAGCTCATACAACGTGTGATAATCCGCGTAGGCCCCGAAAATCTCCCCCTGAAAAATCCCGAAATGGCTGCTTTTCACCCGGCACTGGCAGCACCCTGGTTCCGGCACCGGCTCCTCTCCCCTCTGCCAGATCCCTGCTCCCTCCTGCCTGACGCCATGCCCTGCATAGCATTCCCCATAGATTTCAAAACGCGCTCCGGGTTCGGCCCGGGTCGTCAGCTCCACCGCTCCATGTTTGCTGTCAATGGAACCCGCTTCCTGACCGTTCACATAGACAAGCATCTCCGGTCCCGGTCCCAGATGCACCAGGATACGCTTCCCTGCCGCCTCCTCCGGCATGGTCACACAGGTCCGAAACCACCCGTACTCCCATTTCTTCCCCCATTCCCTTCCCACTGGAAACGGCTGAAACTCCCGGACAGCCGCCTGCTCCAGGGACAAATGTTCCATGGTGGTAAAACCGGAAAGCTCCGCCTCCCCCAGTTTCCTGTACAGATTCCGCTCAAAGGCCTCATCCCATATCTTCAGCCGCTCGTCCCACTGCCTTCCAAGCTTCATGCGCTACCTCCCTGCGTTGAAATCCTTTGCCCTTCCGCCCGTCCCTTTTCCTGGAAAACCGGGAAATACCCTCCCGCCTCCGGCATACCCACATGTTTCGATTCCGCCTGACAACCTGCCTGCATTTCCCTCTGTGAAATAGCACAGACTCTGACATGGCACAGCCTGCCTGTCCTTACAGCACCGTCCTGTACTCCATCAGAAACAGAATGGCCAGGGCCTGGCCATAGGGCATGGGCTTTAACTGGATTTCCTTATAAAAATCCCGGGAAGTCCGCCCCATGGGGGTTCCGTAAGAAACCTGGTTCACCACCCCCTCCCGGGATATGTAATCCAGAATGGGCGCCGCCGCCTTTACTGCGGTTTCCAGACAACTTCTGTCCGCCAGGCCGTCTTTTACCGCCTTCAGGATACCGTAGGCAAATCCGCAGGTGGCGCTTGCCTCCACATAGGAATCCCCGTCGTCCACCAGAGTATGCCACATACCGTTTGGCTCCTGGTATTTCTGCAGACTCTCAATCTGCGCCCGCAGCGTATTGGTCAGCATCCTTCGGACCGGCTCACTGCAGTCCTGGATGGCCAGAAATTCCGGAATGGCCATGGTAATCCAACAGTTTCCCCGCCCCCAGAAGGCTCCCGCAAAATGATTCTTCTCCCGGAAGCTCCAACCATGATACCACAAACCCGTAGTCCTGTCGGAGAGATACTTATCATGAAGCAGAAACTGATACTCCGCCTCCGCCTTCATTTTCTCATTCTTCAGAATCCGCCCCATATTGGCCAGAAACAGCACCGTCATATACAGCGTATCGTCCCACAGCTCCTCCTCGTTGACGCTGTCCGAAGTCTTATGCTGAAACCCGCCTTCCTTTGTCCGGGGAAAGCTTTCCATAATCTCCTCCGCCGCCGCGATACAGGGCTTTAAATACTTCTCCTCCCCGGTGTACTCCGCCAGAAAAGACATGGTCAGATAGGGCGCTGCGGTATTCACGTTTAAAGCCGGAAATCCAATGGCAATCTGCCTGTCATAATATTTCTTCAGCGTATCCAGATAACTGTCCTTCTTCTCATAACAGAAAAGCTTCCACAGGCCGAACAGCCCCACCCCCTGGGTCCACTCCCAGTACCGGTACCTGGCGATATCGTCTCCGGCCAGATTGTTGCTCTCCATATTTTTCAGAAAAATATCGTCCGTCTCATACAGAATCCCGGTAAAGGCCTCCACCATCTTGTGGATTTTGCCATTCACCCGCCGGAGAAGCTCCCTCTTTTCCCTGCATTTCTCCTCCAGTTTTCCGATCAGGCGCTTCAGCTCCTCCGGGGTCTTCACAATATAATCCGGCTGCCAGTCCGGCTCCTCCACACTGTGAAAATACCTGGGTGACCAGTCCAGCCATACGGAGGTAATCCCGTAACGGTTGGCCCCGGCCACATCCTTCTTCAGATTGTTGCCGATCATCACGATAAAGGGTTTATCAGCTTCCGTCAGCTTCATCGCCTCCATGGCCGTGTCAAACATGGACCTGGCAGGCTTCTGCTCTCCCACCACCTCAGACACAATCCACTCCTCAAAGCAATATCCCAGACCATTCTCCCTGTACACATTCTGAAAGGACTCCCACTCACCGTCCGCCACCAACGCGATGCGGTAGCCCTCCTCCTTCAGCTGCCGAAGCACCTCCCCCGCTCCCGGGATAAACTCTGCTCTGGTAACGATTCCTCTCTCGTCAAAAATCTGGGTGCCCTCGTCAATAATCGTATCTCCGCTGTCCGTAAATAAGATTAAATTCTTTTCCATAAGCCGCTCCAACCTCCATCCTGCTGCCATTGAATCAATCTTACCAAAGGTCAGCCCTTATTTCCACGCATCTCTTGTTTTTTTATCCTGCTACATTGCATTTTTTGTCATTATTGCATTCTGTTTCCTTCTTCATTGTACAACATTTTGTGTATTGTTTCCCCTATTTTGTCCATTTTGCATGAAGCCATAGTCATTTATCCCTGTTTTACGCCAAGGTGTCCCTGGGAAAAGGGCAAAAAACGCAACCCCTGCCTCCCGTCCCCTACTTGCCGCCCTCCTGCCGGAACCTGGAAGGAGACATCTGCAGAAATTTATTGAAGGCCCGGTTGAACTGGGAGAAGCTCTTGAAACCGCTCTGAAGGGCGATATCCGTAATGGGCGCGTCCGTGGACAGCAGAAGGGTCTGGGCATTGCGCACTCTGGTCATGGAGATGTAGTCCGTCAGGGTGAATCCGGTGATCCGCTTGAACTGATGGGACAGATAATAGCTGCTGACGTAGAATTCCCTGGACAGGGATGCCAGAGAAAGATCCTCCGTATAGCGGTTGTGAATACAGGCCGTGATGCTGTATATTTTATTGGTGATATTGTCAAAATCCACCTGATCCGTGTACACATTCTTGTCCCGGTGCAGATAGATCAGGCTTAAAAATTCCGTGAACTTGTGATGAATGGCCAGATTGGACAATTCGTTGGGAGCCTGGGAGAGATAATAAATATCATTCAGCTTCTCGAAGATCATCTTTTTGATGCGCCCCTCAAAGCGGTAGATGGGAACCTCTCCCTGGAAAATGCTGTAGATCGTCTTCATATAAGACTCCAGGCCGGCGGGCAGGGCGGGGATGGCAAAATTGATAATAAGCCGCTTGTTGGGCGCCCCTTCCGGATAGGCAGTCTTGTGCAGCAGGGAGGGACGGATGGCAACGATATCACAGCAGCGCAGGTCATGCCATGCCCCGTTGATCAGATGGCCCGCGTGCTCGTCCAGGAAAATGCACAGCTCATAAAACTGATGGAAATGCTGAAACTCCATATTAATCGTATAGGAACGCTCATCCCAGTCAAAGAAATAGAAAAAAGGCGCCCCCTGCCTGTTAATCTCGATCAGATATTTCTCTTCATATATTACGGAATTGTCAATCATCATATCACATACCTCCCCGCCGCCCCGCAGCCGGAATCCCCTCCGCCGGGGAGCCATCTTGCCTGTCTTGCTTTTGACGGCGCTTTTTAAGTGATTTCATTGCATAAAACAGAAGCATTTTTGTATGTAATGCACAAATACTATACTTTGTTTTTGTATATATTGTGCAAATCACAAATAAATTATATAACAAAAAAGCAAAATTTGCAATATGTATACAAAAAAAGCAATAGATGCGTAGCCGGATTTAGCCTGTTATTGTTATACTGACTAATAGAAAGCGCTGACCCAGTCGGCGTACTCAAATAGAAGAAGGAGGATATTTTATGAAAAAAAGACTCATTGCACTGCTTCTGGCAGGCACAATGACCCTGTCTCTGGCAGCATGCGGCGACACAAACGACGGCCAGAGCAGCTCGCCCGCCGAATCTCAGGAAAGCACACAGGAGTCCTCTGCGGAAGAATCCACCCAGGAGGAATCCTCCCAGGAAGAATCTTCTCAGGAAGAATCCACACCGGAAGATGCCCCCCCTGCTGACGTGACTGCTTTCAGCGAGGCGCCCATGCTTGCCGATCTGGTTCAGGCAGGCTCCCTTCCCGCACTGGAGGAGAGAATCCCCACAGCGGAGGATGTGTATGTGGAACAGGTTGACGCAGGCGGCAATCCCCTGGAAATCGGCACCTACGGCGGCGTTATCAATCTTCTGGGCGCAGGCGGCAGCTGGGGACTGTCCAGGCCCGTACTGGAGAGCATCATCCACTACAATTCCGACGGCACCTATTATGCCAATGTCATCAAAAGCTTCGAGCACAATGACGATTACACGGTCTGGACCTTCAAGCTCAGAGAAGGCATGAAATGGTCCGACGGCGAAGACTTCAACGCGGACGACATTACCTTCTGGTATTACATGTGCCACCTTACCGACTATGACACCAAGAAATCCTGGCCTGCCCTGATGGAAACCGTGGACGACGCGGAAGCATGGGCCACTCTGGAAAAGGTTGACGATTACACCGTGACCTGGACCTTTGTAAATCCCAAATTCCCCGCTGACTTTATCGAAAACGGCGACTTCAAGTGGTGTTGGGCGCCCTCCCATTATCTCCTTGACATGATTCCGGATTCCGTGTATGTGGAGAACCAGTACTGGGAGAAGACCGGATTATCCGACGAGCAGGTGCTTCTCAACGCCCAGGCAAAGGGCATCGATGCCGCAACCGTGGGTGACCTGGGCAAGGCCATTGCCTACTACTGGTGGAACGAGGACGGCATTCCCAACCTGAACTCCTATGTGCTGACCACAAAGGAAGGCAACAACTCCAGGGATGCCCAGCTGTGCATTCTGGAACGCAACCCTTATTTCTGGAAGGTGGATGCACAAGGAAATCAGCTTCCCTACTGTGACGAAATCCACTTCAACGCAACCTCTGAGGAGGGACAGGATCAGCTGATGTTCCGTTCCGGGGAACTGGATATCATCGAAGTGGCCATGCAGGACATCGCTTCCCTTCTGGCTGACCTGGGCGATCAGGCACAGCTTCGGGAGCTTGCCAGTACAAACTGGGGTTCCTACCTGATCACCTTCAACTACACCTGCAAGGAAGAGAACTACGCGGAATTGTTCAAGAATCCCAAATTCCGTCAGGCCATCTCCATCTGCGTGGACCGCGAACAGGTTTCCGGCCTCCTGACAGAAGGCTTCCTGGAGCCCGGCCAGTGCGCTCCCCAGGAGGGAAACTTCGGCTATGACCCGGAATGGGAGACCAAGTGGACGGAATATGACGTGGACGGCGCCAAGGCGCTTCTGGAAGAGTGCGGCCTGGTTATGGGCGCAGACGGCTTCTACGATTTTGCAGACGGCACGGACTTCGTGCTGACCCTCTATACTTATACGGATTCCGGCGCTGACGCCGCATTCCCTGTTTTCGAGCAGTACTACAACAAGGCAGGCATCAAGTGCGCAACCAAGGACATCGAAGTATCCGCATTTGACACGGAAATCGACAACAATGACTGGTATGCGGTACTGGGACCTCACACCGCTATCGGCGGCGTTTCCCTGAAATCCAGGGTACAGCCCTTTGTTCCCATCGCACAGTCCGCGGAGTGGTACGGCGAGTACGGCACCTATTACGGAACGGGCGGCCAGCAGGGCGTAGCTCCCGAAGGCGATATGGCTAAACTGATAGAGATTTACGAGAAGTGGAAATCCACTCCCGATTCCGCGGAAAGAGATCAGTATACCCTGGACATCTACAATGTCCACAAGGAAAATCTCTGGACCATCGCTTACCTGAAGGCAGCCGGCGCATACAGCCTGGTGAGTTCCAAGATCCACAACTATCCGGACCTCCTGGTATCGGATGACCTGTATCAGTACCAGAACATTATCCACTACTGGACCCTGTTCAAAACTGAATAAAAGACGATGATGCGACAACTTCCGGAGGCGGGGAACCCGGTTCCCATGCCTCCGGATTTTTTAAAAAAGGGATTTTTAAGAAAGGGATTTTTCCAATGGAAGAAAATGCTTACAAAGAGAAAAGCATGCACGAAGGCGCCCCGAAGAAACCCCTGATACAGGCTGTGGGTGACTTCTTCAAAAAAGACCTGGTTCAATATATCGTGAAACGTCTTCTGATGTTTATTCCCACATTACTTTTGATTTCGGTTCTGGTCTTCTTCGTTATTCAGCTCCCTCCCGGGGATTATGTTTCCGCCCATATTGCAGCCCTTGCAACGGAGGGGGAATTCGTGGACGCGGACTACGCGGCACAGCTGCGCGCGGATTACGGCCTTGACCTGCCTGTCCATGAGCAGTATATCAAATGGATCAAGGATATCATCTGGACTCCCACCGACTCCACCTATTACAGATTATACGGCTCCCATCACAACTGGAAATACTCCTTCGCCTATGGTCGGGACGTATGGGACGTGGTGGACGACAGACTGGGACTCACCATTCTGGTTACGGCCATCATTATGATTTTCCAGTATGCGGTATCCCTGCCCATCGCAGTCTATGCCTCCACCCATCAGTACTCCGTGGGGGACTATATCTCCTCCATCATCGGTTTCCTGGGGGCGGCCATACCCAACTTCATTCTGGCCATTGTGCTGATGTACCTGTCCTACAAATGGACCGGAAACGCAAATGTGGGCCTGTTTTCCCAGGAAATGCTCCAAAACGGCATCCATCTGTACAACTTCGGTGAATTTTTAAAGAGAATGATCATTCCCATCCTGGTAATCGGCACCAGCGGCACCTGCGGCATCATCCGTTCCGTGCGGGCACAGATGCTGGACGAAGTGGCAATGCAGTACACCCTCACCGCCAGGGCCAAGGGCGTGCCGGAGCGTACCATCATTATGAAATACTGCTTCCGCGCAGCCATCAACCCCACCGTCTCCGGACTGGGCGGCGTGCTCTCCAGTCTGTTCTCCGGCTCCACGGTAACCGCCATGGTGCTGAACATGCAGATTCAGGGACCGGTGCTCTTTAAAGCCCTCCAGGCCCAGGATATGTACCTGGCCGGGGCAATTGTTATGGTTCAGGCTGTCCTGGTGGTGATTGGTATCCTGTTCTCCGACATCGCACTGGCATTCCTGGATCCCAGAATCCGTTACTCAGGAGGTGGCAGATAATGTGGAAAAAGAAAACAAAAAGCAATGAAGATTATTATCTTGCTTCCCAATGGACCCTAATGGGCAGAAAGCTGAAAAAGCATAAGCTTGCCAAACTGTCCATGCTGATTCTCCTGCTTTTATACCTGGGCGCATTGTTTGCGGATTTCCTGGCGCCCTACTCCCTGGATGAGTTTGACGCCCTGTACAAGGACAGCGCCCCATCCAAAATCCACTGGGTCCACGAAGGTGAGTTCATCGGTCCCCATGTGTATAAACTGGAGAAAACCATTGACCGGAAGGATTTTTCCGTGACCATCACGGAGGACACTTCAGAGTATTATAAAATACGGTTTTTCGTACACGGTTCGGAATATAAGATTCTGGGACTGATTCCCTGCGACATCCACCTCTTCGGCGTGGATGAGGGCAGCAACGGCGGCAGCGGCGCCAAGGTCATGCTCTTCGGCACGGACTCCCTGGGCCGGGATATCTTCTCCCGGGTACTTCTGGGAAGCCGGATCTCCCTGACCATCCCCTTTGCCAGTGCCGTTATCAGTTTCTTCCTGGGCGTTACCATCGGTTCCGTGTCAGGATACTTCGGCGGCGCCCTGGACATTGTCATTCAGAGAATCATCGAGGTCATCGGGGCCGTTCCCCAGATTCCCCTCTGGATGGCGCTCTCCGCTGCGATTCCTCCGGGAATCTCCACCGTGAAGATGTACTTTTACATAACCATCATTCTGTCCTTTATCAACTGGACCGGAATGGCCCGTATCGTGCGGGGCAAGTTCCTGTCCCTGAAAAATGAAGATTATGTCATGGCAGCCAGGCTTTCCGGCGTGTCCACCTGGAAAATTATCTGGAAGCATCTGGTTCCGGGCTTCATGAGTTATCTCATTGTGTCCATCACCCTGGGAATTCCCGGCTCCATTGTGGGCGAGACCTCCATGTCCTATCTGGGACTGGGCATTAAGTCACCTGCCACAAGCTGGGGGGTACTGCTCCAGGAGGCAAGCTCCGTCACCGACGTTGCAAGCAATCCCCACAAACTGATTCCCATTATTTTCGTGACCATCGCGGTTCTGGCCTTTAACTTCCTGGGCGACGGTATCCGCGACGCTGCGGACCCCTATAAGTAAAGCGCTGTTTTTCCGCAGACCCGTAACCGGGCGTCTAAGACAGGACTGTTCCCTCCCTCGGCAGCCCATGCAATGCAGGGTATTCCGGGCGCCTGACAGGCTGGAACAGCACCCCTGACAGCCCCTTCGGGACATACAACGGCGCGGAAATGGAGAAAACGATGAACGAAGAAAATATTCTTGAAGTCAAGGACCTCCATGTGGACATTCATATGGCGGAAGGACTTCTCACAGCAGTCCGGGGCGTCAATTTTGAGATGAAAAAAGGCGAAACCCTGGGACTGGTAGGCGAATCCGGCTGCGGCAAATCCCTGACCTGCAAGGCCATCCTGGGCATCAATGATAAAAAGTGCAAACCCAGCGGGCAGATTCTGTTCGACTCGGAAGGCCTGGGCAGAGTGGACCTTCTCTCCCTGGACCAGAAAGGCAGGGAAATCCGTTCCATCCGGGGCAAGGAAATCTCCATGATTTTCCAGGAGCCCATGGTGGCCTTCTCCCCCATGTATACCATCGGCAACCAGATTAACGAAGCCACCAGGCTCCATATCACCAAGGACAAGAAAAAATCAAAGGAAATCTCCATGGAGGTCATGCGCAAGGTGGGCATTGCCAATGTGGAAAAACGCTACAACCAGTATCCCCATGAATTTTCCGGCGGCATGCTGCAGCGCGCCCTGATCGCCATGGCCCTGGTATGCAATCCCAAGATGCTCATTGCCGACGAGCCTACCACGGCCCTGGACGTTACCATTCAGGCCCAGATTCTGGAGCTGATGAAGGAACTGCAGAAGGATTTCAACATGGCAATCCTGTTCATCACCCATGACCTGGGAGTGGTAGCCAAAATGTGCGATCGGGTGGCGGTCATGTACCTGGGGAAAATCGTGGAGAGCGCGGATGCGTCGGAAATCTACGCAAACCCGCAGCATCCCTACACCAGGGGGCTCATCGGTTCCGTTCACAAAATCGGTTCCAAGAAGGAGGAACGGCTCTTTTCCATTGAGGGCACGGTTCCCCTGGCCATGAACCTGCCTAAGGCCTGCGGCTTCTATGACCGCTGCGACGTCCGCGTGGAAGGCCTCTGCAACAGGGCGGAGCCGGAACTGGTGGAAATCGCGCCGGGACACAAGATTGCCTGCTTTAACTGCCCTCATGAGGCCTGCAGGGAACAGCGGGCAAGGGTGGAAGCCTCCCTGGCAGGAAAAAGCGCCTCCACCCCGGAAAAGGATGCGGCAGCCACTGCGGCCAGGCAAAAAGATACGGTGAAGTCTATCCCCGGGAACAAGGAGGACGGCAGGAAATGAAAAATGAAAATATCATGGAAGTCAAAGGACTGCACAAGCGCTTCACATCCAAAGGCATTACGGTAAAGGCAGTAACGGATGTGAGCTTCAATGTAAAGCCCGGGGAGACCATCGGCATCGTGGGGGAATCCGGCTGCGGCAAGACCACTTTGGGACGCTGTATCGTCCGGGCCTACGACGCTTCCGAGGGGGAGGTCTTCTATCGCACCAAAGCCGGCGAAGTACTGGACTTCCTGAAGGCGGATAAAAACAAAATGAAGGAAATCCGAAAGGAAATCCAGATGATTTTCCAGGATCCCTACTCCTCCCTGGACCCCAGGATGACTGTCCTTGACATCATCAAGGAGCCTCTGAAGGCAAATTATCCCAAGATGCCCAAAGCGGAGATGGACCAGAAGGCAAAGGCCATGGCGGAGAAGGTGGGCTTAAATCCCATGTACCTGATGCGCTATCCCCACGCTTTCTCCGGCGGACAGCGCCAGCGTATCGGCATTGCAAGGGCCCTGGTGATTGAACCCCAGATCATCGTCTGCGACGAGGCCGTGTCCGCCCTTGACGTATCCATCCAGGCCCAGGTCATCAATCTGCTCCGGGACCTGCAGAAGGAGCTGAAGCTGACCTATCTGTTTATCAGCCATGACCTGTCCGTGGTGGAGCACATTTCTGACAAAGTAGGCGTAATGTACCTGGGCCGCATGGTGGAATTCGCCCCGGCGGAGGATCTGTTTGAAAAACCCATGCATCCCTATACGGAAGCCCTGCTCTCCGCGGTACCTGTGGCGGACCCCGCCATCCGCATGGAGCGGATTCCCCTGAAAGGCGAAATCCCCAATCCCGCAAACCCGCCCAGTGGCTGTTACTTCCACGAACGGTGCCATTACTGCACGGACAAGTGCAGGACCGAGGCCCCGGCTCTGGCCGAAATGCCGGACGGACGGCTCTGCGCCTGCCACCGGGCCAAGGAACTGGCCCTGCGGGGCTTTACCTATGAGGAAGGCGCGAAGGTGCAGGGTTAACCTGTGTCCCTCAAAATCAGAATCTCCCGCAGAACTCCTGGTTTTCACATCCGTTTTTTTCTGCGGGAGCCCTTTTTTATTCTTTTCCCATGTAAGCCCGGAAAATGACCTTTTCTTTTTTTCCTTTTTTATGGTATAATATTCCGAAGATAACAGGGGCCCAATCACCGTAATCGGCATTTTTTTGTAAAAAGGATGCCCTGGAAACTAGCCCTGGTCGGAAGGAAGAATACATATGGCGGGAATTAACATTCAAAAATCAAAAACAATCTGCAACTGCGAACAGCCTATGACAACATTGTATCTGATTACCCAGGGACGTGTGAAAGTTGACTGCCCCGGAGGTTCCTATCAAATCGGAATCGGCGATGTGGCCGGTATCTGCGAAATCTGCTCGGAAATCCATTATCTCGGCTACACTGCATTGGAGGACACCACTCTCATGCCCTACCCGCTCACCAGCATGGATGCCTTGGATAATCTGCTGCAGAAGCGCCCCAGCATTGCCAAACTGTTTATCCTGTCTCTGTTCCGGCAGTTCAATGCCATGATGGAACAAAGCTCCCTGTCTGAGGTAAACAGCGCTGGTCTCTACCGGAAGCTGCGGGCTGACTGCGATCTATATGCGGGTCTGTGCAGTCAGTATCATATACAGTCCCGCCTTCCGGCAGAAGTGGATGAGATTCAGGCCTGTCTTGAGGAGACCCCGGATGAATGGCTGAACAAATATTACTTTTCACTGCAGCGTGTGTATGGGGGGGATCATTCCGACATCCTGCTGCAGGAGCCAGGCCTGTCCCTGGGCGTGCTCAGAAAGGGTTCCCTGGATCTTTTCAAGACATACCGGGTACTGGATGCACAGTCCCAATATCGTTCCACGATACTGAACTGCTATTTTAGTCCCACAGGGGACGATATGTTCGATACCCTGACGAAACTCTACTACCGTCTCTGTCAGGCAGGACAGGACTCCGGCGGACTTTATGAGAGCATTGAGCAGATACTGCGCCTGCCCGAGCAATATGACCTCCCTGAAGAATCTCAGGCCCTCTCCCGCGTGACGGCCTTCCGGAAAAAGGCGGAAGTACTGGCCCACCCGGACATGACACAGGGTACAACGGACGGCTCTGATTCGGATATCCTCCGGCTGTTGGACGGCTCCCTGGAAACCATTTTGGATTTTGCCGGACTGGACAAGGAAAAAGAGGTATCTTTCCGGGAACATGTAGTCCAGTTCAGAGCCATGGGTGATAAAAACTCCACAGACGATATCTGCAGCCGCCTGCGCAGGACTCTGACAGATGAATTCTATGTCCTTTATTCAGAGGTATTTGAACGCTCTCTTTCCGTTCCTGACCTGCCTTTACCTGTCCGTATGTTCCTCTATTTCGGATATGTGGATGAGAAGCTTGCCGGGGCCGACAACTGTGTTGTTCTCTACCGGCTGGCCTGCTATATGAATACACCTGGACAGGCGGGAGTCTACACCTTTTATGACTGGCTGATGGCCATCTACAATGGAGAGAAAAATCCCAGCCGCAGTGAACTGGATGAGGATTTTGACGACTTTATCCATCAGCAGAAAAGAAAGGGAAACCTCTCTGCCGCCGAACTTGCAGCCCTGGAAAACAATTCGCTGGAAAAGGTCCGCTACGAGCTCCAGAATCTCTTCCCCAGTGCCAATAAAGTTACCTTTGGGCGGATCGCCGCCTATTGTCCCCTGTTTACGTCAGAAAATGTGCTGAAGGATCTGAACGCCTGCTTTATCACTCCTGATAGAATCAGCGGTGCCCTGAGTATGCTCAAGGGTATCGATTTCTCCGCCTTCCATCGGGAGACAATTGATTATGAGTCCTCACAGGCCATGAACCGGGAAGCCATTCATGTGGAATACCTGCCGGATATTATTCTCCTGCCCAATGCGGGGATCCGGGGCTCTCTGTGGCAGGAAATCGAGGGCCGGAAGCGAAACAGCCCCAGCCGCATGGTTCTCCCTGTGTTTTACATGGAAGATCTGGACACTGCCATGGTGCGCATGACCGGCGAATTCCGTTGGGAAATGTGCAAACGTATCCAAAGCGGTCGCTGGAATGACGTGACAGAGCCTTCCCTTACCAGCGAATACTTTGATTACATACAGTTCTACAAAAAGAACAGTGAATTGAGCAAGGATGCAAAGGAAAAGCTGCAGAACAGCCTCACAAGGGCCAAAAACAGCTTCCGTGAAATGTTTGTACGAGATTATATTACCTGGATTCTCTACGAGGGAAGCGGCTCGGCCAGACTGAATAAAGTAGCGCGGAAGATTCTGTTTACCTATTGCCCTTTTCCCGCTTCCATGGATGCCACACTGGAGCAGAATCCCATGTTCTCCGAACTTTTGGGCCGCCAGAGAATCCTTACAGGGCAGCGCGTACACAAGCTTGAGATCCTGAAACAGAAATTACGCAACAGCAACACTGCCATTCCCGACTGTCTGGAAAGGGAGCTTGCCTTTGCAGCAAGAAAACCGGAGAATGCTCTGTAAGATTGTACCAGACATCGTCAATTTCCATGCATCCGGTCACTGCGTCATGCATGGGAATCCTGATCTTTCTCCCTGGCTGCAAGATGAAAGGCCGTCAGACAAGGGGTTCGAAAAACAGACAATAAATACGGACTGCCATTCCTGATTTACACCACAGAAAACGGCAGTCCGTCTATTTTATCACGATAACACGAATTTTATTTCTTCTTCAGAACCAGATGCTGAGGCAGACCATTCACCATAAACGGCTGGTAATCGCCCAGGATCAGAGGCTCCACATAGTTGATGAATTCATCGGTCACATAGTTGCCTTCCTTGTTCATCCAGGAACGGGGAACCAGTTTCTCGTTGTTGGCAATTCTGTGCACATCATAAATGCCCGCAGCACTCATGTAAGGATCATCTGCAACACGGTCGATAACCACCATCTTGCCGCTGTCTCCCTCATCCGCAGCCTTTACCGCTGCGCCGCCTACCATGAAGGCTTCGTCTACGTCCACACGAGAAGCCATGTGAGAAGCACTTCTCTGCAAGGTGGAAAACTCAATGCTTCGGGTCTTGCAGCCGGTCTCTGCCCGCAGGAAATTAGCCAGATAAGCCGCAGTTCCCTGGAGCTGCTTATGTCCGAATGCATCCACGTAATCTGCACCGCCGGACAGCTCACTAACATATCTGCCATCAGCCAGCTTAATACCCTCAGAAACCGCAATCACCACAGACTCTTTCTTCTTCAGCAACTCGGTGGCATGCTTCAGGAACTTGTCGATATCGAAAACAACCTCCGGAAGATAAATCAGATCAGGCCCTTCACACTCCTCTGTCCTGGCAAGGGCAGTTGCGCCTGTCAGCCATCCTGCATTCCGTCCCATGACCTCCAGGATAGTGATGGCCTCCTTGTCATTGTAGGTCAGCCCAAGCGCATCGCGGATGATCTCCTTGGTAGAAGCCGCGATATACTTTGCAGCACTGCCGAATCCAGGCGTATGGTCCGTCAGGGCCAGGTCATTGTCAATGGTTTTGGGCACGCCCAGGAATTTCTGTGTATGTCCCTTGATAATCGCATAGTCGGACAGTTTCTTGATGGTATCCATGGAATCGTTTCCGCCGATATAAATAAAGGCTTCAATCTGCAGCTTGTCCAGGATCTGGAAAATCTTCTCATAAATCTCGGAATTCTCATGAATCTCCGGCAGCTTGTAGCGGCAGGAACCCAGAAATGCAGAGGGTGTCCTCTTCAGCAGTTCAATGTCCATATCGGAATGAATCTGAGTTGCCAGATCCACATACTGCTCATCCAGAAATCCCTGAATGCCGTGAAGCATTCCATATACCTTATGAAAGCCTCTCTCTTTGGCAGTCTTGTATACGCCTGCCAGGCTGGAATTGATTACGGCAGTGGGACCACCGGACTGTCCTACAATAATGTTACGTTTCTTTGCCATTGTTAGCTCCTCCAAATTATACTGATATATAGCCGATAAATTGTCCTATCTGCTAAATCATACCAAATATAAGGTAAAATTACAATATGTATTCTGATACTTTTCGCGCTTCTGCTTCAAATTTGTAAGAAATCCGTCCGTTTTTCATGCAGATCCCGTTATAAAACCGCTCTTCACCTCTCTATACAAACTGATTCCTTTCTTTATCATAATGGTATCCAATCTCCGCCAGTTTCTCTGCGATATCCTGTCTGTTCACATCCAGCTCGTCACAGAGCACTTCCAGGTTCCCGTAGAAATCCCGCAGCTTCATATTGACAAAACTCAACAGCATAGCCGGATCTTTCGGCAGCATAATTCCACCTCCTTCCGATCTTCCTTTCTTCCGAAACTGTTTCCGAACTCCTGCTTCCTTCTCTGTTACAACACTGCCACGCAAGACCTTGCCTGTCATTGTTTCAGATACCGGGAGGTATCCTCTTTGATCTGCACTCCGCAATTTTTCACATTGTCCGTAACTGTATAATCCTCATCCCCGAACAGAAACTGATGCAGCCACACCACGTTGGATTCCAGATCCACAGGAATGACACAGCTTCCTTTTGCACCGATATTGCCTGTGGTACGCACCTCTTCCTGAGGAAATCCCGCTTCCTCCACGATGCTGTATCTCCCCATATCTGCCAGAAGTTCCAGCACGTCACCGGAATCCAGGCTGGTATAGATATCGCTGATACAATCGTTGAACACCTGTGTCAGCGTCATCAGATCTGTGTCCTTCGCCTTTTCTTCTATCGCCTTCAATACTTCCCGCTGTCTGGCTGTCCTCTTGTAGTCATTTCCGCCGCCATAACGAATCCGACAGTATGCAGTGGCCTGAAGACCGTCCAGCAGCTGATACCCGGTCTCCTTCACAGGTGTATACTCACACTTCAGTACTGCGGATATCCCGATCTGATAATTATTGATATGCTGCAGTTCTGTCTCATCCACATCAATATAAATGCCGCCCAATCCGTCGATGACGCCCCGCAGTCCCTTATACCCCACAGCTACAAAATCCGTGATATCCATATCCAGGTTCAGGTTCAGCATTCTGACTGCCTGCTCCGCACCTCCGTTAAAGTATGCCTGATTGGCTTTCCAATACGCCCAGTGTTCGCCATCTTCCTCATTGCACAGGTTCAGATATGTATCCCGATACACACTGACCAGCCGGATCTCCCCGGTATCCAGATTGACACTGGCAATCATAATGCTGTCGCTGTGGCTGCTTTTAAAAAGCTGGCTGTCTGTCTCCGCATCCAGACCAAAGAGGGCAATATTGCGAAAGCCCCGCATGGTTCCGCCCTCCTCCTTCATCTGCCGGATCTCCTCATGGATCTCCAATACTTCCGGATCCAGCTCCACCATCCTGGGACCTTCGTTGGCTTCATTCATCACCAGATATAAAATAAACAGCATAATCAAAATAACCGCCACTTCGAAACCAAAAAGCATCATTTTTGCTTTCCGCTTTGTACTTGTTTTTATTTCCATCCTATTATCTCCCCTGTATTCCGGTCCCGGCCTTTCATCCTGACAGACACCATTTCCGTTTTTCGATCTACCGTAATATTTCAGACGTTCGGCCGAAATAAAAATTACGTCCCCTCACGATATCTCATATTCGTTATTATATAGAAGAAATCTTAGGAATCCATGGCGATATTTTTGTGTATTTCTTAATAAATTCTTAGAAAGTTATGATGCCTCCCAGGAGATCAGGACTTCACCGAAGCCGTCAGCGTCCCCCCCGCGGCATCAATCCGCACCGTGTCTCCTGAGGATACTCCGTCGGAAAGGATCAGCCTTGCAGTCAGCGTCTCCACATGCTTCTGAATAAAACGCTTCAGCGGACGGGCTCCGTAAACCGGATCATAGGCATTTTCCACAATAAATGCCTCGGCTGCTTCCGTCAGCTCCAGACTCAGATCCCTGTCCGAAAGCCTTCTGTTCAGATCGGCAATGATCAAATCCACAATACCGCCGATATTGTCTCTGGTAAGCGGTTTAAACAGGATCGTCTCGTCCAGTCGGTTCAGGAATTCCGGACGAAAATGATTTCGAAGGTCATTCATCACCAGCTCCTCTGCCTCGGCTGCGATTTGTCCGTCCGACCGGATGCCTTCCAGCAGATAGCCTGCGCCGATATTGGAGGTCATAATCAATATGGTATTCTTGAAATCTACCGTCCTGCCCTGGGAATCTGTGATCCGTCCGTCATCCAGCACCTGCAGCAATACATTAAACACATCCGGATGGGCCTTCTCGATCTCGTCAAACAATACCACACTGTAAGGTTTTCTCCTGACCGCTTCTGTCAGCTGGCCACCTTCTTCATAGCCCACATATCCGGGAGGCGCCCCGATGAGCCTGGACACGGAGTATTTCTCCATATATTCGCTCATATCAATGCGGACCATATTGTTCTCGTCATCAAAAAGCGAGGCAGCCAGAGACTTTGCCAGCTCTGTCTTGCCCACACCGGTGGGCCCCAGAAACAGGAATGAGCCGATGGGCTTGGTAGGATCCTTGATCCCTGCCTTGGAACGGATAATGGCCTCCGTCACCTTGGTGACTCCCTCATCCTGGCCGATGACTCTCCTGTGGAGCTCCTGGTCCAGGTGCAGGGTCTTGTTCCTCTCGCTTTCCGTCAGTTTAGCCACCGGAATTCCTGTCCAGCGGGAAATGATCCTGGCAATCTCCTCATCGGATACCTTCTCGTGGACCAGAGACAGGTCTGTGGCTCCGCTCTGCTCTGCCTGCTCCAGCTGCTTTTTCAGAGCAGGCAGGGTACCATAGCTTAATTCCGCCGCTTTCTCCAGATTTCCCTCCATCTGGGCCACCTGAATCTCACTGTTCACTCCATCAATCTGTTCTCGTAATTTCGACAATTTATCTACGGAAGCTTTCTCGTTGTCCCATTGGGCTTTCCTGGAGGCAAAGCATTCCTTCTCCTCGGCCAGTTCCTTCTGCAGATTGGCAAGACGCTCCTGACTCAGCTTGTCGTCCTCCTTCTTCAGGGCCGCCTCCTCGATCTCCATCTGCATGATCCTGCGCTGCAGTTCATCCAGTTCCGTGGGCATGCTGTCCAGCTCAGTCTTGATCAGGGCACAGGCTTCATCCACCAGGTCTATGGCCTTGTCCGGCAGAAAACGATCCGAAATATACCGGTTGGAAAGCACAGCTGCACTGACCAGGGCATTGTCCATGATCTTCACGCCGTGATAGACCTCATAGCGCTCCTTAATACCCCGCAGAATGGAAATGGTGTCTTCCACCGTGGGCTCCTCCACCATCACCGGCTGAAACCTTCTCTCCAGCGCCGCATCCTTCTCGATATACTGCCGATACTCGTCCAGGGTAGTAGCACCGATACAGTGAAGCTCTCCCCTGGCCAGCATGGGTTTCAGCATATTGCCTGCATCCAGAGCCCCGTCGGTCTTGCCGGCCCCCACTATGGTATGCAGCTCATCAATGAAGAGAATGATCTGACCGTCACTGCTCTTCACATCCTCCAGCACGGCTTTGAGACGTTCCTCAAATTCTCCCCGGTATTTCGCCCCCGCCACCAGGGCTCCCATATCCAGAGCGAAGATCTTCTTATCCTTTAATCCCTGAGGCACATCTCCCCTGACAATCCGCTGGGCCAGCCCCTCTACCACCGCAGTCTTGCCCACGCCGGGTTCACCGATGAGCACGGGATTGTTCTTGGTCTTCCGGGAGAGAATCCGGATCACATTGCGGATCTCCGTGTCTCTGCCGATGACCGGATCCAGCTTCTGGTTCCTGGCCTTCTCCACCAGCTCCTGACCATACTTCTCCAGGGTATCATAGGTGGCTTCCGGATTGTCACTGGTAACCCGCTGGTTGCCCCGCACCGTGGACAGGGCCTGCAGAAACCGCTCTCTGGTAATGCCGTACTCCTTCCAAATCTGTGCAATTTCCCGGTTGGGATTCTTCACCATGGCAAGGAACAGATGTTCAACGGATACATACTCATCCCCCAGCTGTTTCGCCTCGTCCTCGGCGCTGATTAGAACCTTGTTCAAATCCGGTCCCACATAGACCTTCCCTCCCTGAACCTTGGTGCGTTTGGCCAGAGCCTGCTCTGCACGCTGCACGAAATGTTCCTTCTGAATCTCCATCTTTTCGATTAATCTCAGAATCAGACTGTCCTCCACGGTAAGCAGGCTGTAGAGAAGATGCTCCTGCTCGATCTCCTGGTTGCCGTATTCATAGGCCAGCTTCTCACTGCCTTCCACAGCCTGCATGGACTTCTGTGTAAATTTCTGTATGTTCATGGGATACCTCCTTGTGTTTTCTGTAAGAACTGGAACCGCACATTTCTATGCGGTTCCTTTGTCTGTTCTATAATAAATATAACACTTCTTTCGGAGAAAGCAATAAAATTTGTATAAACTTTTTATCAAAGATAATAAACTGAAACTGTTCACAGTTTGTCTTTGACACCCGGCGTTTACTGCCGCAGCACCTCAGCAATCTTCTCAATCATCTCATCCTCCTTCAGGCGGAATTTGATCTCCACCCTCCGTGATGCCGCCATATCAATGTCCTGGGTAGCATTTCCGGCAGCATCCTTTTCATAGATAGGATTGCTGTAGGAACGTCCATTCACGGTAAGAAGCCCTCTGAGCTGTTCGATCTTATCCTCCGCCAGCCCGTTCCGGGGATCCATGCAGAATTTTGCCACCGAATACGCTCTTCCGTGGGAGAGCTCCATATTCATCTCATAGCTGCCGTCAGTATCTGTGTGCCCCTCAATGATGATCTCTGCAATATAGTCTCGGAAACTGTCCTGCAGAAGCACATCCAGATACATGGGGATAATCTCCTTCAAAGTACTCTGGCTGGCTGCGGAGAGAGCCGCGCTGCCATAGGGAAAAAGTACATCCGAGGAAAAGGTGATGGAGCCGGTCTGGGCATCCACGCTCATGGTGGAGTTGTTGAAGGCAGACTGCAGCGCCCCAATGATATCTGTCCGAATCCCAACGATATTCTCCAGCTCCTGTCTGGTGGTTGTTAACTCGTTTCTGGCATTCTCGATCTCCAGATACGCCTTGTTCAATTCATCCTGAGTGAGAGCAGCATTGGCATAAGCCTGCTGCAGCTCTGCCAGAGAATCCTCCAATTCCTTGTTGGACTGTTCAATGGCAGCCCGATACTCCTCCAGATCGGCCCTGGCATCTTCCAGATCCTTTTTCGCCGCTTCCAGTTCCTGTCTGGCCACTCCCAGACTGTTCTGAGACTGTTCCAGATCCAACGTCTTCTGTTTATAAATAGCCAGGGTGATGGCAATGATCAAAACAAAGATCAGCAGCAGCGCCGCCATCATATCGGAGTAGGACTGCCAGTAGCTGTGTTCCCCAAAAGCTTCCCTGTTTCTTCTTCTAGTTCTTGTTCTCATAAATGTCCCTCATTTGCTCAAAGGTATGAAGCTGGGTGCTCACATCACGGCTGATCTCTTCACAGGCCGCAGTCAGACCCTGTTTCTGCTTTTCCAACGCCTCGGCAAACATTTCCTGACGCTCCATCATATGGCTTATGGTTTCCTGCATATTGCGGTTGGATTCCACCAATGCATTGGCTGCCTCCAGAAGCACCTTACTGCTCTCCGCATTCGATGATTGGGACTGTGCTGCCAGTTTGAGAGTGACACCCAGCTCCTTGAATTCCGTATTCATGGCAGACTGCAGTTGCTGCACAAAGGCCCGGGACAGATTTTCCAGACTTTTCGTCTGATCCTGGGCCTCTCCCTTTGCCAGCTCCAGAATCTGCTTCATATAGCTTGCAAGATTTGCCTGATACACCAGCATGGCAGCCATATTTTCGTCACTGCTGCCTGCTTTCGGCGGCATGGCACACTGGCGAAAAGCAGACAGAAAATAATCCAGCTTCTCATAGGCATCCGCCATAATACTGCGGTATACGAAATTAAATATGAGAGAAAATATAATACCGTATACCGAGGTATGGAACGCCACCTTCATGCCCGACAGCAGCGGCCCCACATTATCCGATATGGTATAGATATCATCTCCGTTGAAGGATCCCAGTCCCAGTGACAACCCGATAAAGGTACCCAGAATACCCAGACCTGTCATGGTACCTGAGATACCGGAATTGAAGTAATTGCTTCCCACTTTCTCCAACAGTTCCTCATTGATATAATCTTCAATATCGCAGGGGTTTTTGGTTTTTACCCGCATGCGAAACTTCGCAAAAGCCTCTTTCAGATTTTTTTCATCAAAGAAATTCTTCTGATCCTGCAATGAGTCCCAGACATTCTTGCCGCCGGCTTCCTTATATCCGGCCTGTAAATCTTTCGCTGCGTCTTCCAGCTCATCGGTCAGACGATTCAGACGCAGAAAACTGGCGATGGAAATAATGAACAATACTCCGATGATACCCAAAAACACTCCATTGATCATCAGATTGCCAAAGGACGTAATATTTCCGGTAAACACACCGTTGATATACAGGATAAATGCCACCATGGCAAAATAACTGAAAAATAAGATGTAATATAATCTGCTTTTCATTGGTTCCTCTCTGTCTTTACTACAGCCGTCACTTTACGGCGATTTCCTTTACCTCGTAACCTGCTTCCGTAACCGCTGCGGTCAATACCGCATCCTCTATCTCCTGCTCCATCTCCACCGCCGCGCTTTTCTCCTCCAGACTCATGGTGACACCGGTTACACCTTCCACAGCCTCCAGCGCCTTCTGTACCCTGCCGGTACAATGTCCACACATCATTCCATCAATCATCATAATCTTCGTCATAGTTTTCTTCCTTTCCGCAGAAGTCCCTGCTCTGCCATTGCTGATCTCACCATAATCCGTCTCCGGTTCCCTGGCCGGAACAGACTGCCCCGGTGTCATACTGACATCCTTCCTGTCTTCCGCCTTATTCCGCCGAGACCGGAAACCGCTCTTAAACCCTTTTAGCCGCAGCGCATTGCCTACTACAAAGACACTGCTCAAACTCATGGCCGCAGCACCAAACATGGGATTTAAGCGGATTCCAAATATAGGATACCACACTCCGGCCGCCAAGGGAATACCTATTACATTATAAAAAAACGCCCAAAACAGATTTTGTTTAATATTCCGGATAACTGCCCTGCTCAGGCGCACTGCCGTCACTGCATCCCGAAGGTCGCTCTTCATCAGAATAATGTCCGCACTCTCCATGGCTACATCCGTACCCGCCCCGATGGCAAGCCCCACATCTGCACCAGCCAGAGCCGGTGCATCGTTGATTCCGTCACCGATCATAGCCACCTTATGCCCTGCCGCCTTCAGCCCGCTGATTTTCTTCTCTTTATCCTGAGGCAGTACCTCCGCCACCACCTCCTCTATGTCCAGCTGCCTTCTCACCGCCTCTGCGGTCCTTCTGTTGTCCCCTGTGAGCATCACCACATGGATACCCATCTCCCGGAACTTCCGGACAGCTTCCCTGGAGGTGCCTTTTATCTCATCTGCCACACCGATGGTGCCCAGGAAGCGGCCCTCCTGCGCCATCAGCAGAGGCGTCATCCCCCCATCTGCCAAAGCAGCAATTCCCTGTTCCGCAACAGGGTCAAGGCTGATCCCTTTTTCTTCCAGGTAGGCCTGATTGCCCACATAATATTGCGTACCTGCCTTAGCCCCTGCATCCCTGCGGCCAAACACCGATTCCGGCTGCCTGTAAGTAACCTCTGCACTTCCCTTTCCGCTCTCCCCCCAGGTCTTCGTGCTGTCAGATTTTATCCCGGCATCGGTTTCTAAACCGCTTTCTCTTCCGCTCCCGGACAGAGAACCTGTTTCCGCATTGTCTTCGTCCTGTTTTCCTGCCATTGGAGAAAGCTTTGCAACAGACACCGCTCCCTCTGTCTCCGGTACAAAGAGATGCGGCCGGATGTCCTCTGCCAGCACACCTTCCACCCCCCGGCCGAACACGGCCCGAAAATCCCGTACTTCAGGCAGATTCAGCTTCAGGGAAACAGCATGCTCCACCACTGCCTCCGCCAGAGGATGCTCACTTTTCTTCTCCAGAGCCGCCGCAATCTGCACAAAAGTATCCACTGACATATCCGGTACATAGACATTCACTTCCATGCATTTCAGTTTTCCGGCAGTAATCGTCCCTGTCTTATCCAGGACCACTGTGTCTATCTCCATGGCCTGCTGCAGCGCTTCACCGGATTTGATCAGTATACCGTGGCCGGCTCCCACACCAGTGCCCACCATAATCGCTACCGGTGTAGCCAGTCCCAGCGCACAGGGACAGGAGATCACCAGGACGGAAATGGCACTTGATATGGCAAATTCCGCCCCGGCCCCCGCCAGCAGCCAGACAATCAGCGTCACCAGCGCAACCGCAATGACCACTGGAACGAATACACCTGCCACCTTATCTGCCAGCTGGGCAATGGGGGCTTTACTGGCACTGGCCTCCTCCACCAGACGGATAATTTGTGACAGCGTCGTATCCTCTCCCACTCTGTCCGCCCTGCATTTCAAAAATCCCGCCTTATTTACCGTGGCTGACACAACCTTATCTCCCTGCCCTTTTTCCACGGGTACACTTTCCCCTGTAATGGCGGCCTCGTCCACACTGGAAGCCCCGTCCACTACGGTACCGTCTGCAGGAATCAGACTCCCCGGCTTTACCAGGAAAATATCCCCCGGACACAGCTCCTCCGTGGGAATCTCCACCTCCCGTCCGTCCGCCTCCAGAAGAATGGCTGTCTTCGGCGACAAATCCATTAATTTCGTGATGGCTTCGCTGGTTTTACCCTTCGAACGGCTCTCCAGGTATTTCCCCACTGTAATCAAAGTCAGAATCATTCCGGCGGACTCAAAGTACAGGTCATGAGAATACTGCTCCACCACTGCCGTCTCTCCATGCCCCAGTCCATAACTGATACGGTACATGGCAAAGATTCCGTAGACAATGGCCGCAGAAGCCCCCAGTGCGATGAGACTGTCCATATTGGGGTTAAAATGCCCAAGGGTTCTGAATCCCACGGCAAAAAATTTCCGGTTCATGTATACAATGGGCAGAAGCAGCAATAGCTGGGTCATGGCAAAAGTCACAGCATTCTCGCTGCCATGGAGATATCGGTGTACAAAACCCGGAATCGGAATACCAAACCATTCATTATACATATGATACATGGCCACATACATCAATGGCAGCAAAAACGCTACAGAAATACTCAGCCTCCACTTCATGGCCCTGGCTTCCTCCCTGCCTCTGCGCTCCACACTGCCGCGTCCTGAAACCTCCCCGGGCCTGCCTGTCACTCCCCTTTCGGATCCAGGCGTGTTCCGTCTATGCTGTGTGGTATCTGATTGTTCTGCAGAGCCCAAGTTCAGCAACTCTGCCCCATATCCTGCCTTCTCCACAGCAGCTACAATTTTATCCGAATCCAGAACCTCTTCCTCATAAGTGACTTCCATGGTTTCCGTCAGAAGATTCACAGAAGCCGTCTCCATTCCCTGTAATTTGCACACTGCTTTTTCCACATGGGAGGAACATGCGGAGCAAGTCATTCCCGATATATGATAGCGTTTCTTCATATTATATAGCATCCCTTCTACTTTTTACCAAAAACCTTACTCTGGTTTCATTTTAATTTCTTTACCAGTTCCACGGTTTCTTCTATCACTTTCAGGTTTCCTTTCCCAATTTCCTCCACCACGCAGGTCTCCATGTGCTCCTGCAGAATCAGATATGCAAAGGACTGCAATGCACTCTCTGCGGCAGCTGTCTGCATGAGAATGTCCCCGCAGTAACGGTTCTCATCCAACATTTTCCCAATGCCATTGAGCTGCCCCACGATCCGGTTTAAACGGTTCTTCAGAATCTTAAGCTCCTCCTTCCGCCGGGGTGTTGCTTTTTGATGACAATGACAGAGCTGCTCCGAAACCAAATTAACATCCTGTTTGTTCTCTGTATTATTTCCTTCCATCCGTTTTCTATCCTTTCCATATTTCGTAAGAATCTCCTGTTGATTGCACTTTAACTGGTAAAAACAAATTTTACACGAAAATACCCCGTGGGGGTATATCCTCTCTTAAAGAATATACCCCCACGGGGTATTTGTCAAGCCCAAAATGCAGAAACCCACATGGATATACTATCCTGCCGTCACAGCAGTCTGTCCCGACGGTTCCAAAATGTGTAGGATATCATCACCGGCAGCAACCTGATCCCCGGCTGTCAGCCGAACTTCTCCGCCGTAAAAGGACTGCTCCACACGCACGGACACCTCGGCTGAGATTCCTTCCTCCTCCAATCCTGTCCGGTCAAATTCCAGAAGCAGTTTCCCTTTCTCCACCACCTCATTTCTCACTACCCTGGGTCTGTAATAGCAGGACTGCAATTCATCCTGGGCTTTTCCGGCCTGGATAAAAAGCTCCGTGCCGAATTCTGTGGTAAAACAGATGGAATTGCCCATAGGAAGCAGTCTGGTGATCTTCCCGTTGGCAGGTGCATACAATCTGTCCGAATCCGGATAAATTACCACGGAAGCCCGTTCCCCCTCCTCGAACCCCATCACCTCTCCGGATACGGGACTGCCCACTGCCCAAAACTGCCGCTGATCTTCCTGAAAATGCCCTCTCCGTAACCACTTCTTCTTTCTTCTCTCTGTTGGCACAATATCGTTCTCAGCTTCCTCTGCGCTTTCATCATTGTCCCACAGACCGTACATGGAAATCCTGCCCACCATAAATCCCACCACCAGTGCCGTCATCATCCACATTACACCCAATAACATCCTAAATTACCTCCTTTTTCTTCCTGTTACTACCAAGTTTTCCCTTTTTCATAAATGATATGCATAAATTTTCAAAAATAGGTTGACATATCTCATAGGGTAGTGTATACTGCTACCGTATTCTAAATGAAAGTCATTGAACTCACATGTTTTTGTAAGTCACAGTTGCTTTTAATGTTGGTTTACAAAAATGTGTATTTTTTTGCCCGCTGTTTAGAATTCTATTAACCTTACAAATTATATAAAGGAGGTACCAAAATGAATAACGGTACAGTAAAATGGTTTAATGCACAGAAGGGTTATGGTTTCATCACCAACGATGCTACGGGAGAAGAGGTATTCGTACATTTTTCTGCCATTAATGCTGACGGGTTCAAATCTCTGGAAGAAGGCCAGAAGGTTACTTTTGACACCGAATGTGATCCTCAGAACAGCAGCAAGATTCGTGCTACCAACGTTACCGTTGTAGCTTAATTGCTTCTGGCAACCGACAACTCCCAAAAAGCACCGGATAATCTCCGGTGCTTTTTGGGGTGTCAATATATTCTACCTGGTTGAAAGAAATTCGTACTCTCTTCTTGCCTGCTGGTCATCCGGATAGTTATTCAGATAGTTTCCCATCAGGATATAAGCCTGCCTGTACTCTCCCAGCTTCTCATAGGCCACAATTTCATTAAAAGCAAGCGTCTGCATCATGGTAGTATTTTCCAGCAGCATCCCGGTCTGGAATGCCTCCAGTGCCTTTTGATACTCTCCCCTGGCCATCTCGCAGAGCCCTAGCTGATTGTACATCTCTGCATTTCCCTGATTATTTTCCAGATAGCTGTTGTAGACATTGACGGCATAATTGTAGTCTCCCGTGGCCTCATAGGCCCTTCCCAGATACAGATAGCTCTCCACACCGCCGCTCTCTCTGGCCTCCTCCAGATCCAGATAGGCATTCTGGTACTCACCCAGATAATAATAAATCCGCCCGCTGGCATACTTGTCCATCTCCTTGTCCCCGGACTCCAGCGCTGCCCGCAGATAAGCCTGTCCATCCTCTCTGTAATCGTAATAATCAAGAACTTCGTAGATCTCTATCAACCTGTCATAATTATGGGCATCCATGGATATGACCTTATCAAAATCAGTCTTTGCTCCCTTATCATTCCCCAGCACCAGTCTCACATTTCCCCGCAGAAAATAAGCATCCTCCTCATTTGGCCGCAGCGCCAGTATGGCATCATAGATGCTTTCTGCCTCATTATAACGTCCATTTTTCGTATAAGCAGCTGCCAGATAATAGTTCAGATCAAAATCAAGATTCTGCACCATACCGCTGCTCCCGGCAATGGCTTCCTCAAAAAAAGCCGCAGCCTGCCCATAATCGGTAAGCCCCATACAGGCAATCCCCCGCGCCCTGTTAACCAGTCTGATATTCTCTCCATTCTCTTCCGCCAAATCCAGCTGCTCTAAAGCCCCCCTGTAATCCAGATCCCGAATCAGCTGCATGGCTCCCTGCGTACGCTCCCCCTCCCCGCCACAGCCCGTCAAAAAAGCTGTAAATATCACCACTGCCAGAAAACACTGCCCTTTTACTCTTATTTTCCGCATCATATCTCTTTCCGCTCCTGTTCGAAATCCTCTACCCTCTGCATGCATTCACACGCCTTTCCCTGCCCTCATTTTCAGAGGGTGCAATGCGGCTCCACTAGCCGCTCCAGACCCTGTCTCAAGCCTGCACAGAGCTGTCTGCAGCCTCCTCCAGATAAGAAGTGCAGTGAGGGCATCTGGTGGCTTCTATGGCCACTTCACTGCGGCAGTAGGGACACTTCTTCGTGGCAGGAGCCGCAGTCGGCGCTTCCTTCTTCTTTACCTTCTCTCCAATGGCATTTATCCCTTTAATCAGGCAGAAAATAACCAGTGCCGTAATCAAAAAGTTGATGATCGCCGTTATAAAATTACCGTAATTCAGTACAGGTGCATTTTCGCCGTTTCCCAGTGTCACCGTCAGATAGCTGAAATCAGTACCTCCGAAAATTCCCAGAATGGGCGTGAGGATATCCTGATTCAGGGACGTCACAATCGAAGTGAACGCACCGCCTACAATCACCCCCACTGCCATATCCAGCACATTCCCCCTGGTAATAAACTTCTTAAATTCCGCAATAAACCCTTTCCCGCGGCCTCTGCCTTTCTCTTTGTCCATACTCTCTCCTGCCTTTCTTCCGGCGCCTGTCCGCCAAACAGACCATGCCCTCAGACATCTCCTGTTATTATAACCGTCCTGAATAATAGTAACACAAGAATTCTCCCACCACAACCCATTTGTGCACTTGCCCATCCATAAATTTTAGTATATACTGAAATGGTACAAAAATAAGAGACGAGGTAGATCATGACAAAGCAAGATATATCGGAAATCAAGAAACTCTTTACACCCAGAAACTGCTCCATCACACGGATCTGCGGCTGTTACGTGGATGGGGAGAAAAATAAAAAAACCGAGCTGAAACAGGCCTTCCTGGCACTTCCCGAAGAAGAAATGTTCAAATACTTTGAAATACTTCGAAAGGTTCTTTCGGGAACTCCCGGCAAAAATCTGCTGACTCTGGAATTCCCACTGGCACTGGAAATGGCCGGAATGGACATGTCTGCCTCTCCTGCAGACGGACCCGTTCTTCAGGAGAAAACAACTTCCGACATGATTGAAACGGATGAAAGTCCCCAGGATACGCCGGATTCCGGGACAAATGGAACTGAAAGCAGCCTTCCCCAGGCCATCCTTCCGGATGAGAGAATTCCTGAAACTCCTCCAAATGCCCATCAATTTTTAATGCGTTTAAAAGAAAGCAAATTAAAGGATGACGTCCTGCTCAACGAATACTATGATAAAGTAATTGAAAATTATGAATATGTGGGAAACTATCTGATCCTCCTCATTCATGATGTATACGACGTACCTGGCCGGACCACTGACGGTGTCGATATGGAAGATGCTTCCGATGAAATCTATGAATACATACTGTCCTGTATCTGCCCTGTAGAACTGTCCAAACCAGGTTTAAGCTATGATGCAGAGGAAAATACCTTCCACAACCGCAACCGTGACTGGGTGGTTGCATTGCCTGAGAAAGGTTTTCTCTTCCCCGCTTTCAACGACAGAAGTTCCGATATCCACAGTGTACTCTATTATTCCAAAAATCCGGAGGAACTGCAGGAATTCTTTGTAGAACAGCTGTTAGGCTGTCCCCTTCCCCTGTCTGCCGAGAGTCAGAAGGAGACCTTCCAGACACTGATTGAAAATACCCTGGGAGAAGACTGCGGCATAGAACTGGTGAAAAACATTCATGAAAAATTTACCGAACTGGCAGAAGAACACAAAGAATCCCCGGAGCCACTGGCCTTGGGAAAAAATGAGGTAAAAACCATTCTGGCAGACAGCGGTGTCGCTAACGATAAACTATCAGATTTTGATCGACATTATGATGAAACAGCGGGGGAAACCACTTCCCTGCTCATGCACAATGTCATGAACACCAAAAGCTTCGAAGTCAAGACCCCTGATGTGATCATCAAAGTGAATTCCGACCGCACAGACCTGATTGAGACACGCAGCATAGACGGCCGGGAATGCCTGGTAATCGCCCTTGACGGCAATGTACAGGTAAACGGAATCACGGTAAAAGCTGCATCCGAAAAAGAGGAGGCAGAGACCTGATACCTTCCTCCGGCCATTCCGCACAGATGCATGGGATTCCCGACAAACTTTCAGTGCGGGAATCCTGTATGCATATTTTGTTCAAGCTACATGTAGGGAATGATAAAATTGCTGTCGTTTGACCATCGGCCAACTCCCTCCATTGGCAGAGCAACTCCTTTCATTATTCCAGCAGCCGATGATATATCTCCAAATGATGGTCTTGAGTTTATCTGTGCTCATTTTCTCTGTCTCATAATGCTCATACCGTAGCCCTGCTTTCATTCTCACCCAGCAGGCGTTATCATGGCATCTCCCACCTGTGCTGTTCATACTTTGCCTTTTACCATATTTGCAGACTGCATTTCCGTAAATCTGGCCGGTATACTGACTCCCCCTGTCACTGTGAATACTGACTCCCCGGATATCCGGAGCTGCCTTAACGGCGTTTTCCAACGTTTGTACGCATAATAGAGCTTTCATATTCGTGTCCATTGCCTGTCCGATCACGCTGGAATCAAATCAGTCGAATATAACGGAAATATACAACTTTCCTGTAATTCCATTCGGCTTATGTCTGGGATGATGGCTGATCCCCATTTCCTCCATAGCGCAGCAAATCGTGAGTTCACTGGGGATATAAACATTTTCAGGCTGTTTCAGAGTCAATGCCTGATACATGCCGTCATCTCCAAAATTTCCAGAGCAGGCTCCCCACAGACTTCAGGCCGCAGCCGCTCAGCAGGCACACCGGCAAAAGGAAAGATTCCATTGCCGGCCATAAAATGATTTTAAGATGAAGCTGACTCTTAAAAGTCACAATTTTTTCCGTCTAATTCACATGAATTTCAAGATTAAATTTTTTCTCTATTGCCTTGAGATACCT
>CAJTXE010000022.1:0-53137 GCA_910580225.1 uncultured Acetatifactor sp.
CAATCCTGATATGGTTAAAATGACCAATAGCTGGTAATTTTCAAACACGCTCTAGACGAGTTCATCAGAGAAAGTTACTTTGAGCGGCGTTTGAATAAGAGGGGGAAACGGGCTGTCCAAGCAGGAACTGGTCAGAAGAGCGGCCTCCAGGCGGGGGAGGGTATATGGACTGCCAGAGAGCATGGTGGAGGAGAGTGACAGCATCACCATGCTGCCTGGATTCGGCGGGTTGTCTTAAGGAGAAGAGCAGAGAAGGAACAGAATTGCTCAGGGAAGTGTGGCTGAACTGAAAAAAGCCGCAAAGCGGCGGCTTTTTCAGGATTCCTGAATGGGGGGCTCTTCCTCGGAGCAATCTTCTTCATCGAAAAATTCTTCCACAGATTCCTCTGCATTCCCGGCGGCATGGGCTACCTGCTCTGCAAGGGGGGTAAAGGAAGAGGCTTCCTTTTCAGGGGCAGCAGCTTCAGCAGCAGGGGTGTCAGCTACAGCGCTCCCGGCAGGTTCTTCCGAGACATTTTTCTCAGCAGAGTCTTCCTTTGCAGCGGGGGCTTCCCCGGCGTCGGAATTCAGTGGTACATAACTGCGGGAACGATCGGAATCGTTCTCCTCATCATCGCTGAAATCATCGTAGTCATCTTCTTCCGGCTCGTCCTGCTCGATTTCTCTTTTACGGACGAAATAACAGACGGCAGCGGTTGCGGAGGCGACAGCTGCGGAGAGAAACAAAAGCTTTCGAAATTTTTTAGACATAGGAAACTCCTTTCAAATGGGTTTTTATGGTAATGTACCAATTAGATATTAATACTATTTTGGAAATTTGAAAAGGGAATATACATAATTTAACTAAAAATTTATGATTTCAGAAGAAAAACAGAATGGGCCTGTGCCCATACAGGAGCAGATTTTATGAACAGCAAATTTTTTGATCTGAAGAAAGAAAAACAGGACAGAATGATCAATGCCGCTTTGAAGGTGTTTGCAACTCAGGGGTACCGGCACGGCAGCACGGATGACATTGTCCGGGAAGCTGGCGTCAGCAAGGGGCTGCTGTTCCATTATTTCGGCAGTAAAGTGGGAGTATATCGGTTTATTTATGACTACAGTGTCAAATATATGATGCTGGAACTTAGGTCTACTGTGGATACAAAGGAAAAGGACCTGTTTATCATAGTGAAACAGACAGAACGGGCCAGGCTGCATGCCATGCGGGGATATCCCTATATGCAGCAGTTTCTGAACCGTTCCCTGTCCGAGGATTCCTATGAGGCGCTCCTGGCGGTAGAAGAGAAGAAAAATGCGCTGGAAGAAACCTGTGCTTCCATCGATGCACAGATTGCCTATGATGATCTGCCGGGAGGAATCGACGGCAGGAAGCTTCGAAAAATGCTGGATTTTACAATCAAAGGGCTGATGACGGAGCGGGTTCAGGACGCATCCTTTCAGCCGGATATGCTCTACGAGGAAATCTGTGATTACCTGGAGACCATGCGGCAGATTGTATACAGATGATGGCATTCCGGGCACGTCTTCGGCAGCATACCTGGTAGGTCAGCGGCTTCGCTGCCGGACAACGGCCGGTACAGCATACCCGGCAGCATCTTTCCGGGTTGGGGCCGTCGGTTTATTTGTTCATCTTATAGGGACCGTCTGCCGGATAGCCGCCTTTGAGCTTCTGCATGCCGCGCTGGATGGCATCCCTGGAATTTTTCCAGTCGGCGTCTTTGTTGCGGTAGTCGAACTTTTCTACCATCCATGCAACATCTTCTGCCAGACGTTCCATATTGTGTTCCATCAGCGGTAAGGCAATATGATAGAACTCTTCCCGTTCTGAGTTGGACAGCCGACTGTCGGCTGCTTCACACAGGTCGCCGAAATGATGCAGGCAGAATCCTCTGCCTTCTCTTACTTTTCTGCGGAATTCCTCATCCTGTTTCCAGAGATAGAAAAATGTATCCATATATCGTTCATAAGTATCTTTAAAATGATCACAAATATAGCAGGATGCGTCTTTTTTCTGAACCCACATACCGATGGGGTTGGAGGATTCGGTTCCTTTGCGGAATTTGTCCCGGAAGGTAGTTTTGGATGGTTTGAAGCGGGCAAACTCGTTTTTCATCTCGTTTATGACCTTCTGATAATGAGTTTTCAGGATCCAGGCATTGCCCAGGGTATTGCCGTAGTCGAACATTTTTTTGAAATGGTCTCTGCAGAAACCGGAGTTGTCTGTCATCTCGCGGATATCGGCTTCCATGTAGGAGGAGCCGCTTCCAAGACAGAAGTCCAGAAGATCCTGCTCCACGCTTCTCTCAATAAAGCAGAAGGGGCATTCGTCATTGGCGTTTACGGCGTCATTTAATGGGATCGTGTATAATTGTTCTTTCATGGTCTGTCCTTTCTGAAGCGTATTTCGGGGGAAGAGTTTACCGGCCTGCATCTGTTCCGGGGATTTCTTCTATAGTTTACAACAATTCTTACATAATTGCTACGTTTTTGTAACAAATTGGAAGGGAAAATTAAGATTTTTTTAGTTGTCAATCTGTCTGTCACAGGATACTATATAAGAATAGAAAGCAACGAAAGATGTGATGATTCTTGATATTCAACAGTTTGGAATTCTTACTCTTCTTTCTTCCGCTTTTTTTGGTAATATACGGACTGACCCCTGAAAGGCTGAGAAATGTGACACTTCTGTCAGGAAGCCTTATTTTTTACGCCCTTGGGGAGCCGAAATACCTGCTGCTGCTCATGATATCTGTCCTGGTTAACTATCTTTTCGGGCTGCACCTGGACAGCAGAGCAAGGAAGAAAGACAGGAATAAAAAATATAGACAGAAAAGAAACCGAAAACAGAAGGCAGTTCTGGCAGTGGCGCTGCTGTTCAACGCAGGTGTCCTGGCAGGATTCAAATGCGGTATTTTGGGCGAAAGACTGCCCCTTGGGATCAGCTTTTACACATTCCAGATTTTGTCCTATCTTCTGGACGTGTATCGGGGCAGCCAGAAGAAAGAAACCTCATTTTTGCTGCTGGCAAGCTATATCACCATGTTTCCTCAGCTGCTTTCCGGTCCTATCGTGAATTACGGTGAGATACGGGAGCGCCTGATAAAGAGGACATTTCAGGCCAGGGGGATTCAGGATGGGCTGAAACTGTTTACCATGGGTTTGGCCTCAAAGGTATTGCTGGCGGACCGAATCGGTCTGCTCTGGCAGGAGGTGCAGGTCACAGGGTTCGAAAGTATCTCCACACCCCTTGCATGGATCGCGGCTATTGCCTACTCTATGAAGATATATTTTGATTTTTACGGGTATTCCCTGATGGCTTCTGGGTTGGGGAGGATGCTGGGGTTTGAGCTGCCGGAGAATTTCCAGAATCCGTATATGGCTTCTTCCGTCCGGGATTTTTACCGCAGATGGCATATGACGCTGGGGCGGTGGTTTACCAAATATATCTACATTCCTCTGGGCGGAAACCGGCATGGAGAGTTTCGGACAGTGTGTAATCTGCTGGTGGTATGGGCACTGACTTCCGTGTGGCATGGAATGACAGCTAATTTTCTCATTTGGGGCATGCTGCTGTGGCTTGGGATTGTGATAGAGAGACAGCTGCGGGCACTTGGAGCAGACAAATTTCTGGAGAAAGTACCGGGACGGGTTCTGGGACATCTCTTTGTGCTGGCATATATTCCGATTACCTGGATCTGCTTTGAGGTTACGGATATGGGGCAGCTTCAGAACTATCTGGGGCGGATGCTTCATGTGATTCCAGGTGTGACAGTACATGCGGGAGACTGGCAGAAGGCGCTGACGGATTATGGCAGCCTGCTGGCAGCGGGAGCAGCTGGATGTACGCCGCTTGTGCAGAAACTGTATCGGAGACTGAAAGATACCTGGCTGGGGGTTGTCCTGCTGGTAGCGTTGTTCTGGCTGTGTGTGTGGAGAGTGGAGCTGGAGGGACATAATCCGTTCAAGTATCTGGATTTTTAGAGCGGGAAGCTGAAGCAAAAGGGATTTTCTTTGGCGGGCCGGATTTTGGAAGGAATCGGGTAGAGGAATGAAATGGTTGAAAAAGTGGTATTATCTTCTTTTGCTGACAGGGAGTGGAGTGGTCTATCTGACCGTGGTTGATCATTGGCAGATATATGCGGAGCCTTTAAGGCAGATGCAGAAATGGTATCAGGAGCTGACGGCCGGAGGGGCATTGCCTGTGGATGCACGTTCCGTGGGGGAGGAAAATTCCGGGACCTGCGGGATTCCGGGCGGTTCAAACAGCAGTGTGGCCGAAAGCGACAGCAGTATCGTTTTGGGAAACGAAACCGGCAGCGGAAACAGCGAAACAGAGGGAAGCGGTAATGGGGTTGGCAATCCCTGGGGCGCAGAGGGGAGCGGCAACAGAGCGGACAGTCCCTGGGGCGTATCGGGAAGCGGCAACGGGTCAGACAGTTCCTGGGGCGTATCGGGAAGCGGCAACGGGTCAGACAGTTCCTGGGGCGTACCGGGAAGCGGCAACGGAGCGGACAATTCCTGGGGCGTACCAGGAAGCGGCAATTCCGGTGTGCCCGGAGAAGGGAACGATCCTTCCCGGGTGCAGTACATGACCGTGGAAGACGATTATTTCGCGGATGCGGTGTTCATAGGGGATTCCAGAACGGTGGGAATGTTCGAGTACGGCGGGTTGGAAGAGATTTCAACTTTTTACGCCTCTACCGGATTGACGGTTTACAAGATATTTGATTCCGAAATTGTATCCGTCCCGGGAGAGCGGAAAAAGATCAGCGTGGAGGAGGCCCTGGAGCAAAACAGTTTTGCAAAAATATATCTGATGATAGGTATCAATGAGATGGGAACCGGCACGGTGGAGAGCTTTCTGGAAAAATATCAGGAGGTGGTGAATCATCTCCGGGAGCTGCAGCCGGACGCGGTCATCTATCTGCAGGCCATTATGAAGGTTACTGCCGAGCGTTCGGCCCAGGGAGATTATATCACCAATGAGGGCATTGTCGCACGTAATGAAGGAATCGCCGGCATAGCGGACAATGAGAAAATCTTTTTTCTGGACGTGAACCCGCTGGTCTGCGACGAGACAGGCGGAATGGTGCCGGATTATACCTTTGACGGCGTTCATCTGAAGGCGAAGTATATTCAGATCTGGAAAGATTTTTTGAAAACTCACGCAATATCTTCTTGACTGTTGTGCGGTGAAATATTATGATAGGAATGGGTTGCTGACGGCGCTGCCGGGGCAGCCTTTTTCTGTGCGCAATGTAACTGGCTGTAGTGAAGAAAACTCATCTGCAGACCGGAGACGGACGCATAACGGAACTGGAAACAGTATCCGACCCTGGAATGCCCGGAGAAGTTGCGGACGATGAACCTGCGTCCGGAAGTACTCTGCGGGGAAGGGGCGGAAACGGAACTGGAAACAGTATCCGACCCTGGAATGCCCGGAGAACTTGCGGACGATGAACCTGCGTCCGGAAGTACTCTGCGGGGAAAGGGCATGGAAGGGGCGGAAACGGAACTGGAAACAGTATCCGACCCTGGAATGCCCAGAGAACTTGCGGACGATGAACCTGCGTCCGGAAGTTCTCTGCAGGGAAAGGGCATGGAAGGGGCGGAAACGGAACTGGAAACAGTATCCGACCCTGGAATGCCCAGAGAACTTGCGGACGATGAACCTGCGTCCGGAAGTACTCTGCAGGGAAAGGGCATGGAAGGGGCGGAAACGGAACTATAATTAGGAGAAAACACATGAAAGAAAAAACGAGAAACACACCCGTTGAAAAGGGCATCGGCGATACCTGCATCTATGATGCGAAGAGCCTGGGGGCGCCGAAAGTCGTGGTGTTGGGGCTGCAGCATATGTTTGCCATGTTCGGCGCCACCATACTGGTACCCATGCTGACAGGGCTGGACGTGTCCACCACATTGCTGTTTGCCGGACTGGGCACTTTATTGTTTCATTTTCTGACAAAGGGTAAGGTGCCGGCTTTCCTGGGTTCGTCCTTTGCTTTTCTGGGGGGATACGCGGCCATTGCGCCCATGATGGACAATGCGGGCAATGCCCTGGACAATTCGAAGCTGCTCCCATACGCCAGTTTCGGCGTGGCCTGCGCGGGGCTTGTGTATCTGCTGCTTTCCCTTCTGATCAAAGTATTCGGTACCGGCAGGGTAATGCGGTTTTTCCCGCCCATTGTGACCGGACCCATCATCATTGCCATTGGGCTGACCCTGTCCCAGTCTGCCATTGACAACTGTTCTGCGGACTGGCTCATTGCCATTGTGGCCATTGCATTGGTGATTGTATGCAATATCTGGGGAAAGGGAATGGTAAAAATCGTTCCCATTATAATCGGTGTCATCGGTTCTTATGTGCTGGCGGCAGTGACAGGCAGGGTGGATTTTACTGCGGTGAAGGAGGCGGCCTGGGTGGGGCTTCCCATTCATTGGGAACGTACGGCTTTCTGGGCATTATCGGAGGGGGATACCTCTCTTCTGATCACTTCCGTGATTACCATCATGCCTATCGCCCTGGCCACTATTGTAGAGCATATCGGAGATGTTTCCGCCATATCTTCTACAGTGGGGAAAAATTACATTAAGGAACCCGGCCTTCACCGGACGCTGCTTGGGGACGGACTGGCTACCATTATGGCATCTCTGTTCGGGGCCCCTGCCAATACCACATACGGAGAGAATACAGGCGTGCTGGCGCTGACAAAGGTGTTTGATCCGCTTGTGATCAGAATCGCGGCGCTGTTTGCTATCCTGTTTTCCTTCTCGCCGAAATTTGCGGCCATTATCGGCTGTATGCCCACTGCTACCTGCGGAGGCGTGTCGCTGGTGCTTTACGGTATGATTTCCGCTGTAGGTGTGCGCAATATTGTGGAAACCCAGGTGGATTTTGCGAAGAGCCGAAATGTTATCATTGCAGCGTTGATCCTTGTACTGTCTATCGGCATCAACTACAGTGCGGCAGGATCTGTGGGATTTGCAGTGGGCGATTTGAGCATCCGTTTTTCCGGAATTGCAGTGGGCGCGCTGACGGGAATCATCCTGAATGCGGTTCTGCCCGGAAAGGACTATCTGTTTGACGACGACAATCCCAGGCATACCGGGGTTGACTTTGCGGTTCGGGGGAACAACGGTAAGCACAGGTAACGGATTCGGGTTTTTCAGGCAAAACACGCTTTGGGCTGCCGTGAAGAATGCAGCCCGGTTTTTGAAAATGCTGAATTTGCAGGGGAGAATGATAGGCTATGAAAGTCATTGACATGCACTGCGATACCTTGAGTGCGCTTTTGAAACAAAAGGAAAAGGGGATGCCCGGGGAACTGCGGCGCAACGAATTCCATGTGGATTTGCTGCGGATGAAGGAGAGCCGTTATCTCATCCAGAATTTTGCCATGTTTGTGGTTTTGGAGGGAGTGGGGGACCCCTGGGAACGGGTGCAGGAGCTGTATCGCTATTACAGCGAGGAACTGGAGAAGAACCGGGATATCCTTGCACCGGTGCTGAAGTTTTCGGATATTGAGGAAAATGAGGCCCGGGGGAAGCTCTCTTCTCTGCTGACGGTGGAAGAGGGCGGCGTCTGCAGGGGGGAGCTGGAGAAACTGCGGGAACTGCACCGTATGGGCGTTCGAATGATTACGCTTACATGGAATTTCGATAATGAAATCGGTCATCCCAATTTTGACCCGGGGCGGATGCAGCAGATGGGGCAGGTTATGAAGGAATGGAAGGAAGCTGCCGAGGGAACGCCGGAAAGGGAAGAGAAGCGGCAGGCGGCACAGCTTTTTGCGGATGCCTGGCATCACACACCGAACCTGAAAGGGGGACTTACCGAAAAGGGACGGGAGATGGTGACGGAGATGGAGCGTCTGGGCATCATTCCGGATGTTTCCCATCTGTCGGATGCGGGTTTTTACGATGTGCTGCAGGTGACAAAGAAGCCTTTTGCAGCCAGTCATTCCAATGCCAGGGCTGTGTGTCCCAGTGTGCGGAATATGACGGACGACATGATACGCAGGCTTTCCGAACGGGGCGGGGTCATGGGCCTGAATTTCTGCGCGGATTTTCTGGAGGAAAAGCCCCTGGGAGAGAAGAATCCCGGAACCATAGAGGCCGTTGTCCGTCATGCCAGGCATATGGCGGATGTGGGCGGTATCGAGGTGATTGGCCTGGGGAGTGATTTTGACGGCATTGACACCCATGAAGAGCTGCCCGGCGTGCAGGCCATGGACCGGCTGTGGGACGGACTTCACCGGGCAGGGTTTTCCCAGGATGCACTGGACAGGATTTTTTACGGAAATGTGCTGCGTGTATATCGGGAGACGCTGGGGTAGAAGCAGGAGCCTGAAGGTACAACCGGCGATATCATGGGCTGCTATGACAGGACCGGGATTTCGGAAGGAATGCACCGAAAACCTTAAGCATGGAAAGCTTAAAAAGGTATCAGAAATTTAAGATAAGGCACAGCAAACAGAAAGGAGATAACACATGTACGATTTTTCGATTGGCGTTATGTTGGAGTCTTTCCGGATTCCTTTTCCGGAAGCGCTGAAAAAGGCAAGGGAGATGGGGGCCGCAGGTATTCAGGCCTATTCCACCTACGGGGAGCTGGCACCGGAGAACCTTACGGGGGCGAAGCGGCGTGAATTTCTGGACATGGTAAAGTCCGAGGGCCTGGTGATATCCGCTCTCTGCGGGGACCTGGGGAAGGGCTTCCATAACAGGGAACAGAATCCGGGCCTGATTGAGAAATCCAAAAGAATTCTGGATTTGGCCAGGGAACTGGAGACGGATATCGTGACAACCCATATCGGTGTGGTGCCTTCGGACCCGGGGCATGAGCGGTACAAGGTCATGCAGGAGGCCTGTTTTCAGCTTGCGGAGTATGCGGATTCCCTGAAGGCACATTTTGCCATTGAGACAGGGCCGGAGACTTCCGCAGTGCTGAAAGGATTTCTGGACGGGCTGCATTCCACCGGGGTTGCGGTGAACCTGGATCCGGCGAATCTGGTGATGGTGACCGGAGATGACCCGGTGCAGGCAGTGTACAATCTGAAGGATTACATCGTACACACCCATGCCAAAGACGGCAGGCGCAATTTCTACCGGGATCCGGAGGAGGTCTACGGCCTGGTGGAAGCGGAAATGCTGGCCAGTCCATCCTTTGTGGAGCTGCCGCTGGGAACAGGCGGGGTAGATTTTGAGAATTACCTGAAGGCACTTGACGAAATCGGATATCATGGCTTCCTGACCATAGAGCGGGAAGTGGGTGAGGAACCGGAGAAGGACATCCGGACGGCGGTGGAGTTTTTAAAGCGCTTTATCGGCAGGCGCTAAGGACAGGCCGGAAGAGCCAGGGCAAGCCGAGAGAGCCAGGAACAGGGCGGAAGAACCAGGGCAAGCCGAGAGAGCCGGGGACAGGGCGGGAGAACCAGGGCAAGCCGAGAGAGCCGGGGACAGGGCGGATGCCTTGGGCATAACAGAGGAGAGAACGTATGCAGTATGCAGTGAGCGTTTACAGTTTTATGCAGTACCTGCGGGAGGGAAGGCTGACGCCGATTTCCTGCATTGCAAAGGCAAAGGAGCTGGGCTTTGATGCCATTGAATTTGTGGATTTTGTATTTCCCGGGGAGGAAAAGCCGGAGGAATATGCGGCGAAGCTCCGGGCAGAAGCGGACAGGGTGGGGCTGGCCATCTCCAACTTTGCCGTGGGGGCGGATTTGCTTGAGGGAAGCGGAGGAGATTTGGAAGCGGAGACTGCCGCTCTGAAGCGGAAAGTGGATATCGCTGCCATTCTGGGCTGTCAGACAATGCGGCATGACGTGACAGGGGGACCGAAAAACCGTACTTACCGGGGTTTTGACAATTATCTGGAGCGGATGGCATCAGGGTGCCTTGCCGTGACGGAATATGGGGCGGAGAAGGGGATCCGCACCATGACGGAGAATCACGGCTTCTTTTCCCAGGACAGCAGGAGAGTGGAAAAGCTGATTAACGCCGTGGCCCATGAAAATTTCGGGCAGCTGGTGGATATCGGCAATTTTCTGTGTGCGGATGATAACCCGGTGACTGCGGTGGGGAGATGTGCGCCCTATGCATTTTATGTCCACATCAAGGATTTTATTGTGAAGAGCGGTCAGGAACCCAATCCGGGGGAGGGCTTTTTTCTCTCCAGGGGAGGGAATTTCCTGCGGGGAACCATCATCGGCCATGGAGATGTGCCTGTGCTGCAGTGCCTGCGGGCTCTGAAGCGGACAGGCTATGACGGTTATCTGTCCATTGAATTTGAGGGGATGGAAGACTGTATCCAGGGAATTTCCGTGGGGCTGGCGAACTTGAGGCGATATGCGGAAATGGCCGGCTGACAGACGGTAAAGCAGGTCCCATGCAATGGTCGTCCAGGTAGTGGTGATTGACGCTGATATCATGGTTTGCGGCCTGAAAAAGGAAATGTGTCGAAAGACGGAGCTGCTTTTCGGGCGTGGGCTTCACAGCATGGCGGAGAAACCGGAGGAAAGCGAAACCGGAATCGAAGGAAAAACAAAACAGGAGGATACTATGGAACTATTAGAACTGAAAAGACATGCAAACGATGTCCGCAAGGGCATTGTGGCGGCAGTACACGGGGCAAAAGCAGGGCATCCGGGGGGATCCCTGTCTGCAGCGGATATTTTTACCTATCTTTATTTTGAAGAATTGAACATCGATCCGAAGAATCCGAAGATGGAAGACAGAGACCGTTTCGTCCTTTCCAAGGGGCATACGGCGCCGGGATTGTATTCGGCATTGGCCAACAGAGGTTATTTCCCGGTGGAGGATCTGCCCACTCTGCGTCATCTGGGTTCCTATCTCCAGGGACATCCCTGCCTGCAGCATGTGCCCGGGGTGGACATGTCCTCCGGTTCCCTTGGCCAGGGAATCTCCGCAGCGGTAGGAATGGCCATGGGGGCAAGGCTTTCAGGCAGGGACTTCCGTGTCTATACCCTGTTGGGAGACGGGGAAATTCAGGAGGGCCAGGTCTGGGAGGCGGCCATGTTTGCGGGCCACAGAAAACTGGACAACCTGGTAGTCATCGTGGACAACAACGGGCTGCAGATTGACGGACGCATCGACGATGTCTGTTCGCCCTATCCGATTGATAAAAAATTCGAAGCGTTCAACTTCCATGTGATTTCATTGGAAGACGGCAACGATATGGAACAGATCCGGGCGGCATTTGCAGAGGCAAGGGCAACAAAAGGAAAGCCTGCCGCCATAATTGCCCACACCCTGAAGGGGAAGGGCGTATCCTTCATGGAGGGCAAGGCGGACTGGCACGGAAAAGCGCCCAATGACGCGGAGTACGAAATCGCAGTGGCCGATCTGGAAAAGATTGCGGCGGAATTAAAATGAATCCGGAAAACAGCAAATGGCCGAACAGAACCCGGAAGAACAGACGGTTCTGAACCAGGGACGGGAATGGTTCTTCCCGGGCCCGGCACAATTCGGATCTTTGCGGAACTTATAGGAGAAAGGTGAAATAGAATGGCAGACGTAAAAAAGATAGCGACCAGGGAAGCCTATGGAAATGCCCTGGCGGAATTTGGAGAGTCTTACCCCGAGCTGGTGGTACTGGACGCGGATCTGGCAGCGGCCACCAAAACAGGCGTATTTCAGAAAAAGTATCCGGAGCGCCACATTGACTGCGGTATCGCAGAGGCAAATATGATGGGAATTGCGGCGGGGCTGTCCCTGACGGGAAAGATTCCGGTGGCAAGTACTTTTGCCATGTTTGCGGCAGGACGCGCCTTTGAACAGGTGCGCAATTCCATCGGATACCCGCATCTGAATGTGAAAATCGGAGCCACTCATGCGGGTATCACCGTGGGCGAGGACGGTGCTTCCCATCAGTGCAATGAGGATATCGCCCTGATGCGGACGATTCCGGGGATGACCATACTGAATCCTGCCGATGCGGTAGAGGCAAGGGCCTGTGTGAAGGCGGCTCTGGATTTTGAAGGGCCTGTGTACATGCGATTCGGCCGTGCGGCGGTTCCTGTGATTAACGACAGGGATGACTATAAATTTGAAATCGGAAAGGGGCAGGTACTTCGGGAAGGGAAGGATGTGACCATCGTGGCGACAGGCATCCTGGTGAACTCTGCCCTGGAGGCCGCGGAGAAACTGGCGGCAGAGGGCGTAGACGCGGAAGTAATCAATATCTGCACCATCAAACCCCTGGATAAGGAACTCATTGCGGCAAGCGCCAGGAAGACCGGAAAGGTGGTTACAGCGGAAGAGCATACCATCATTGGGGGCCTGGGCGGCGCAGTGTGCGAGGCACTTGCAGAGACCTGTCCTGTTCCCGTGTGCCGTATCGGTATTGAGGACGTGTTCGGCGAGTCCGGTTCCGCGGAGGCGCTGATAGCCAGGTACGGCCTGGACGGTGAGGGTGTTTACCGCAAGGTGAAGTCCTTCCTGGCATAAGGCAGGGAATTTTCGGCAGGGGCATGCATGAAAGACCACACGACGGGCCATGGGAAAGGCATACCCGCCGAAGGGTGATTCGGGAGGAGAGGCAGGTATACCCGGAAAATGTCATGGAAAGACATACCCGCCGAAGTGCGATGCGGGAGGAGAGACAGGTATGCCCGGGAAATGTCATGGAAAGGCATATCCGCCGAAGGGTGATGCGGCAGGTGGAAGCAGGCATACCCGCCGAAGTGCGATGCGGGAGGAGAGACAGGTATGCCCAAGAATTGCCATAGGGCAGGTCAGGGAAAGGATGTCCGGGACGGACAGAGACGTTCAGCTAAGGCAGAGAGGTAACGATTTCATGGCGAAATTATATATTAATGAAAAAAAGGATAAGGGATACATTAATCCGGAAATTTACGGACATTTTTCCGAACATCTGGGCAGGTGCATCTACGAAGGGCTGTTTGTGGGGGAGAATTCCCGGATTCCCAATAAAAACGGCATGCGTACGGATGTGGTGGAGGCACTGAAAGCGCTTTCCATCCCCGTGCTGCGCTGGCCCGGCGGCTGTTTTGCGGACGAATACCACTGGATGGACGGCATAGGTCCGAAGGAAGACCGTAAGAAGATGGTCAATACCCATTGGGGCGGCGTGACGGAGGATAACAGTTTCGGCACCCATGAATTTTTCGAGCTTTGTGAGCAATTGGGCTGCAAGACATATATCAACGGCAATGTGGGGAGTGGTACCGTGAAGGAAATGTCGGAGTGGGTGGAGTACATGACCTTTGACGGCGTGTCGCCCATGGCGGAGCTTCGCCGGAAAAACGGCCGGAAGGAGCCATGGAAGGTGGATTATTTCGGTATTGGCAACGAAAACTGGGGTTGCGGCGGCAATATGACACCGGAGTATTACGCCAATCTCTATCGCAGGCACCAGACCTATGTGCGCCACTACCAGAAGGCCGCACCCATCCGAAAAATTTGCGGCGGCCCCAATGCAGACGACGTTAACTGGACCAGGAAGGTACTGGAGACCTGTTTTGCGGAGCCGGGCGGAAAGAATGCAGGAGGCTTTATGGATGGATTGTCCCTGCACTACTATGTGGTGGCCGGCAATTGGGAACACAAGGGAAGCGCAGCGGAGTTCGTCCGGGAGGACTGGTACAGGACCCTGCATAAGGCACTGTACATGGAGGAGCTGATTCAACGTCACGGCGCCATTTTGGACCAGTATGATCCGGACAGGAGGATCGGCCTTATCGTGGACGAGTGGGGGGACTGGTTCGATGTGGAAATCGGCACAAATCCCGGCTTTCTGTATCAGCAGAACACCATGCGGGACGCGCTGGTGGCGGCGGTGAGCCTGAATATTTTCAACAGGCACTGCGGCCGTGTGAAGATGGCCTGCATTGCACAGATGGTAAACGTACTCCAGTCCGTGATTCTCACGGAGGGAGAGAAGATGCTGAAGACTCCCACCTACCATGTTTTCCATATGTATAAAAAGCATCAGGGAGCCAGGCTTGTGGAGAGCAGCCTGTCCGGTGAGGGTACCGCAGGGGTGGAGGATTACAGAGTGCCTGCCCTGCAGGAATCCGTGTCCGTGCAGGCGGATGGTTCTATTCTGGTGACGCTGGCAAATCTTTCCGCAGAGGATGCCTGCCCGGTGGAGCTGCTGCTCACGGAGAGGAAGCCGGAGACCGTGAAGGCTTCCATTCTCACCAATGAGATGCAGGCCCACAATACCTTTGAAGAGCCGGATAAGGTGAGGGAAGAGGCGTTTCATGATGTGGCGCTGACGGACCGTGGCGTGAACTTTACCATTCCGGCCTGCAGTGTGGTGAGCCTGGAAATCCGGTAGGAGACGGGTAGGTTAAAGGATGGAGAATCTGGTTACACATATAGACGGCAGAATAAACGGAGACGTTTGTTCTGCCGTTATGAACAAGAACGGAAAAGTTTTTGTCATTTTAAAATCAGATGTAATCGCGGATCTTCCCGCAGCACTTCTTTTGCCAGCAGCCGATATTTTTCTTCATGGAGATAAGTATGCCGGAACGGTTTCACAGAGGGAGCAAGGTCCACAGCACGCTCGAAATGTTCCCGCTTCAGTTCCAGGCTGCTGACGTAATTCCAGAAGCCAGTGTCCGATAGAATGGTATCCACACGCCGAAAACGGTGGTTTTGTACCTTGCTCATCAGATAAGTGGCGATACCCACCTGTACGCCGTGGAGCTGAGGCTGTTCCAGCATTTTGTCCAGGGCATGGGAGATCAAATGCTCGCTGCCGCTGGTGGGTGCGCTGTTTCCTGCAATCTCATTGGCAATTCCGCTCATCGCAAGGGAATCCAGCAGTTCACGCAGAAACAGATCTTCATGAATATTCTGAAAAGGCGTTCGGACAAAGCTGTTCACCGCTTTCTTTGCGATCATCACCGCAAAATCATCAATCACTGCAACGCCGTGTGCGGCTTCGAAGGCCCAGTCATACAGAGCGGTAATCTTTGAGACCATGTCGCCGATGCCGGAGTAAAGAAATTTCTCCGGAGCACTTTTTATGACATCTGTGTCAGCTATGATGCCGTAGGCCATGCAGGCAGGCACGGAAGTACGACGGCCGTTTACGGTCAGAGAAGCGCTTGCGCTGGAAAAGCCGTCGCTGGAAGCGGAGGTGGGTACGCTCAAGAAGGGCAGTCTGCGCAGACAGGCAGCATATTTTGCCGCATCTATGACTTTACCGCCGCCTAATCCCGCAATGACCTGCGCCCTGTTGTCAATGGAAAAGGCCAGTTCTATGATATCTTCTATCTTTATGGTGTCCAGCTCCCGGTATTCCAGCACCGTGACGCCGGCTTTCTTCAGGGAATCCATTACAATGCCGCCGAACATGTCGATGAGACCGTTTCCAAAGTAGATGACTGCTTTGTCCATACCGCCTGTCCGAATGCAGGTTCCCAGATCTTTTAATGTGCCCTTTCCTACCTTCAAAATGGAAGGGATTGCAATTTGGCTGTTGTTCATTTCCCACCTCCTGGATTTTTTATAGGATAGCATATGTGAAGGGATATGGCAAGGGGCTCTCCTGTGTCCTTTTTACAGTAAAATATAAAAATACCAGCAAAAGTACTTGCATTAAACGAACGTATGTGCTATTCTATTGGAGAACAAATGTTCCGGAAGGACAGTGTAGGAGAATACTTCAGATAAACGGAGGTATATCAAAAGTGGATTATTTGAAAACCGGTGGGGATATGTCTCTGGAGGAAAAGCTGCAGGTGCTCACAGATGCCGCCAAGTATGATGTTGCCTGTACTTCCAGCGGCGTGGAGCGGCAGGGAGACGGCAGAAGCATTGGTAATTGTGTCGCTGCCGGTATCTGTCACAGCTTTTCCGGCGACGGAAGGTGTATTTCCCTCTTAAAGATATTGCTTACAAACGAATGCATCTATGATTGTAAATATTGCCGCAATCGCCATGCCAACGATATTCCCAGAGCAACCTTTACACCAGAGGAGATCTGTACTCTTACCATGGAATTCTACCGCAGGAATTATATAGAAGGTCTGTTTTTGAGTTCGGGCATTATTCGGAATCCTACATTTACAATGGAGTTGATCTGCCGTACCATATGGCTGCTTCGAAATCGATACCATTTTAACGGTTATGTTCATGTAAAGGCCATTCCGGGAGCGGATCCGGAGGTGATAGAGCAAACCGGTTTTCTGGCAGATCGTATGAGTGTCAACCTGGAGCTGCCGACAGCGGAGGGGTTGCACAGCCTCGCACCCAATAAGCACCGCAGGACGATTTTGACTCCCATGCGGCAGATACAGAATGGGATTCAGGCGAATCGAAATGATCTGGTACTATATCGGAATGCACCAAAATTTGTGTCAGGAGGACAGTCTACACAGATGATCATCGGTGCGACCCCTGAGAGTGACTATCAAATTATCCATGTGGCACAGGGGCTGTATCAGAAATTTGGGCTGAAGAGAGTGTTCTATTCCGCATTTGTGAATGTGACAGGGGATAAGGCGCTGCCTGCTCTGCCGGGAGGTCCTCCGCTGCTTCGGGAACACAGGCTTTACCAGGCAGACTGGCTGCTGCGGTTTTACGGATTCCGCGCGGAGGAATTATTGGATGAGAGGCGGCCGTTTTTTAATATTATGCTGGATCCAAAGGAGGATTGGGCGGTGCGGCATCTGGAACAGTTTCCGGTGGAAATCAACCGTGCACCGTTGGAAACGCTGCTGCGTGTGCCGGGGGTAGGTGTGAAAAGCGCCCGGAGAATCGTAGCGGCGCGCAGAAGCGGAGCGCTGAATTTTCAGGATTTAAAGAAGATAGGCGTGGTGCTGAAAAGAACCCTGTACTTCATTACCTGCAGCGGAAGGATGATGTATCCGGTGAAGCTGGATGAGGATTCTATTGTCCGTAATCTGACCAGCGTAAGGGATCGGGTGCAGTTCGGAAGCGACGGTATGAGCTACCAACAACTGTCTCTGTTTGACGATGCTGCCTTTACACGGCCCATAAGCGTGACAGAGCGTCAACAGGTGGCGGTAGGCCAGCTGTAACAGACCATCAGCGCATCGTCAGGGGACAGGAATCGAAGGATGCAGAATTCCCGGCAGGATGATTGGGTACGACAGATGATTCAGGAAGCACCTTCACATGAGGTAAAAAAGAGCAGGAGCAGGTTATGGTTGTATATAGATGTGAGGATACTGCGGAAAGCATTTTCACCGCCGTTTATCGGGCATATGAAGAAAAGCGCTGTCACGAGGATACGATGCTGTGTCTGACGGACGACACTTTTCTGTTTGCGGAGGATATGGAGGTGGAAGCGGATGCGGTTAAAACGCGGAAGGTTATGAATACCTTACTCCGAAGATTCGGCAGAGAGGACTGCAGGCGACTGAGCATGGCGTTGGCTGCGGAGGATGAGGAGAAGGCCCAGGCAGTATATCGTACGATTGTGGAGGGACTTCGCTGCAAGGTCGGACCAGGGCATCTGTTCGATAATCTGGCCCGAAATGAAATTCATAAAGCGTTTGCACTGGCCAGAGGAGTTAACACGGAAGTGGGACACCAGATACAGTTCCTGCGTTTTCAGGAACTGGAGAGCGGTATTCTGTATTCCAGGATAGGTCCGAAAAATGACGTACTTGCTTTTATTATGCCTCATTTTGCAGATCGGCTGCCCATTGAACATTTTGTCATATATGATGAAAAGAGGAATGTGTTCGGGATACATCCGGCAGGGAGACAATGGTATCTGCTTCGCGGGGAGGAAGCGGATGTACAGCCCAGGTATTCGGAGGAAGAACTGCAGTACCAGGAACTTTTCCGACAGTTTTGTCATACGATAACAATTGAAGAGCGCAGAAATCGGAAACTGCAGCAGAATATGCTGCCGCTGCGGTTTCGGGAGTATATGGTGGAGTTTCAATAGAGATTCGGCAGAAGATTTGGTAGAAATTTGTAAGAAGATCTTTACTTTTTCCGCTTTTTGTCTATAATGTAAATGAGAAACGTCAATTGTTGCAGATAGCTGTTATCATTTGAAAGGAAGGCCGGAAATGGTTAAAACGATTCATTTGACTCCGAATGAAGTGCAGCACTTTGTTAACGTAGCGTCCAAGTGTGATTTTGACATTGACATTTCCTATAACAGGTATATCGTGGATGCAAAATCCTTCTTAGGCGTTTATGGTCTGGATCTTCGCAGGCCGCTGAAAGTATCCTACGACGGATTCAACAGCGAGTTTGAGAAATTGCTGCAGAGCCTTGCCGCTGCCAGTTGACCGGCGGAACGGCTTATGATGCTCAGATTTAAAAACAGGCTCCCTGTGTGAGGTAGAGGATTCTATCTGCACGGGGAGTTTTGCATTTTCGTGAGGATACAGGAAAGGGGATGGAGGCGAAAGCATGGAGACAGATAAAATGCAGGAAATCCGCATATCCGTCAGAGGACTGGTGGAATTCATTCTGCGTCATGGGGACATTGATAATCGACACAAGGCTGCGCCTGACAATGCCATGCAGGAGGGTGGTCGGATTCACCGGATGATTCAGCGCAGGATGGGAGCAGAATATCAGGCGGAGGTTCCGCTGAAGTATACCTATGCCACGGAATCCTATGTTCTGGTGGTGGAAGGGCGTGCGGATGGCATTATTCACCAGGGAGACAGGGTGACAATAGATGAGATCAAGGGAACTTATCGGGACCTGGCCAGAATCAATGGGCCGGCCCTCCTGCATCTTGCACAGGCCCGATGTTATGGATATATGTACGGGATTCAGAAGGGATTGAAAGAGATTCAGGTGCGGATAACCTACTGCAATATACCGACAGAGGGAGTAAGGTATTTCCATGAGAATTATGTGTTTGAGGAGCTGGAGGCCTGGTTTCAGGATTTGGTTGCGGCTTATCGGAAATGGGCGGATTATACCTGGAAATGGCGGGAGATCAGGCAGGAATCCATAAAGGAGCTGTCATTTCCATTTCCCTATCGTCAGGGGCAGCGGGACTTGGTGGGTAGCGTATACAGGACGATCTATCATGGGAAGAAATTGTTTCTGGAGGCCCCTACCGGGGTGGGTAAAACGATTTCCACCCTGTTTCCTTCCATACAGGCCGTGGGCAAGGGGATGGGGGAGAAGATCTTTTATCTGACAGCAAAAACGATTACCAGGACTGTTGCGGATGATGCGCTGAATCTCCTTCGGGAAAACGGTCTGCGGATGAAAAGTATTCTCCTGACGGCAAAGGAGAAAATCTGCTTTATGGACGAAACGGAATGTAATCCAATATATTGTCCCTATGCCAGGGGGCATTATGACCGTGTGAATGAAGCTGTATTTGATCTGATTACCACCGAGGAGCGTTTCAGCAGGGACAGGCTGGAAACTTATGCGCGGAAATACAATGTATGTCCCTTTGAAATGGGGCTGGATGTCAGTCTGTATGCAGATGCTGTGATCTGCGATTATAATTATCTCTTTGATCCCCATGTGTATTTAAAACGTTTTTTTTCGGAAGGGACGGAAGGAAATTATATCTTTCTGGTGGATGAGGCACATAATCTGTTAGAGCGGGGAAGAGAGATGTACAGTGCCGCCATGGGAAAAAAGCAGTTTATGGAACTGCGGAAAGAACTAAAAAAGACAATTGTGTCAGAAACACATATAAGCCGCAAAAACAAAGGGATTTCCGGACAGATAGAACTAAATATGACACTAGATATGACACGAGATTTGACATTATTGTCGGAAATGGAAGAGATGACGGAGACAGAGGAGGAAGGCAGACCGGGAAAGAGGGGGTATGGGGGCAGCGAAGAGCCGGCTGAGACGGAACAGGAAGAGGAGTATGCCGCCGGCAGGGCTTTACAGGGGGGCAGGAGCATTCTGGTGAGACGGGGGTATGCGGACAGGTTGGTATATCATCTGACGAAATGCAACAGGGAGCTTCTGGTTCTGAAGCGGGAATGTGAAAAATACCGTATTGTGGACAGTATCGAAGCCTTTGTACAGAATCTGACCAGACTTCATACGGTTATGGAAGATTATCTGGCAGAGCAGGAAGACAGGCCGCTGGAGATTGGGGAGATGCTGCTGGATTTTTATTTTGACGTCTGTCACTTCTTATTTATATATGAACTGGTGGATGAGAATTATGTCAAATATACCCGTACAGAGGAAGACGGCAGTTTCCTGGTGAAGCTTTTCTGTGTGAATCCCCACGAGAATCTGAAAAAGTGTATGATGCGGGGGCGCAGCACCATCCTGTTTTCGGCAACACTTCTGCCGATTCAATATTACAAGAGACTCTTGGGTGGGGAGGCCGGAGACTATGAAGTTTATGCACAGTCCATATTTAACCCGTCCAAACGGGCGCTTATGATTGCAGGAGATGTAACCAGCAGGTATACCCGGCGTTCCGAGGATGAATATTGCAAAATAGCACAATATATTGAAGAGATCGTAAAAAACCGTCATGGAAATTATATGGTATTTTGTCCGTCCTATGCTTTTATGAAGCAGGTTCACGAGAAGTATGTGGATAACTTTGTAAGGAAAGACAGAATATGCATTCTCCAGGGGGAGTCCATGAGTGAAGCTGACCGGGAGGCTTTTCTGGCGTGCTTTCGAAATGAGGGACAGGAAAGAATGCTGATTGGCTTCTGTGTTCTGGGCGGTATTTTCAGCGAGGGAATTGATCTGAAGAGGGACAGCCTGATTGGTGTGATTATTGTAGGGACCGGTCTTCCGCAGGTGAGCAGTGAGAATGAGATTCTTAAGTCATATTTCGACTGCAGCGGTGAGGATGGGTTTGATTATGCCTTTCGGTATCCGGGTATCAACAAGGTTCTTCAGGCAGCGGGGCGTGTGATCCGCACAGCGGAGGATGTGGGTATCATCGCATTGCTGGATGAACGTTTTCTACAGTATTCTTATTACAGGCTTTTCCCCAGAGAATGGGAAGATTTTCAGACCGTATCAGTCAATACAGTTGCGAAAAGGGTGGAACGTTTTTGGGATGAGTGGTTGTAAGGGGAAGAAAATTAACATAAATTCATGAAAAAATTTTGGAAAATGTGGAAATGACACATGATTTATGTTAAAATGACAGATGTGTATATGTGGATAACTCTGTGGATTTTGTGGATTTCCTGGAGGAAAAGATTCCAAAAACTGACATTGGAATCAAGTTATCCACAAAAAGCTCTACAAAATCTGCAAAATGGTACTGAACTGGTCAATAGATCAGACACAAATTTAAGGAGGCAAAGAAGATGTGGGCATATGAAAGTGTATTTTATCAGATTTATCCACTGGGGTTCTGCGGAGCACCCTTTGAAAATGACGGGGTATTGGAGCATCGTATCCTGAAGGTGCTGGACTGGATCCCCCATATAAAATCCATGGGAATGGATGCAGTGTATTTTTCCCCGCTGTTTGAGTCGGATACCCATGGCTATAACACCAGGGATTACCGCAAGGTGGATGTACGTCTGGGAACCAATGAGGATTTTAAGCAGGTATGCGATGCATTGCATGAGAACGGTATCCGGGTGGTCTTAGACGGTGTGTTCAACCATGTGGGCAGGGGATTCGGTCCTTTTCAGGATGTGCTGCGCAACCGGCAGGCGTCTCCTTATGTAAACTGGTTTCACCGGATCTCTTTTGAGGGAAATTCCAATTACAATGACGGTCTGTGGTATGAGGGCTGGGAGGGGAATTATGATCTGGTAAAGCTGAATCTTCATAATGAAGAGGTGGTAAATTATCTTCTTGAAAGTGTGAAATTCTGGGTGGACGAGTTTGCCATTGACGGACTGCGCCTGGATGTGGCTTATTGCCTGGATGAAGGCTTTCTGCGCAGGCTCCGCAGTTTTACGGGCAGCCTGAAAGAAGACTTTTTCCTGGTGGGTGAGATGCTCCATGGAGACTACAATCGTCTGATGAATGACAGCATGCTTCATTCGGCCACCAATTATGAATGTTATAAGGGGCTGCACAGCAGTTTCAACAGCATGAATCTATTCGAGATCACCCATTCCCTGCTGCGTCAGTTCGGACCTGAAAACTGGACGCTCTACAGAGGAAAGCATCTGCTGTCGTTTGTGGATAACCATGATGTGACCAGAGTGGCCAGTATTCTGAGCAATGAGAAACATTTACCGCTGATTTACGCTCTGGCTTTCGGCATGCCGGGTATCCCCTGTGTTTATTATGGAAGCGAATGGGGAGAGAAGGCGGACAAATCTCAGGGAGATCCGGCATTGCGCCCCAGCTTCCAGGAGCCGAAGCAGAATGCTCTGACAGACTGGATCACGGCACTTACTGCTGCCAAGAAACAGTCCGAAGCACTCAACTACGGAAGTTTTCGTTCCGTGGTGCTGACCAATAAACAGTGTATTTTTGAGAGAAAGTCGGAGCATGAGAGGGTGATGGTGGCCATCAATGCAGATGAAAACGACTATACCGCTCATTTTGACGCAGGCTGCGGCACTGCCGTGGACCTGATCAGCGGGGAGAAGCATGATTTTGGCGGCGGCAGCATACTGCCGGCCTACAGTGCCTTTTTCTGGAAGATGGAGAGATAGAGACAGATTACCGGCACTTAATACGAATGGAAAGAGATCAGCCCTGCCGTTTTGGAAGACGGCGGGGCTTTTTCGACGGATTCATTTTGGCAGATGAATCCGTTTCTATATTTTTTCTAAAGATGTAAAAAAGATATTGACATATAATACTATATAGCATATAGTATAACTATCAACCAATATTATACAGCATATAATATTGCATGGAAACATAGTGTTATATGGGGCGCCATGTCATTTATCAATACTGCATGGCATAGAAGGTAAGGAGAGGATGGAATGGTATTTAACACAGGTGCAGCGCTTTTGGATGCGATTGTCCTGGCCGTCGTATCCAAGGAGCCGGAGGGGACTTATGGGTACAAGATTACTCAGGAGGTCCGGCAGGTGATTGAACTGTCCGAGTCCACACTCTATCCGGTTCTGCGCAGACTTCAGAAAGACGACTGTCTTGAAGTTTATGATATGGAGTGCGCGGGCAGGAACAGGCGGTACTACAAGGTAACCAGCAGAGGCTGGGCTCAGCTGCAGCTTTACGAGAGCGAGTGGCGGCATTATACGGATAAAATCACAGGATTATTTGAGGGAAGGATAGGAGTATGAAAAGAGTAGATTTTATGAATCAGCTGGAAAGCCTGCTTCAGAGTATTCCGTCTACGGAGCGGGAGGAGGCAATCCAATATTACAATGATTATTTTGATGATGCCGGCGCAGAGAACGAGCAGGAAGTTATCGAGGCCCTGGGCAACCCGGCAAGAGTGGCGGAGAACATCAAGCGGGATCTGGCCGGAAACGGTTACGGAGAGGCATCTGCACAGAAAGTGAAGGCATCGGACAGGGTGCTGATGGAATATGGAAAAAAGACTTCGGATGGCGGGCAGGAGACTGCAGGTGCATCAGGGCAGGGCGCAGCTGCAGGTACTTTTGAAAGTCAGGATTCTGCCGGCTATGGTGCAGCCGGACGAAATGGCAGAGAGCAATCCGGAGGGAGTGCACGGGAGGATTTTCAGGGATATGGCAGGGATGGTCATAGGAATACAGAGGGCAGTCCTTTCGGAGGAAACGGAGAGAGCAGCCGATATAACGCCGGAGAGAACGGTTCCGGTACCTGGAGTGATGCTTCCCATTACAGCGGATACACATCGGAAAAGCCTGCAAAAAAGGACGGAATGCCCGTATGGGCCATTGCTCTGCTGGTGACATTGCTGCTCTTCGCATCGCCGGTTCTGGCCGGAGCAGCATTGGGAATATTGGGCATTGTATTTGGGGGAATTGTAGGCTGGTTTGCCCTGATCTTTGGGATCGGCGTTTCCTCAGCGGTATTGCTTCTGATCATGGTGGTGCTGATTGTGACAGGGATCATCTGTGTGTTTGCCAGTCCCTGGGTGGGGATGGCTTTGGTGGGAGGCGGTCTGATCTGCGGATGTATCGGGCTGTTGCTGCTGATGCTGACGGTAGCTATGGCCGGAATCATTACTCCGGCTGTTTTCAGAGGAATTGCATTTGTATTTCGGGGCTTTAGGAGAAAAAAGGCGATGGCAAATTAAGACAGGAGGTCTGACAGAATGAAAAAGTTTATGAAGGGTTGTGCGATTACGGCTCTGGTGTTCGGCGCTCTTGGTTTTATACTGGGAATGGCAGGCAGCGCCATGGCGGGACGGGCCAGTATCGCGGAAGCAGTAAGAAATGCAACGGGGGGAAGAGTTCACATGAATCCGGCAGCATGGTGGAAATGGGGATTTGATATGGATGAATGGATTCATGCCGAAGCTGGTGAAGTGTCCTATGGTATGGAAGAAGATATTGTAAGGGATGAGGGAATCGTGCAATATGAGACAGTGAAGGATAATGATCCCATGTTTAACGGCAGATATGATATCTGGAAGGGGAATATGGAAAAGTATTGTCCGGGAGAGGGAATTTTGAAGCTGGATATTGAAGTGGGAGGTGTCCTGTTTGACACAGAGGTATCCGAAGACGGTCAAATCTATCTGGAGACGGAGAATGTGCATCGGTTTCAGGGATATGTGGAGGACAATACCCTGTATATCAGGGCAAAGGGCGTATCCACGGAAAATTGGACGGATATCGGCAGCAGTGCAATCCGACTGTATCTGCCGGCAGAATATCAGTTTACAGAAGCAGATGTGGAAGTAGGTGCCGGAAATCTTTATTTTACCGATCTGTATGCGGAGGAAGTTTCCCTGGAGGCAGGCGCCGGACATATTGAAATACAGGGAGCAAATGCGGAAAAGGCGGATATCTCCGTGGGGGCAGGCAGTGTCTGGCTGCAGAGTTTCCGGACAGCAGAATTGGATGTGGAGATCGGCCTGGGTGAATTTATCATGGAAGGGGCTGTAGGCAGAAAGGCTGATATAGAGTGTTCCATGGGAAATGTGGATATGACGCTGGCTGGAAAAGAGCAGGATTTCAACTACCAGATGGAGTGTTCCATGGGAAATATTGATCTGGGAAATAACAGCTATGTTGGTTTCGGACAAGAAAAGGAGGTGGATCATCAGGCATCCAAAGACATGGATATAGAATGTTCCATGGGAAATATTATAATAAGATTCCTGGATTGAATATGCAGGGAGATGCAGGGCAGATATCCGCATCTCCCTGTTTTTTAGATACAGGATAATTTTGCAGGCAGTTTTCCTTCCGGAAACATTTTTCACCAGACCAGTTTGAAATAGAGACAGGGACGAAACGAAAAATAAGACTGCAGTAGTAAAAGCGTATTGACAGAATGGAGGGAGTATGGTATGATCAAAATACATACTACCATGGTCTTATGTGTGATAATGTGGAAAACTTGAAACCGAAATGAGGGTATATTATGGACTTGCTGCAGAGGAGCACTGCCGGGGCGGTGATGATTATGGTTGTCATAATCCTACGTTTGTTATTGATTGAAAAGCTACCGAAGAGAACATTTTTGCTGCTGTGGGAACTGGCGCTGGCAAGATTGCTGCTGCCAGTGCGTATCCCGTCTTCTTTCAGTGTTTATTCCGGACTGGATACGGTTGCGGCATCTCTTGGACAGCGCACATCAGAAGGAATCTGGAGGATTCCGGTGACAGGAGCAGCTGTGGAACCGGTTTCCGTGTCAGAAACCGTTTTGACAGGAAGACTGCCTGTCTGGCAGATAATATGGCTGTTGGGACTGGTTGTGTGTGTCCTATGGTATATGATATCGTATCTCTGCTGTCTCCGGGAGTTTCATATGTCACTTCCGCTGCATTGTGAGTTTCTGGAAGAATGGCAGAGGGAACATTGCCTTATGCGCAGGCTTGAAATCAGACAGTCAGACCGGGTCACAGCGCCGATTTCCTACGGCATTTTCAAACCGGTAATTCTATTGCCCAAAACCATGGACTGGGAAAATGTAAAAGCAGTGCGATATGTGTTGGAACATGAATATATCCATATCCGGAGATTTGACCTGGTGGTAAAGCTGGCTATGATTTTTGCGCTCTGTCTGCATTGGTTCAATCCGCTGGTTTGGGCTATGTATTTTATTTTCAACCGTGATATTGAATTGTCCTGTGATGAGGAAGTAGTCAGACGGTTTGGGATGAAGGTGAGATCAGCCTATGCCATGACATTGATCGGGATGGAAGAAGCCAGGAGCAGACTTACCCCTTTTTATAACGGTTTCAGCAAAAATGCGATTGAAGAAAGGATTGGCCTGATTATGAAGATAAAGAAATTGTCAGTGGCAGCTTCGCTGGGGGCTTTCGTGTTGATAACGGCAGTGGCGGTGGGGTTTGCAACATCAGCAAAAGTGGCAAAACCGGAGGGCAATTTGACAGAAGGTGGGGAAATGGCAGAGGCAGGATCCCCGGACAGAAATGAAGAAGGGAATCCATCTGCCGCATATAGAGCAGAGAATACAGGGGCAGAGTACAAAACTACGGGAGACAGAGCGGAAGCGTCCATCGGAACCGAATCGTCCGTTTCTTCTGCAGCTGTGCCGGAATCTGATGCCGGGAGAGATAATGTGACACAGATGTCGTTTTTTGTAGAGGGAATGGAGGAAAAAGTATGGGCCACGCTCCATGTAGGAGAGCTGTATTCCATTTACCTGCCTGATGGGGAGTGGAAATGGACGGCAGAGGACAGCTGGGCAGCGGAGGTGAATGATCAGGTGGTGCTCCGGATAGAACATTATGAGGAAGAGGACCTGTTTGAGGTGGAGGAGAACCTGTTTCAGGAGGGATATCACTATGAGGAGGATGCGGTCACTCTTGTAAAACAGGAAGAAGGCAGGACCAGCAAGGTTAAAATCGGGGTAAACGAAGGCGATGTCTGGGGCATTCATTATTGCTATCCGCCAGAGGCAGAGGAAGGATGGGGAAGCCGCATTCCGGTAATCGCAGATACGTTTGAACTGCTGAAGCCGGCGGGCAGTGATCGGGAAAGCAGCTCCGGAGATGCGGAGGCGGTTGCGACCATGGTGGAAGCGTTCTCCGAGGCATATTTCAGTGGGAATACGGAAGGGCTGCGCAGTTTCCTGGCAGAGGGGTATGAGGATAGCGTGGAGACTTATGGAGAACCGGGGACGGTTTCCGAGAGCCAAATCAAAGGACTGCAGATGGTAAAGGAATCGGGAATCGGACAGACCCATACGATTTCCGTGGAATTTAGGCCCGAGGAATGGGATTCCTATTGTTATCTGACGATAAAATGTGTAAAACAGGCTGACGGATGGAAGGTATCTTTTTACGGGTTGGAAGGATGAAAAGGTGAAATTTTCCCCTTGACAAATTCTGCCTCATATTTTATAGTAGGCAATAGAATAAAACCAATAAAAGCAGCGACGAAGAGGAGTACGCATCACCCCTTGCCAGAGAGGACAGCCGTTCCTGCGGGAGCTCATTCCGAAGGACAGCTGAGAGGCCGTCCCAAGGAAGGAATGCGGAAGGTAGCTTCTGAGCCGGGAATCTGAAACAGCATGGATATCAGTGATACATCAAAGTAAGATTCCACGGATTATCTCCGTTACAGGATAGGACTTTAGCAGAAGTCACTTAAGGCAGCCGGGTATACAGGTTATCGGCTGTGAACAAAGGTGGTACCGCGTTGATGACGCCCTTTGCTGACAGGAAAGTCGGCAGAGGGCTTTTTTACGTATCAAAAATCCGTTTTATGGTCAAATGGCGTCATAACAGGAAAGGAGCAGAACGAAATGAGCAAGGAACTGGCAAAGACCTACGATCCTAAGGGCCTGGAGGACAGATTGTATCAAAAATGGCTGGACAAAAAATATTTTCACGCTGAGGTGGATCACAGTAAAACACCTTTTACCATCGTAATTCCACCCCCAAACATCACAGGACAGCTGCACATGGGGCATGCCCTGGACAATACCATGCAGGACATTCTCATCCGCTTCAAGCGGATGCAGGGATATAATACACTTTGGCAGCCCGGCACAGACCACGCTTCCATTGCCACAGAAGTGAAGATCATCGAGACTCTGAAGGAAGAAGGCATCGACAAGCATGATCTGGGCAGGGAGAAATTTTTGGAGCGGGCCTGGGAGTGGAAGAAGGAGTACGGCGGGCGCATCGTGTCCCAACTGAAGAAACTTGGTTCCTCCTGCGACTGGGACAGAGAGCGCTTCACTATGGACGAGGGCTGCAATCGGGCCGTCACGGAAGTTTTTGTGAAAATGCATGAGAAAGGCTATATTTACAAGGGTGCCCGAATGATCAACTGGTGTCCTGTGTGCAATACTTCCATTTCAGACGCAGAGGTGGAATACCAGGAGCAGGCCGGGCATCTCTGGCACATCAAATATCCGGTGATAAACGGGGACGGTACCCCCAGTACTACGGAATTTCTCACCTTTGCCACTACCCGGCCCGAGACCATGTTGGGAGATACGGCAGTGGCCATCCATCCAGAGGATGAGCGGTACAGCCATCTCATCGGAAAGAGCGTGATGCTGCCCATTATGAACCGGGTGATTCCGGTGGTAACGGACACTTATGTGGATCGGGAGTTCGGTACCGGCGTGGTGAAGATCACCCCTGCCCATGATCCCAACGACTTTGAGGTTGGGAAGCGGCATAACCTGCCTGTGATCAATGTGATGAATGATGATGCTACCATCAATGAAAACGGCGGAAAATACTGTGGAATGGAGCGTTATGCCGCCAGAAAAGCCATTGTGGAAGAATTGGAGCAGCAGGGACTTCTGGTGAAAATAGAAGATTATTCCCACAACGTAGGCACCCATGACCGATGCAAAACTACCGTGGAACCGCTGGTAAAGGAACAGTGGTTCGTGAAGATGGACGAACTGATCAAACCTGCTGTGGAAGCGGTGAAAAACGGTGAGGTGGAACTGGTTCCCGGGCGTCTGGAAAAGATTTATTTCAACTGGACAGACAATATCCGTGACTGGTGCATCAGCCGCCAGTTGTGGTGGGGCCACAGGATTCCGGCTTACTACTGTGACCAGTGCGGAGAGACCATAGTTGCGGCCCAGGCCCCCGCAGTTTGTCCCAAATGCGGATGCACTCATTTTACCCAGGATCCGGATACCCTGGACACTTGGTTTTCCTCCGCCCTTTGGCCATTTGAGACACTGGGGTGGCCGGAGCAGACAGAAGACCTGAGATATTTTTATCCAACGGATGTACTGGTGACAGGCTATGATATCATTTTCTTCTGGGTCATTCGAATGATTTTCTCCGGGTACCAGCAAATGGGAGAAAAGCCTTTTAAAACCGTGTTGTTCCACGGTCTGGTACGGGACAGCCAGGGACGCAAAATGTCCAAATCTCTGGGCAACGGCATCGATCCCCTGGAGGTGATTGACAAATACGGCGCCGACGCCCTGCGGCTGACTTTGATCACCGGGAACGCGCCCGGGAACGATATGCGATTTTACTATGAAAGGGTAGAAAATAGTCGTAATTTTGCTAATAAAGTGTGGAATGCTTCCCGCTTTATAATGATGAATATGAGTGGGAAAACCGTGACTGATCCTGGCCATGACCGGCTGCAGCCTGTGGACAAATGGATCCTGTCCAGGCTGAATACGCTGGTAAAGGAAGTCACCGATAATATGGAAAACTTTGAACTGGGCATCGCAGTGCAGAAAGTATATGATTTCATCTGGGATGAATTCTGTGACTGGTATATTGAGATGGTAAAGCCCAGGCTATACGGCAGTCAGCCGAAGCAGGCGGCAGGCGGCAGGGACCAGGCAGAGGGGCAGGAGAGTCAGGGAAAGGGCCGGACCGAAGAAAACCAGGCAGCGGAAGAGGAGGCAAGCCGGAATGCTGCGCTTTGGACCCTGAAGACGGTTCTCACCGATGCACTGAAGCTGCTTCACCCCTATATGCCTTTTATTACGGAGGAAATTTTCTGCAATCTGCAGGATACAGAGGAAAAAGAGATTGGGGAAGAATCCATTGTCATCAGCAAATGGCCGGAATACAGGGAAGATCGGCATTTTGCAAAGGAAGAGAAGGACATTGAGATTATCAAGGAAGCAGTCAGGGGCATTCGGAATGTGCGCAGTGAGATGAATGTGGCCCCCGGCAAGAAGACTGCGGTAGTGGTGGCCAGCGCCCGGGAAGACATCATTGACACTTTCACGGAAGGAAAACTGTTCTTTGCATCCCTTGCGGGAGCAAATGAGGTAACCATGCTGCACAGGGTGGAAAGTCAGGCTGAAGCCGGGGACACGGCTGCTCCTGCCGGCCGGGAAGCAGAGATCGCCAAAGACGCGGTGTCCGTAGTGATCCCGGGAGCCACCTTGTATATTCCGCTGGCGGACCTGGTAGATATTGCCCAGGAGATCCAGCGTCTGGAGAAGGAGCAGAAGCGTCTGGAAGGAGAATTGGCCAGAGTGAACGGCATGCTTTCCAATGAAAGATTTCTGTCCAGGGCACCTGAGGCAAAGATTGTTCAGGAGCGTGAGAAGCTGGCAAAATACACCCAGATGATGGAACAGGTGACACAGCGCCTGACTCATCTGCGTTAAAGAGAAACTGTTACAGACAGCATATAATAGGACAGTAAGAGTTGAGGGATATACTTGAAAAAGAAAAACATTACGACCTTCAGGGAAGCCGAAGATTATATCAATGACATTCCCCGATTTACCTCAAAGCACAGCATGGAGGAAACCCGGGCGTTTCTGCACAGTCTGGGGGACCCGGACCGGGAATTGCGGATCATCCATGTGGCGGGGACCAATGGAAAGGGCTCAGTCTGTGCCTGTATGAGCAGCATTCTGGAAGCGGCCGGGTATCGGACGGCCCTGTTCACATCCCCTCATCTCGTAAGCATCCGGGAGCGCTTTGTGGCAGATGGAAAAAAGATTACGGAAGAGGCATTTTTGCAGGTGTTTCTTCATATATATAATATGTTGGACTGGGATGTGCTGGAAAGGGAAGAGAAAGGAGCGTATCACCCCACCTATTTTGAATATCTGTTTTTCATGGCCATGGTTCTGTTTGCGGAAAAGCGGCCGGATTTCTGTATTTTGGAGACGGGAGTGGGAGGCAGACTGGATGCCACTAATTCTGTAAACCGAAAGGAAATATCCGTTATTACGCATATTGGGCTGGACCATGTGGAGTATCTTGGAAATACGGTGGGAAAGATCGCTTTTGAAAAAGCGGGGATTCTGCAGCCGGGAACTCCGGCAGTCTGGTGGGATACCTGTTCCGAGGCCACGGAGGTTCTTCGGGAGTGTGCAGGGAAGCTTGGGATTTTGGCAGATTCCGTGTCGGAAAAGGACTACTGTTTTTTAAATTTTAAGAGAAAAACCATTGATTTTTGTGTACACACCCGGTATTATAAAGATATTCCGCTGACGCTGAATACCATAGCTGCATACCAGATGGAAAACTGTGCGCTTGCCGTTCGGGCTATAGAGCGGCTGGATAGGGGAGAACGGATCACCAGGGAGCAGATTCAGGAGGGCGTGAACCGCTTTTTCTGGGCAGGGCGTATGGAGGAAGTTTTTCCGGAACTCTATGTGGATGGTGCGCACAATGTGGACGGTATCCGGGCGTTTCTGGAGACTGTGGCGGCCGACGGACATGACGGAGGGAGAACTCTCCTGTTCAGTGCGGTGAAGGACAAGGATTACGAACATATGGCAAAGCAGATTGCGGATTCCGGCCTGTTTGGCCGGGTGGCCGTGGTGCATATGCAGGGGACGAGAGCGCTGAATACGGGGCATTTGAAAGCTTCTTTCGCAGAATGTGATATCTGTGAGCCGGAAGCATTCGATACTGTGGAGAATGCACTTTCTGTGCTGCTGCGGGAGCGGAGGGCCGGGGAGCGCATCTATATTGCGGGAAGCTTGTATTTGGCTGGCGAGGTAAAGGAGCTGCTGGAACATGATCAATTTCGAAGAAGAATTGAAAAAATTTCATCCCAGCCTTGAGGTGGAGGACGCAGAGGAGTCTATCTATCATCAGGATCTGACGGATTTGGCTGACATGTTGATTAAAAAGATCATTGGGACGGAACAGGAAAAAACGCCGAGGGTAGAGAAGGAGTAAGCATGTTTTGTTATAATTGCGGATGCCGTTTATCGGAGCATGACTTTTGTACTGCCTGTGGGGCGGATGTTTCCTTGTATAAGAAGGTGATCCATGTCTCCAATATGTACTATAACGAAGGTCTGGAAAAAGCCGGTGTCAGGGATTTGACCGGTGCGGTCACCAGCCTGCGCCAGAGTCTGAAATTCAATAAAAACAATACCAGGGCGAGGAATCTGCTGGGGCTGGTTTATTTTGAACTGGGAGAGTCGGTAAGTGCTCTCCAGGAGTGGGTCATCAGCAAGAATATACGTCCGAAGAAAAATATAGCCGGGGAATATATTGACAAAGTACAATCCAATGCCGGCAGGCTGGAGTCCATCAACCAGACCATACGGAAGTATAACCGGGCTTTGGCTCTGTGCCATCAGGACAGCAGAGATCTGGCAGTGATACAGCTGAAGAAAGTACTGTCCATGAATCCCAGATTTGTTCGTGCACATCAGCTGCTGGCACTGCTGTATATGGAGAGGCAGGACTGGGAGAGGGCGGAGAGGGAACTGCGGAAATGCAGGGAGATTGACCGAAATAACCATCAGACACTGAGCTATCTGAAGGAAGTGGAACAGATGCTGGTGCCTGATGAGGGCATGAAGCAGGCTGTCAGGCGGCGGAAGGAAGAGTCTGTCAGATATCAGAGCGACAATGAGATCATTATCCAGCCGCTGAATGTAAAGGAGCCCAGAGGCGGTGGAATTTCCTCCTTTTTTAATATTATTATCGGTCTGGTGATCGGGCTGGCCGCCATGTATTTTCTGGGAGTCCGGGCTGCAGAGGCTAACGTCCGGAATGAGGAGCAGCAGGTGATCATCAGGATCAGTCAGGAATCTGATGTGAAGACCGCACGAATCCAGGAGCTGGAGAGTCAGGCTGCGGACAGGGAGAAAACTTTGCAGGAACTTCAGACACAGCTGGAGGACTATATCGGCGTGGATGGGACGCTTCAGAATACAGAGGTTCTGCTGCATGCGATTGCTGCCTATATGGAGACCGGAGATACTGCGGCCGCTGCTGCGGAACTGGAGAGCATGTCCCAGAGAGTCAACCCGGAAGGGATGACGGAAGGGTTCCGGAGGCTTTATGAGGCCGCCAGAGGGGTGATTCTGCCGGAAGTTGCAGACACATATCTGCAGGAAGGGAATCGCCTGTTCAATGCCAGAAATTATGCAGATGCGGCAGTTGCCTTTGAGCAGGCAGTGGCCTATGATGCCTCCAATGTGGAATCAATTTATCAGCTGGCTCAGTCCTACCGCATTATCGGGGAAAATGAGAAGGCCGTTCAGGCCTATGATAAGGTGCTGGAGCTGTTTCCCGATACCTGGCAGGCGGATAAGGCCCAAAGCTACAAAGCCCAGCTGTCAGGGAACTGAAATCAGAAAATAAAGTACAAAAGAAAAGAACCTGTGGAGGACCAGGTTCTTTTTTGCTGTGCGCAGGCCCGTGCACAAAGTGCGACTTTTCGCACATGGACATTTGCCGCTAAAGCGGCGCAGGGGCCGTGCGGCGAGTAGGGATAAAATCACCCCTACTCGATTTATTTCAGACAGAAAGGGTGCGTATATTTATGGAACAGATCAAAGCAGGAGATTTCCGGGTGATTGATAACTGCCTGATGATCCGGCTTCCGGAGGAAATCGATCATCATGGGGCAGGCATTATCTGTGAAAATGCAGACAGGTATTTGGTCAGAAAGGAGGTTCAGAATGTGGTGTTTGATTTTGAGAAGACCAGATTCATGGATTCTTCCGGAATCGGAATCATCATGGGGCGGTATCGGAAGATATCCTGTTTCGGAGGCCGTGTCTATGCGATTCATGTGGACAGGCAGATTGAGCGGATATTCCGGCTGTCAGGGCTGAACAAAATTGTGGAGGTACTGGAATCATGAAAAACGAAATGGAGATTATCTTTGATGCAATTTCCGATAATGAGAGCTTTGCCCGGGTAGCGGTGGCAGCTTTTATCACACATTTGAATCCCACAGTGGAGGAGATGGCGGACATTAAGACAGCAGTGTCAGAGGCGGTGACCAATTCCATCATTCACGGATACGGGAATCTGCAGGGCTGCAAAGCGGCCGGAAAGACATCGGAAACGGAGCGGGACAAAGAGATTCGTCCCGGAAAGGTGCGCATACACTGTGTGCTGGAAAAGGGAATCCTACATATTGAGATCGACGACACCGGGAAGGGGATAGAGGATGTGGAAAAGGCGATGGAACCCCTGTATACTACCAGGCCGGATCTGGAGCGATCAGGTATGGGATTTGCCTTTATGGAAGCCTTTATGGACGATCTGGAAGTGGAGAGTGCGCCGGGAAAGGGGACTAGGGTTCACATGGTTAAAAAAATAGGAATCGGAGAATGGATCGCATGAGGATTTGCCGATATGGAAAGGCAGGTTTTGCTGCGGCGGAGGTCAGTGTATGGAAGAAATGTCAGTACTGATTGCGAAATCACAGGCAGGAGAAAGGAGTGCGAGAGAAGTACTGATAGAGAACAATCTGGGGCTTGTACGCCACATTGTAAAGCGCTTTGCCGGAAGAGGACATGATCCGGAAGATTTATTCCAGATCGGTGTCATAGGGCTGATGAAGGCTATCGATAAGTTTGATCTGTCGCTGGGACTGAAATTTTCTACCTATGCAGTGCCCATGATCACAGGGGAGATCAAGCGTTTCCTGCGGGATGACGGCCCGGTAAAGGTGTCCCGGACCATAAAGGAGAATGGACTGAAGGTGAAGATGGCCAGACAACGCATTCAGGCATCCAGAGGAAGAGAGCCTCAGGTGCAGGAGCTTGCGGAGGAAACCGGGCTTTCCGTGGAAGACGTGGTGCTGGCGATGGAGGCATCCATTGAGGTGGAGTCCATCTATTCCGCGGTCTATCAGGATGACGGCAGTGAAGTCTACCTGGTGGACAAGGTAGTTCGGGGAGGCAGCGGTTCCCTGGGCAGCAGTACGGTGGGAGGCTGTGACGGGGAGGATGCGGAGAAAGAGAAGCTGCTGAACCATATGCTGCTTGGTCAGCTTCTTGACAGTCTGGAACCCGGGGACCGGAATCTGATCTGTATGCGCTATTTTCAGAATAAGACCCAGACAGAGATCGCGGCAGGACTGGGTGTCAGCCAGGTTCAGGTAAGCCGCATGGAAAAGAGGATTCTGAGAAAACTGCGGGAAGAAGTTACGTAATTACGTAATATTGCTTTTCCTGTATATGGAAGCAGTGCTTAACTTTTTATAAATTAGGCAAATTATCTTTTCATATGAGGATAATTCGTTTAATATAAAAGAGGAAGCAGCAGGGAGACACAAGGGGAGAATCTATGAGATTAATAGCAGAGGATGAAATAAAGAAAGACGAAGCGGAAACAAGATACGAAAGACGCAGCAGGCGCAGAAACAGGGGAAGGCGGAGAGCAGTTGTCATGCTGGCATGTCTGACGGCCATGGTGGCGGTGATGTTTGGGACGGTTTCCCTCTGTGCATGGGTGGCAGAGAAGTGGAAGAAGGATGCAGCTCCGGCATTGGGGGAGGCGGACAGCGCTTCCGGCAATCTTACCAACTACGTGGACATAGACAAGGACGGAAATGTACTGGATGCTGCAGGGAACGTGATCGGTGTTCTGTCGGGTTCGGTGGGATATTCACAGGCGGAACTGGACGAACAGGTGACGGCAGCCAGGCAGGCGGCGTCTGCAGAAGTGCTTGAGAATATCCGCGGCGGGCTGGATGCCGGGGACAGTGTCCTGGAGACATTGCGGCCGCTTTATCCTGATGACCTGATTGTATACAGCGGCGGAAAGTACAATTTTGTACCGATCAACCGGAATCTGAAGTTGCATTCCTATGACAAAGCAAATCTGAATATACTGGAGTCGGGAGAATATCAGTATCTTCAGGAGGGAGAGGTAGTATCCTACAAGGGGATAGATGTGTCCAGGCATCAGGGAACCATCGACTGGAATATGGTAGCGCAGGACGGTGTGGAGTTTGCCTTTATCCGGGTGGGATATCGCGGTTACGGCAGCGGAAAAATGATGGAGGATGAGTTTTTTGAGGAGAACATCAAAGGCGCACTTCAGGCGGGAATCAAAGTGGGTGTGTATTTCTACAGTCAGGCGGTGAGCCGGGAGGAAGTGTTGGAGGAGGCGCAGTTTGTGCTGGATAAGATTGCCCCTTACAAGATAGAATGCCCTGTGGTTTTTGATGTGGAACGGGTGTCAGAGGGGGAGGGCAGGATGAACGCAATTTCTATGGAGGACAGAACCGCCTTTACGGCTCTTTTCTGTCAGACAATTGAAAATGCAGGCTACCGGCCCATGATTTATCATAATACTGAGATGGGTGTGATGATGCTGGGGTTATCAGACCTGGAAGCTTATGACAAATGGTTTGCGGCATATAGTGATCTATTCTATTACCCATATGACTACAAAGTATGGCAATATTCTCAAAGTGGTCGGGTTCAGGGAATTCAGGGGGATGTAGACCTGAATATCAGCTTTGTGCCGCTCTGGGAGACCGGGGAAACCCCGTAGGGTTCCCCCAATGCTCCGGTCCGGCACAGGAATCCCTCCGGAACCGGGGCACCCCGGGGGGAATCAAACATATTCTGCAATCTCGTAGATCAGGCGTTCTGAATCCGTCCAGCCCAGACAGGGGTCCGTAATGGATTTGCCGTAGATTCCCCCGCCCACTTTCTGGCAGCCCTCTTCAATGTAGCTCTCGATCATAACCCCTTTTACCAGTTTGTGGATATCGGCATTCAGTCTGCGGCTGTGCATGACTTCCTTGGTAATGCGGATCTGCTGTTCAAACTGCTTGCCTGAGTTGGAATGGTTGGCATCAATGACGCAGGCCGGATTGAGCAGGTCCATTTTGCCATACATTTCCAGCAGCCGGTTCAGATCTTCGTAATGATAGTTGGGTACATTATTGCCGTGTTTATTTACGGCGCCCCGGAGAACCGTGTGGGTCAGAGGATTTCCGGTGGTGGTGACCTCCCAGCCTCTGTAGATGAAGGAATGATGGTGCTGAGCGGCATAGACGGAATTCAGCATGACCGACATGTCGCCGCTCATGGGGTTCTTCATTCCGGCCGCCACATCAAAGCCGCTGGCGGTCAGACGATGCTGCTGATCTTCCACAGAACGGGCGCCGATAGCCACATAGGACAGAATATCAGAAATATATCTCCAGTTTTCCGGGTAGAGCATTTCGTCCGCCGCCGTGAGTCCGGATTCTTCCACTGCGCGGATATGCATTTTGCGCATGGCGATCAGGCCGGCAAGAAAGTCAGGCTGCTTCTCCGGGTCCGGCTGGTGGACGATTCCCTTGTAGCCTTCTCCGGTAGTGCGGGGTTTATTGGTATAGATCCTGGGAATCAGAATCAGCTTGTCTTTTACCCTGTCGTTTATTTTTGCCAGCCGGTTAATGTAATCGCAGACAGAGTCTTCATTGTCTGCGGAGCAGGGACCGATGATCACCAGGAATCTGTTGCTCTGCCCGGTGATGACATCGCTGATCTCGCGGTCCCGCTGCTGCTTCAGGGTGACGAGTTTTTCCGGAAAAGGATAGGCTTCCCGGATCTCTGCCGGTGTGGGCAGTTTCTTTATAAATTCAAAACTCATGGGATTTCCTTTTCGCTAAAGCGATCCTTTCTCTGTGTATTTTGGGTGAAACAGCTTCTGCCGGGTATTCCAGGTGTCAAAAAGCAGTGATAGAGCTGTTTCAGGACAGTACCCATTATAATATATCGGAACAGTTACCGCAAGGAATTATTTTCGCATTGCCATGCAGGGCAGGGTATGTGGTGCATTTCCATGTGCTTGACATTTCTGCCGGCTTTTTTTAATTTATGCTTTCACAAAAAAGAGGAATATGCTATACTAAAGGACGAAGTATAAATGTGAGGAGAGAATATGTCATCGAGAAACAGGTCAGAAGATAGTACATCAGAGGACAGGGCATCTAACCGGGATGTGAGGGGGTATGACATATCAAAAGAAAAACGAAGGCCGTCGTCCGGACGGAGAAAGACACGGCGTCTGAGAAAATGTAATGTCTGTATGCTGATTTTGTCAGTGATTATTTTGATGGCACTCTGTGTGGTGCTCATAGCCAGAGTGAGGACGCTGGACGGAATGGTGGCAAAGCTTACGGCTCAGGTAGAGAGTCTGACCCGGTTGACGGCACAGCAGAGGGAGCTGATGCAGCAGATGGCGGAAGAGGCGCAGTCAGTCATGGGGGACAATGCAGTAGTCGGAAGCCTGGAAAAGGAGCCCGATCCGGAGACGGAGGAGTCTGAATTTCCGGAGGAAGAAGTGGAGGCTGCGCATAAGGTGTATCTCACCTTTGACGACGGACCCAGTGCCAATACGGAGAAGATATTGGAGATATTGGACCGATATGACATAAAAGCCACCTTCTTTGTAGTGGGGACAGCCTGTGAAAATGATGAGGAAGCTTTGAAGAAGATCGTGGAAGCAGGGCACACGCTGGGGATGCATTCCTGCAACCACAAATATTCCCAGCTCTATGCCTCGGTGGAGAGTTTCGGAGAGGATTTGAAGCGGCAGCAGGACTATCTCTATGAGGTGACAGGGGTGAAAAGCACCGTATACAGATTTCCGGGAGGCAGTTCCAACAAGGTCAGCGATATCGCCATGAAGGAATTCGCACAATATTTGGACAGCCAGGATATCCGCTTTTTTGATTGGAATATTTCTTCCGGTGACGGGGGCAGCTACCTGTTTCCAGCGGAGACCATCATCGAGAACTGTACGTCCAATGTGAGCAATTACAGTACATCCGTGATACTGATGCATGATTCTGCGGGGAAGAGCACCACATTGGAGGCGCTTCCCACAATTATCGAAAAGATTCAGGATATGGAGGATACCGTGATTCTGCCGATTACAGGCGGTACGGAGCCGGTCCAGCATATAAAGTGGCAGGAGGATTGAGATCTTTCGGAAGAGCAAATGGAAGAAAGGATGTGGTGACAACGCAGAGAATACTATTGAAATTGAGCGGCGAGGCACTGGCAGGAGAGAAGAAGACAGGGTTTGACGAGGCAACGGTGCGGAAGGTGGCCCTGCAGGTAAAGCAGCTGACGGAGAAGGGAATCCAGGTCGGCATTGTCATAGGGGGCGGCAACTTCTGGAGAGGCAGAACAAGCGAGCATATCGACCGGGTCAAGGCAGACCAGATCGGTATGTTGGCGACGATTATGAATTGTATCTATGTGTCCGAGCAGTTCCGGTCGGTGGGCATGGAGACCGATATTCTGACGCCCTTTGAATGCGGATCCTTTACAAAACTTTTTTCCAAAGACAGGGCGGTAAAGTATCTGTCTGAGGGCAGAGTGGTATTTTTTGCAGGCGGTACGGGACATCCTTATTTTTCTACGGATACAGGAGTGGTGCTGCGGGCCATTGAGGTGGAGGCGGATGTGATTCTGCTGGCAAAATCCATCGACGGTGTGTATGATGATGATCCCGGCAGGAATCCCCAGGCGAAGAAATATGATGAAGTTACCATCAGTGAAGTGATAGAAAAGAACCTTCAGGTAGTGGATATGACAGCATCTATTTTGGCAAGGGATAACAGGATGCCCATGTGGGTATTTGGCCTGAATGAAGAAAATAGTATAGTCAATACGGTGAATGGGAGTTTCAGCGGAACCAGAGTGATTTGTGAAGGCTGAATATACAGATTTACGATCAATCAAAAAGGAGAATATGATTATGGACGCCAGATTACAGCAATATGAAGACAAGATGAGCAAGGCTATTGAATTTCTGGAGGGAGAGTACAATACTATCCGTGCAGGACGTGCGAATCCCCATGTTTTGGACAAGATTCGTGTGGATTACTACGGGACACCCACACCCATCCAACAGGTGGGGAATGTGACGGTACCCGAGGCCCGTATTATTCAGATCGCACCTTGGGAGAAATCGATGGTCAAGGCGATTGAGAAGGCGATTCAGGCTTCGGATCTGGGCATTAATCCTTCCAATGACGGGAGTGTGATCCGCCTGGTATTTCCGGAGCTTACAGAGGAACGCCGAAAAGATCTGGCCAAGGAAGTCAGGAAGAAGGCAGAGGACGGAAAGGTGGCCATCCGCAATGTCCGCAGGGACGGCAACGATTTCCTGAAGAAACTGGGAAAGACGGATGTCTCAGAGGATGAGATCAAACAGATGGAGGATCAGCTGCAGAAGACAACCGATAAATACATTAAGGAAGTTGACAGCCTGATGGAGAAGAAGAGCAAGGAGATCATGACCGTATAGGCGGCAGGAGCGGCGGAACGAAAGCTCACGGACAGCAGAGAAATTGTACGGAAGGCATGCAGGGGAGCGGGATATGACAGCCTGCTCCCCTTTTGGCGGAGAGACAGTAAAGCCGCAAAAGGTCTTTCTTCTATAAAGAACCGTGGCAGCGACTTTAAATAGGAGGATAGAGATGGCGGAAAGTCTGAAGATACCCAGGCATGTGGCGATCATCCTGGACGGAAACGGAAGATGGGCAAAGGCAAAGGGAATGCCGCGCAATTACGGGCATGTGCAGGGAGCGAAGACCGTGGAGACCATCTGTGAGGATGCTTACAAAATGGGAATTCAATACCTGACAGTATATGCATTTTCCACAGAGAATTGGAGTCGGCCCAGGGATGAGGTGGACGCATTGATGAAACTTTTGCGGAATTATATGAAGACATGTTTGAAGACCGCAGAGAAAAACCGCATGTGTGTCAGAGTTCTGGGGGAGAAATCCCGTCTCGACGAGGACATCCGTACCAGGATCCAGGAACTGGAAGAAGCTACCAGAGATAACGACGGCCTTCATTTCCAGATTGCCATCAACTACGGCGGAAGGGATGAGATTGTCAGAGCTTCCAGAAAGCTGGCGCGAATGGCAGCATCAGGAGAACTGAAGCCGGAAGACGTGACGGAAGATACCATAAGCGGGCTGCTGGACACGGCGGGGATACCGGAACCGGATCTTCTGATCCGCACCTGCAACGAGCAGAGGATTTCCAATTTTCTGCTCTGGCAGCTGGCCTATACGGAGTTTTATATCACGCCTGTCGCATGGCCGGATTTTACCAAAGAAGAATTGGTAAAAGCTGTAGAGGCATATAATCATAGGGAGAGGAAACTTGGCGGCCTGATAACCTGATAAAATACGGAGGGATTAGTTATGTTTTGGACCAGATTGGCAAGCGGCATTGTCCTGTTGGCGGTTGCTGTCGGCGCCGTCAGCCTGGGCGGTATTCCGCTGGCGATTTTGTTGTGGATGACATCCATGGCTGCGTTCAGAGAATTGACCAAAGCAGTCAAATGCGGTGCAGCCGGAGAGAAGTTAAACAGCCTGGAAATGGCAGGGCTGGCGGGAATTATCTGTTATTATCTGCTGGTGTATTTTTCTGGGGAGCCAATCTGGCTTCTGATGTGCATTGTAGGGGTATTTTTGACGGTCATGCTGACTTATGTGATTACCTTTCCGAAGTACCATGTGTCCCAGGTGATGGCTGCCGTGTTTTCTTATCTGTATGCACCTGTGCTGCTGTCATTTGTCTATCTGACCCGTATGTGCGATCAGGGGATCTATACGGTATGGATGATCCTGATCAGTTCCTGGGGGTGCGATACCTGTGCCTATGCGGTGGGAAAACTCATCGGCAGAAAGAAAATATTTCCGGTATTAAGCCCTAAGAAGTCATTGGAGGGCTGTATCGGCGGGGTATTGGGAACGGCGCTTCTGGGATGGCTTTACGGGTATTTTTTTGTGGAGAAGGCATTTCCTGACCGTTCGATTGCCTGGGTTATGGCACTGATCTGTGCGGCAGGGGCGGTTATGAGTATGGTGGGAGATTTGGCTGCGTCGGCTGTAAAGCGGAACATGGTGATCAAAGATTACGGTAATCTGATTCCGGGTCATGGGGGGATCATGGACCGGTTTGACAGCATGATCGTAACGGCACCCATGACATATTTTCTTACGGTATTGATGCTGTTATAGATATCCTTAGGCAGCAGTTCTGACAGGGCACTGTCGTTACGCCTATAGATAAAAGGACAGTGCAGTGAACGCACAAAGGGAGATTATTATGAAAAAGATAGCCATTTTGGGTTCCACCGGCTCAATAGGTACACAGACGCTGGAGATCGTGAGGAGCAATCCAGATTTACAGGTGGTGGCACTGGCGGCGGGAGAAAATGTGAGTCGGATGGAAGAGCAGATTCGGGAATTTCACCCGATGATGGCCTGTATGTGGTCAGAGTCTGCCGCTGCGGATCTGCGATGCAGAATTGCGGATCTGAATGTGAGAGTTGCATCCGGGATGGAAGGACTGCTGGAAACTGCAGTTTTCCCCCAAAGTCAGGTATTGGTGACAGCTATTGTGGGTATGATTGGGATTAGGCCTACCATTGCGGCCATAGAGGCGGGAAAGGATATTGCACTGGCCAATAAGGAGACGCTGGTAACGGCAGGGCATATTATCATGCCGCTGGCGAAGCAGTATCATGCCGCTATTTTGCCGGTGGACAGTGAACACAGTGCGATTTTTCAGGCGCTGAACGGGGAAGCAGGAGAGATAGAGAAGATTCTGCTGACGGCATCCGGAGGGCCGTTCCGGGGAAGGACGCGGCAGGAGCTGGAGAGGATCAGACCGGAAGATGCGCTGAAGCATCCAAACTGGACCATGGGACGGAAGATAACCATAGATTCCTCAACACTTGTGAACAAGGGACTGGAAGTTATGGAAGCAAAGTGGCTGTTCGGTGTAGGGCTGGAGCAGATTCAGGTGCTGGTTCATCCCCAGAGTATTCTGCATTCGGCGGTTCAGTTTGCGGATGGTTCCGTGATTGGACAGCTTGGAGTGCCGGATATGAAGCTACCGATTCAATATGCCCTTTTCCATCCGCACAGAAGGCCCATGGGAGGCAGGCGCGTGGATTTGTTTGAGCTGGGGCAGCTTACTTTTGAAAAGCCGGATGTGGATACGTTCCAGGGGCTTGAGCTGGCCTATGAAGCGGGGCGCAGGGGCGGAAGCATGCCCACGGTTTACAATGCGGCAAATGAGAAGGCAGTGGCACTGTTCCTGGAACATAAGCTTTCTTATATGGGAATTGCGGAACTGATCGGGGAGGCCATGGCGCATCACAGGGTGACAGACAATCCAACAGTGGAAGAAATTCTTGAGACGGAGAGACTGACCTATGAATTTATAACAGGAAGGATTGGGGTATAGATGATGACACTGATATTATTCATTATCATATTCGGCGTGGTGGTGATTGCCCATGAATTCGGCCACTTTCTGCTGGCAAAGGCCAATGGTATTCATGTGGTGGAATTTGCGGTAGGTATGGGACCAACGCTCTGCGCCTTTCAGAAGAAGGGCACGAAATATTCCCTGAAACTGTTTCCCATCGGCGGAGCCTGTATGTTTGAGGGGGAGGATGGTCTGCTGACAAAGGAAGGTGAAGAGAGTCAGGGTTCTTTTTTGAACGCCGGTGTCTGGGGAAGAATTTCAACGGTGGTTGCAGGGCCGATTTTTAATTTTATTCTGGCTTTTTTCATTGCATTGATTATGGTAAGCATGACGGGAGTGGTGGCAATCCGGGATCCCATTGTCACGCAAGTCGTAGAGGACGGAGGGGCCGAAGCCGCCGGACTGCAGGACGGAGACAGGATTCTTTCCATCAATGGGGAAAAGATTTGCCTGTATAAGGAGATCTCTCTGTATATGCAGGCCAGCTATTCGGGCGGTGATCTGGAAGTTGTCTATGAACACGACGGTAACAGGTATACGACAACGCTGACTCCCCAGTACGATGAGGCATCCGGAATCTATCTGCTGGGTGTGATGAACATGGACTTCGTAGAGCCGGGAGGATTGGAGCGGCTGAAATATGCATGGTATGAGATGCGTTACTCCGTGAAGGCGACCTACAAAAGTCTGGGAATGATATTCAGAGGAAAAGTCAGCCGCCAGGATGTGGCAGGGCCGGTGGGCATTGCTGTGAATGTGGTGGGAAAAACCTATGATGAAGCGAAAGCCTATGGCTGGGAGAGTGTCCTTTTGAGTATGCTGAGTATTACCATGATGCTGTCGGTGAATCTGGGGATTCTGAATCTGCTTCCGGTTCCGGCCCTGGACGGCGGCAGACTGGTGTTTTTGCTGCTGGAAGTCATTCGGGGCAAACCGATTCCTCCGGAGAAAGAGGGAATGGTTCATTTTGTGGGTCTGATGTTCTTTATGGTGCTGATGGTTTTTATTTTCTTTAATGATCTGTCGAACATCTTTATGAAATAGCAGGCGGCTTTCTGCTGCCTGCCGCTCTTTATCCATTCAAAGTAGATTCCTTGCAGATTCTGCAGATTATCATGAATGAGAACAGTAATTGCCTCTGAAGGCCGCAGGACCCCGGCCAGGGGCAGATTTCACAGGGAGAACATCGGTGCAGGGAGGACCGGGGGATTTGTAACAGAAAGGATTGTGGAATGGGACACGGCGGGGAGAGACGAAGAAAGAAAGAGGAGACATTGGGAGGGCTGATTCTGGAGAGAAGGGGATATCTGCGCCGGGAGCTCCTGGGAAAGGGAGCTTTTTCCGATGTTTATACTGTGGAACACAGAGACAGCGGCCGGATTTGTGCCTGCAAGATCAGTCGTGAGATCGGATTGCTGGAACGGGAGGCAAGGGTCATGGCGGTGGTGAAATATCCGCTTTTTCCGGAGTATTATGCTTTTTGGCAGGAAGCAGGGCTGGGGTTTCTGCTTATGGAAAATGTGGCAGGCCGTTCCCTGGAGGAATTTTTGGCACGGCGGGGACATTTCACGGTGAGACAGACCGTCCGGGCGGGGATGATTCTGGCAGAGGGTCTGTTGTATCTGCACCAGAGACCCGAGCGTTTTCTGTTTCGGGACATAAAACCCTCCAATATTATGATCCGTCAGGACGGGAACCTGAAGCTGATCGATTTTGGCTGTGTTTGTTCCATGGAAGGCAGGCAATCTTCCAGGGCGGGAACACCGGGTTATGCAGCTCCCGAACAGCTGGAGGGAAGCATTTCCACATCGTCCTGTGATGTGTACGGACTGGGGAGGACCCTCCAGGAGATGCTGGGAAAAGAGGAGGTGCGCCGCCGTGAGGTTTGGGGCGGAAAACGCAGGTATGGCAGGGGACAAAATGTCATGAGATACCGGCAGCAGAAAATGTTGCGGCATCTTCTGGAGCGTTGTACCAAAAAGGCGGCCGAAGAGCGGATCGCGGACATGAATCAGGTTATTCTGCAGCTAAAACAGCTGAAAGTGAAAGAATGTACTGAAAAAAATACAAAAAATTAAAAAAACAGGTTGCAAAGTCAGGAATTCCCATGTATACTAAATGTTGCTGTGGCATGATAGCTGTGAAGCGTGAGGTTGCTGATTGTCAGCAATGAGAATCAGGTTTTTCCGTGGAGCGAATGTCAAGTTACAAAACTGACGACAAGTCACTGTACCAATTTATGTCTGCCGGCGGGCAGAAACGATGTGTGAGTTCAGGAAGAAGACAGTTGCGTGAGAATCCAGGACACACACGGGAGAGTGTACAGTCACCGCTTGTCGTACTAAAGTGAAAATTTATGTTTTCATTTCATAAGAGTGCGAAAAGGAGGCGACTTTTTTTATGGCAAGTCAAGTAATGAGAATCACACTGAAGGCATATGAGCATCAGCTGGTGGATGCATCGGCCAGAAAGATCATCGATACTGTAAAGAAGACCGGATCAGAGGTGAGCGGTCCGGTACCTCTTCCTACAAAGAAGGAAGTGGTGACCATTTTGAGGGCAGTCCACAAATATAAGGACTCCAGAGAACAGTTCGAACAGAGAACCCACAAGCGTCTGATCGACATCATTGCACCCACTCAGAAGACAGTGGATGCGCTTCAGAGACTGGAGATGCCTGCAGGTGTGTATATCGATATCAAGATGAGAACCAAATAAAACCTCTACTTAGACGTAAGAACACATCCCCGTAAGAGGACGGGTGCGGGGGATACGCATCCGGGCGCAGCAGATTGCGCAGCGGTTATGGAGGAAAAACAATCCTTACGCAACGATAACCGTGTGGTCCGCTATGTAGACAGCCCAGAAGGGCAGAAAGAGAGGAAAAATGAAGAAAGCAATTTTGGCGACAAAAGTCGGAATGACCCAGATCTTCAGCGAAGACGGCACATTGATTCCTGTAACCGTCCTGAACGCAGGTCCCTGCGTGGTGACACAGGTCAAGACAAAGGAGAATGACGGCTACAGTGCAGTGCAGGTAGGCTTTGTTGACAAGAAAGAGAGAATCATCAACAAGGATGCAGGCGGAAAGAAAGAGATTATCCACAGGCATGGTGCAAATAAGGCCGAGATGGGACATTTCAAAAAAGCCGGTGTAAGCGCGAAGAGATATGTGAGGGAATTCAAGTTCGACAACGCAGAAGAATATACTTTGGGTGCCGAGATCAAGGCTGATATCTTTGCAGAAGGCGACAAGATCGACGCGTCCGCAATCTCCAAGGGAAAAGGATTCCAGGGTGCAATCAAGAGGTTGGGACAGCACAGAGGACCCATGAAGCACGGTTCCAAGTTCCATCGCCACCAGGGTTCCAACGGTGCATGTTCTTCCCCCAGCCGTGTGTTTAAGGGAAAAGGAATGCCCGGCCATATGGGATGCGTGAAGGTTACCGTACAGAACCTTGAGATTGTGAGAGTGGATGCAGAGAAGAATCTGCTGCTGGTGAAAGGCTCTGTACCCGGGCCCAGGAAATCACTGATCACCATCAGAGAAACCGTTAAGGGATAACGCAAGTTTAGTGCGAAAGGAGGGCCAATCAGATATGGCAAGCGTAGCTGTTTATAATATGGAAGGCAAAGAAGTTGGTACGATCGAATTAAACGATGCGGTATTTGGTGTGAAGGTAAACGAGCATCTGGTACACATGGCGGTTGTACAGCATCTTGCAAATAAGCGTCAGGGAACCCAGAAGGCAAAGACCCGCGGAGAGGTGTCCGGAGGCGGCAGGAAGCCCTGGAAGCAGAAGGGGACCGGACATGCGAGGCAGGGTTCTACAAGATCTCCTCAGTGGACAGGCGGCGGCATGGTGTTTGCACCTGTTCCCAGAGACTATTCCTTCAAGATTAACAAGAAGGAGAAGAGGGCTGCTCTGAAGTCCGCACTGACCAGCAAGGTACAGGACAGCAGGCTGGTGGTAGTGGATGAATTGAAATTTGACCAGATCAAGACAAAGGATTTTGTTGCTGTAATGAACAATTTAAAGGTGGAAAAAGGTCTGGTAGTTATTGCCGGGAACGATGCCAATGTGGTATTGTCCGCAAGAAATATTCCCACGGTGGACACGGTTCAGGCAGATATGATTAATGTATATGACATTATGAAGGCTAAGACGGTGGTTCTGACAAAGGACGCAGTCGCTAAGATCGAGGAGGTGTACGCATAATGGCAGATATTAAATACTATGACGTGATCCTCAAACCGGTAATTACGGAGAAGAGTATGAACGGGATGGCGGACAAGGAATATACATTCCTGGTTCATCCGGAAGCTAACAAGTCTCAGATCAAGGAAGCAGTAGAGAAAATGTTTGAAGGCACCAAGGTAATGCGTGTCAACACCATGAACTGCCAGGGTAAGGATAAGAGACGCGGCATGATCGTTGGCAAGACTGCCAAGACCAAGAAGGCTATCGTCAAGCTGACTGCGGACAGCAAAGAGATCGAGATTTTCTCGGGACTGTAAGAAAAGCAGACTGATCGGACATTTCAGGAGTCGAAAGCAGATATTCCGTGAAGGGAACAGTCTGGTCAGAAACGATTTAGGTATGCGGCCTGTGTGCCGCGCAAAGAATCAATGTAGAAAAAGGAGACAAAACAATGGGAATTAAGACATATCGCCCCTATACATCTTCCAGAAGGCATATGACGGGTTCTGACTTCTCCGAGATTACCAAACAGGAACCGGAGAAGAGCCTGTGTACTTCCCTGAAGAAGAACGCAGGACGCAACAATCAGGGTAAGATCACAGTGAGACACCGCGGCGGCGGTAACCGCAGGAAATACAGAATCATTGATTTCAAGAGAAATAAAGACGGCATTCCGGCGACTGTTATCGGTATCGAATATGATCCCAACAGATCTGCAAATATTGCTCTGATCTGCTATGCAGATGGAGAGAAAGCTTATATTCTTGCTCCTCAGGGGCTGACGGACGGCATGAAGGTCATGAACGGATCGGAAGCAGAGGTAAGGATCGGAAACTGCATGCCTTTATCCGAGATTCCCATCGGTACCCAGGTGCACAACATCGAGTTATATCCCGGCAAGGGCGGCCAGCTGGTCCGTTCCGCTGGCAACAGTGCACAGCTGATGGCAAAGGAAGGTAAGTACGCTACGCTTCGTCTTCCTTCCGGTGAGATGAGAATGGTTCCTCTTGTATGCCGCGCAACCATCGGTATTGTGGGCAATGGTGACCATAACCTGATTAATGTCGGTAAGGCGGGACGCAAGCGTCACATGGGCATTCGGCCTACAGTGCGCGGCTCCGTCATGAACCCCAACGACCATCCTCACGGAGGCGGTGAAGGTAAGACCGGTATCGGACGTCCCGGTCCCAGCACTCCTTGGGGCAAGCCTGCTCTTGGCTATAAGACACGGAAACCCAAGAAGGCTTCCAATAAGCTGATTGTAAGAAGACGTGACGGCAGGGCAATCAAGTAATAGTTGAGGAGGAGAGACAATGGCTAGATCACTTAAAAAAGGACCTTTCGCAGATGAAAGCCTGTTAAAGAAAATAGATGCTTTAAATGCTTCAGGACAGAAGCAGGTTATCAAGACCTGGTCCCGTCGTTCTACAATTTTCCCTTCTTTTGTGGGACACACGATTGCAGTTCATGACGGAAGAAAGCATGTGCCCGTATATGTTACCGAAGACATGGTCGGCCACAAGCTGGGTGAGTTTGTTGCAACCAGGACATACCGCGGCCACGGCAAGGATGAGAAGAAATCGAAGGTCAGGTAACCACAGCTGCGGACATTTCCCGTGGCCGTGACACGATAAGGACGAAAAGAAATCGAAGGTCAGGTAACCATAGCCGGGGACATTTCCGTGTTTGTGACACGGTACGGAAAGAAGTCAAAAGTCGGAAGACGGCAGCTGCGGACTTCTCCGCGGCCCTGACATGGTAAGGATGGAAAGAAGTCCGGGTAACAGGATAAGGAGGGTAAAAATTAATGGCTAAAGGGCATAGAAGTCAGATTAAGAGAGAAAGAAACGCGCAGAAGGACACAAGGCCTTCCGCAAAGTTATCTTATGCAAGAGTGTCCGTGCAGAAAGCATGCTTTGTGCTGGATGCTATCCGCGGCAAGGATGTGGATACAGCGCTTGCAATTTTGGCATACAATCCCAGATATGCTTCCAGCCTGGTCAAGAAGCTGCTTGAATCGGCAATTGCAAATGCCGAGAACAACAACGGAATGAACAGGGAGAACCTTTATGTTGCGGAATGCTTCGCGAATAAAGGGCCTACAATGAAGCGTATTCACCCCAGAGCGCAGGGAAGGGCTTACAGAATCGAGAAGAGAACAAGCCATATCACTGTAGTGCTGGATGAGAAGGAGTAGGGAAAGGAGCGGACAAATAAATGGGACAGAAAGTTAATCCTCATGGCTTAAGAGTCGGAGTTATCAAAGGATGGGATTCCAGATGGTACGCAGAAGGTGATTTCTCGGATTACCTGGTGGAAGACCATAAGATCAGAGAGTACCTGAAGAAGAAATTATACAGTGCGGGTGTTTCCAAAATTGAGATCGAGAGAGCATCCGACCGTGTCAGAGTGATCATTCACACCGCAAAGCCCGGTGTCATCATCGGCAAGGGCGGTGCTGAGATTGAGGTTACCAAGAAGGAATTGTCCAAGCTGACAGACAAGAAGGTATTGATAGACATTCAGGAGATCAAGAGACCTGATAAGGATGCGCAGCTGGTTGCGGAAAATATAGCACAGCAGCTTGAGAATCGTGTATCTTTCCGGCGTGCCATGAAGTCCTGCATGGGCAGAACCATGAAGTCCGGTGCATTGGGAATCAAGACCGCCTGTTCCGGCCGTCTGGGTGGAGCGGATATCGCACGTACGGAGTTCTACAGTGAGGGAACCATTCCGCTTCAGACACTGAGAGCCGATATCGATTATGGTTTTGCAGAAGCGGATACCACTTATGGTAAAGTTGGTATCAAAGTTTGGATTTATAAAGGCGAGATACTTCCTACAAAAGGAAATCAGGCGGAAGGGAGTGATAGATAATGTTAATGCCGAAGAGAGTAAAGCATCGTAAACAGTTCCGCGGCAGCATGGCCGGAAAGGCCAGCAGAGGCAATACAATCACTTACGGCGAGTATGGCCTGGTAGCGACGGAGCCCTGCTGGATCAAATCAAATCAGATCGAAGCGGCACGTATTGCACTGACACGTTATACCAAGCGTAACGGCCAGGTATGGATTAAGATCTTCCCTGATAAGCCCGTCACAGCGAAACCCGCAGAGACTCGTATGGGTTCCGGTAAAGGTTCCGTGGAATATTGGGTGGCTGTAGTAAAGCCCGGACGTGTTATGTTTGAGATTGCCGGCGTACCCGAAGATCAGGCAAAAGAGGCGCTGCGTCTCGCAATGCATAAGCTTCCCTGCAAATGTAAAATCGTGGCTAAGGCAGATTTGGAAGGCGGTGTTGAATAATGAAATCCAGTAAATTTATAGAAGAATTAAAAGGCAAATCCGTGGAAGAACTGAATAAGGATCTTGTTGCCGCGAAGAAGGAGCTTTTCAATCTGAGATTCCAGAACGCAACCAATCAGCTGGATAATACTGCAAGAATCAAGGATGTAAGAAAGAACATTGCACGTATCCAGACAGTGATTACCGAGAAGGCCAGGGCGTAATGGCAGGCGGCGATGAAAGGAGATCAATCGTGGAGAGAAATTTGAGAAAAGTCCGTACTGGCAAGGTTACCAGTAATAAAATGGATAAGACAATTGTTGTGGCTATTGAGGAGCATGTAAAGCATCCCCTTTACAAAAAGGTCGTAAAAAGCACTTACAAGCTGAAGGCTCACGACGAGAACAATGAGTGCAATATTGGAGATACCGTGAAGGTAATGGAGACAAGGCCCCTGTCCAAGGACAAGAGATGGAGACTTGTGGAAATCGTTGAGAAAGCAAAATAACGTAAGGGGATTGGAGGAAGATCATGGTTCAGCAGGAAACAAGACTGAAGGTTGCCGATAACACCGGTGCGAAAGAATTGCTCTGCATCCGCGTTATGGGCGGTTCTACAAGAAGATATGCTCACATTGGCGATGTGATCGTTGCCACTGTTAAAGATGCAACACCAGGCGGCGTTGTGAAGAAGGGTGATGTCGTTAAGGCGGTTGTGGTACGTACCGTGAAGGAAACCCGCCGTAAGGATGGTTCCTACATCAGGTTTGATGAGAATGCTGCAGTAATCATCAAGGACGACAAGACACCCAGAGGAACCCGTATTTTTGGGCCCGTAGCCAGGGAGCTTCGTGAAAAGCAGTTCATGAAGATTGTATCCCTTGCTCCGGAAGTACTGTGAGGAGGTGCCATATGTCAATGAAAATCAAGAGAGGCGATACCGTGAAGGTAATTGCCGGTAAAGACTGCAACGCAGAGGGGAAAGTAATTTCCGTTGATGTCAAAAAGCACAGGGTACTTGTAGAGGGCGTAAATATGGTCACAAAGCATGCGAAGCCTTCCCAGGCGAATCCCAACGGCGGCATCATCCAGAAGGAAGCTCCTATCGATATTTCAAATGTAATGCTTGTCTTCAAGGGCAAACCCACCAGGGTCGGCTTTAAGATGGAGGGAGACAAGAAGGTACGCTTCGCTAAGGCAACCGGCGAAGTGATTGACTGATCAAAAACTGTAGAGTTCACAGTTTATACTTGCGAGCTGTATGATTTGTCGGCCATAATGTATAACGAGTGAGCATTTTGTGATACTGTGAGAGAAATAACAGACAAATATGCTCACTAGTCTAGGAAGGAGTAAGAGAAAGTGGCTAGATTAAAAGATATGTACAACGAGACCGTCGTGGACGCCATGATGAAGAAATTCGGATACAAGAATATCATGGAAGTTCCGAAGCTCGATAAGATTGTTGTCAACATGGGTATCGGCGAAGCCAAGGAAAATCCCAAGGTTCTTGAGAATGCTGTTTCTGACATGGAGATCATTACCGGGCAGAAAGCGGTTCTCACCAAGGCAAAGAAATCCGTGGCAAATTTCAAAATCCGTGAGGGAATGAATATCGGATGCAAGACCACACTGCGCGGCGAGAAGATGTATGAGTTCCTTGACCGCCTGGTGAATCTGGCACTTCCCCGTGTGCGTGACTTCAGAGGTGTCAATCCCAATGCCTTCGACGGCAGAGGAAATTATGCCCTCGGTATCAAGGAGCAGTTCATTTTTCCGGAGATCGAGTATGACAAGATTGACAAGACCAGAGGTATGGACGTGATCATCGTGACCACTGCCAGAACCGACGAAGAGGCAAGGGAACTGCTGACGCTGTTCAATATGCCTTTTGCAAAACAATAAGGAGGTAAATTTTTCATGGCAAAGACATCGATGAAAATAAAGCAGCAGCGTAAGCCGAAGTTTTCCACACAGGCCTATACACGCTGCAAGATTTGTGGCCGTCCCCACGCTTACTTGAGAAAATATGGCATTTGCAGAGTTTGCTTCCGCGAATTGGCATACAAGGGGCAGATCCCCGGTGTAAAGAAGGCGAGCTGGTAAAGAGGGCATAAGCAGCCAGACAAGGGCTCGCCTGAGAGCTGGTAAGAAGGAGGAAAAAAGAATGACATTGACAGATCCTATTGCAGATATG
>CAJTXE010000022.1:53237-74397 GCA_910580225.1 uncultured Acetatifactor sp.
AGCTGGTAAGAAGGAGGAAAAAAGAATGACATTGACAGATCCTATTGCAGATATGCTTACAAGAATCCGTAATGCAAATACTGCCAAGCATGACACGGTAGATGTACCTGCTTCCAAGATGAAGCTGTCCATCGCGCAGATCCTTCTGGATGAGGGATATATTAGCAAATATGATATTATTGATGACGGTAGTTTCAAGTCTATTCACATTACGCTGAAGTATGGGAATGACAAAAATGAAAAGATCATCTCCGGCATTAAGAGAATTTCAAAGCCGGGCTTACGTGTGTATGCGGGCAAGGATGAGCTGCCTAAGGTACTGGGCGGCCTGGGGATCGCTATCATTTCTACCAACCAGGGTGTGATCACGGACAAGAAGGCACGGGAGCTGCAGGTTGGCGGCGAAGTACTGGCCTTCGTATGGTAATTGTTAACTATTTTTTCAAACAAAATCAGGAGGTACGGGCATGTCACGTATAGGTAGAATGCCAATCGCGGTTCCCGCAGGTGTGACTGTGGAGATTGCAGAAAATAATAAAGTGACTGTGAAAGGTCCCAAGGGAACTCTGGAGAGAGTGTTGCCCGCAGAGATGGAAATTAAGATGGAAGGCGCGGAAGTGCTGGTAAGCAGACCGAACGATCTGAAGAAGATGAAATCCCTTCATGGTCTGACCAGAACACTCATTAACAATATGGTGGTGGGTGTTACCGCAGGTTATGCGAAGAAGCTGGAGGTCAACGGTGTTGGTTACAGAGCTGCAAAGGCAGGCAAGAAACTGACACTGAACCTGGGATATTCTCATCCCGTGGAGATGGAAGATCCCGAAGGCATCGAGACCGCAGTAGAAGGTCAGAACGTGATCATCGTTAAGGGTATTGATAAAGAGAAAGTTGGCCAATTCGCAGCCGAAATCAGAGACAAGAGAAGACCTGAGCCTTATAAGGGCAAGGGTATCAAGTATGCCGATGAGACGATCAGGCGTAAAGTTGGTAAGACCGGTAAGAAATAGCAGATAAGGAGAGTATGAAGATGGTTAACAAGAAATCAAGAAAAGAAGTTCGTGTCAAAAAGCACATGAGAATTCGTAACCGCTTCAGTGGCACTGCCGAGAGACCTCGTCTGGCAGTATTCAGAAGCAATAATCATATGTATGCTCAAATTATCGATGATACTGTTGGGAATACATTAGTATCCGCTTCCACTCTTGAAAGCGCAGTCAAGGCAGAGCTTACGAAGACCAATAACGTTGATGCGGCGGCATACCTGGGAACTGTCATCGGTAAGAGGGCAGTAGAGAAAGGCATAACAAAGGTTGTCTTTGACAGAGGCGGCTATATATATCAGGGTAAAGTAGCAGCATTAGCTGACGCAGCCAGAGAAGCTGGCCTGGAATTCTAGGAAAGGAAGAGGAATACATCATGAAACACACAATCATAGATGCAAGCCAGTTTGAATTGACTGACAAGGTTGTAGCCATCAAGCGTGTAACCAAGACCGTAAAGGGCGGACGTAATATGCGTTTTACGGCTTTGGTGGTAGTAGGTGACGGCAACGGACATGTAGGTGCAGGACTTGGCAAAGCCGTAGAAATTCCCGAAGCAATCCGCAAGGGAAAGGAAGATGCAATGAAGCATCTTGTCAAGATCTCGCTGGATGAGAACAATTCCATCACACATGATTTCATCGGTAAGTATGGCTCCGCAAATGTTCTGCTTAAGAAGGCTCCTGATGGTACTGGTATCATTGCCGGCGGTCCTGCACGTGTCGTATGTGAGCTGGCCGGTATCAAGAATATCCGTACCAAGTCTCTTGGATCAAACAACAAGCAGAATGTCGTCCTTGCAACGATTACCGGCTTAAGTCAGCTGAAGTCTCCTGAAGAAGTAGCGAAGAGCCGCGGCAAATCCGTTGAGGAAATTTTGGCGTAAATGCAGGTGAAGCATTTGAAAGGAGATCAGGAATGGAAGAGAAGAAGTTAAAAATTACTTTGGTAAAGTCCACCATCGGTGCCGTGCCAAAGAATAAGGCCATCGTTGAATCCATGGGGCTGCGCAAGATCGGAAGGAGCGTGATCCTGCCCGATAATGCGGCTACAAGAGGACAGATTCGTCTGGTTGGCCATTTGTTGAAAGTGGAAGAAGCGTAATCGAAAAGGAGGTGTTATCAATGGAATTATCCAATTTAAGACCTGCAGAGGGTTCTAAGCACGGTGATAAATTCAGGAGAGGCCGCGGACACGGTTCAGGAAACGGCAAGACTGCCGGAAAGGGACATAAGGGCCAGAAGGCTCGTTCCGGAGCTCCCAGGATCGGTTTTGAAGGCGGACAGATGCCTTTGTACAGACGTCTCCCCAAGAGAGGCTTTAAGAACAGAAATACAAAGGAGATCGTTGCCATTAATCTCAGTGCGTTGGAGCGTTTTGAGGACGGGGCAACTGTGGATGTCAATACACTCATGGAGGCCGGCATCATTAAGAATCCCAGGGACGGCGTTAAAGTGCTCGGAAATGGAGAACTTACCAAAAAACTCAATGTGAAGGTGGACGCATACAGTGCATCTGCAAAGGAGAAAATTGAGGCGCTTGGTGGAACTGCAGAGGTGATGTAATGCTTAAAACGCTGAAAAACGCATTCAAAATTAAAGATCTGAGGGACAAGATTTTATTTACCTTCGCCATGCTGGTTGTGATCCGTATCGGATCACAGCTGCCTGTGCCGGGTGTAAACGGCGAGTATTTCAGAAGCTGGTTTGCAGCCCAGTCTGACGGCGCATTCAGTTTTTTTGATGCTGTTACAGGCGGTTCTTTCATCAATATGTCGATTTTGGCGTTGAACATCACTCCCTATATTACATCCTCTATTATCATGCAGCTGCTTACCATCGCAATTCCGAAGCTGGAAGAGATGCAGCGTGACGGTGAGGATGGCAGGAAGAAAATTGCTGCCATTACCAGATATGTGACGGTGGGACTGGCTTTGATTCAGTCCACGGCCATGGCCATCGGTTTTGGTCGCCAGGGATATCTGATTCAGTTCAACGCCCTGAATGTAATCTGTGCCATTACGACGCTCACAGCCGGCAGTGCTTTCCTGATGTGGGTGGGAGAGCGAATCACGGAAAACGGCATCGGAAACGGTATCTCCATTGTTCTGGTAATCAACATTATCTCCAGACTTCCCGAAGATCTGGGAAATCTGTTTCAGCAGTTTGTCTTCGGCAAAGCGCCGGCTACGGCAGTGCTGGCAGTGGTGATTATCTTTGCAGTGATTATTGCCATGGTGGTATTGGTTATTGTCTTAAATGACGGCGTGCGTCGGATTCCCGTGCAGTATGCCAATAAAGTACAGGGCAGAAAGATGGTGGGCGGACAGACTTCCAATATTCCGCTGAAGGTGAACACAGCAGGTGTGATCCCCGTTATTTTTGCTCAGTCATTGCTCACCATGCCCATCTATATTTCCTCTTTTGCAGGATATTCGGGTACAGGTGTCTGGAGTGAAGTTTTGAAATATCTGAATTCCGGTTACTGGTGTAATCCCGGTCAGCTGAGATATTCCATCGGATTGCTTGTATATATCGCATTGATCATTTTCTTTGCATATTTTTACACATCCATCACGTTCAATCCTTTGATGATCGCGGATAATATGAAGAAGCAGGGCGGGTTTATTCCGGGTATCCGACCTGGGAAACCTACCAGCGACTATTTGAATAAGGTTTTGAATTATATCGTGTTTATCGGTGCCGTAGGATTGACTGTTGTGGCGGTTCTGCCGTATATCTTCAGCGGTGTATTCAATGCGAGTGTATCCTTCGGCGGCACCAGCCTGATTATTATCGTCAGCGTTGTGCTTGAGACCATGAAACAGGTGGAGTCGCAGATGCTTGTCCGGAATTACAAGGGCTTCCTGGAGAAATAAGACTGCTGTCGGAAACAGTATTGCCATTTAGTCCGGCTGGATCTCGTATGCAGGATGCGAAGCTTACAGGAGGAGCTTTCCCGTAATTTGGGAAAGCTCCTTTTATAAAATGTTGTCGGAAAGATATTGAAAAGTTTCTATAAAATAGGTAAAATAAAAATTGTCGGAAGGGGTATCTGAACGATACTTGCGGAACTGGAATAAGAAAGGGCTAAAAAATGAAGATTATTATGTTGGGCGCGCCTGGCGCCGGCAAGGGAACACAGGCAAAAATGATCGCGGAGAAATATGGAATTCCCCATGTGTCCACGGGAGACATTTTCCGGGCCAACATTAAAAACGGTACAGAGCTTGGCAGAGAGGCAAAGCAGTATATGGATCAGGGACTTCTGGTTCCGGATGAACTGACCGTGAAGATTCTGCTGGACAGGGTTGCTCAGGAAGACTGCAGAAACGGTTATGTTCTGGATGGCTTTCCCAGGACCATTCCTCAGGCAGAAGTGCTTGACGGAGCGCTGGAGAAGCTGAACGAGAGAATCGATTATGCAGTGGATGTGGATGTTCCGGATGAGAATATTGTAAAGCGGATGTCAGGAAGGCGTGCCTGCCTGAAATGCGGTGCTACGTATCATATCGAGCATATTCCTCCTAAACAGGAAGGTGTATGCGATACCTGCGGCAGCGAACTGGTACTTCGGGATGACGACAGGCCAGAGACGGTGCTGAACCGTCTGAAAGTATACCATGACCAGACGCAGCCTCTGATTGAATACTATACCCGCAAAGGCATCTTAAAGACCGTAGACGGAACCATGGATATGCAGGATGTGTTCCAGGCCATTACGGATATTCTGGGATAGGGAAGTCAGGTTAGTATGGCGATTATAATTAAGACAGAGGAACAGATAAAGCTGATCAGAGAATCCTGCAGACGATTGGCTCTCGTCCATAAGGAGCTGGAGGAGATGATTCGTCCGGGGATATCGACCAGGGAGATAGACATCAAAGGAGACAGCCTGATCCGCAAAATGGGAGGCATTCCGAATTTCCTCCACTACAATGGATATCCGGCCAGCATCTGCGTGTCCGTGAATGACGAGGTGGTACATGGAATTCCCAACAAGCGCCGTATTCTCCAGGAGGGAGATATCGTCAGTCTGGATGCAGGGATGATTTATAAAGGATATCATTCCGACCAGGCACGCACCCATGCAGTGGGAAAAATTACACCTGAAGCCCGGCAGCTGATTGATGTGACCCAAAAGAGCTTTTTCGCCGGTATAGAGATGGCGAGAGCCGGAAATCATCTGTTTGATATTTCCAATGCCATCGCGGCATATGTGAAGCCTTATCGGTACGGCATTGTGCGGGAACTGGTAGGGCATGGAGTGGGGACAAAGCTTCATGAGGACCCCCAGATTCCCAATTTTGCACAGATGAAGCGAGGACCAAAGCTTCGACCGGGAATGACACTTGCAGTAGAACCGATGATCAATATGGGCAGAGCCGATGTGGAATGGCTGGATGATAACTGGACTGTGGTAACGGAAGACGGTTCTTTGTCTGCGCATTATGAGAACACAATCCTGATTACGGAAGGCGAGCCTGAGATTCTGACCATGTATTGAGCAAAATCTGCAGGCCAGGAACAGGAGAAGGATATGATAGGACAGCTGGCAACATCGAAAGCAGGCCATGACAAAGACAGGCTCTATGTTATCGTAGCACAGACAGGGGAAAATGTATACCTGTGTGACGGAGATCTGCGTCCGCCGGATAAACCGAAGAAAAAGCGCTTAAAACATATACAGCCAGTAAATGACTTTGTGAATGACAAACTGCTTTCCAAACTGCTGAATGGTGAAAAGGTGTATGGAGAAGAAATCAAATATGCGCTGAAGCAGTATTTGAAGAAATCGTAAAAACAGCATATGTGTGCAGAAGTGCCCATAACAGTGATCGCCCTGCTGCATTTTGGGCAGAAATTGTACCGCGAAACCTGGTATAGATGCGCTCATATGAGGAACTCATAAAACAGCATATGTGCGCAGAAGTTGTTTTGCCATGTGTACAGATGCGCCCATCTGCGGAACTAAAATTCGGAGGAAATATAATTATATGTCTAAAAGTGATGTAATCGAAATCGAAGGTACAGTCGTGGAGAAATTGCCAAATACCATGTTTCAGGTGGAGCTGGAGAATGGTCATCGAGTGCTGGCACACATCAGTGGCAAGCTTCGCCAGAACTTTATCCGTATCCTTCCTGGAGACAGGGTAACGCTGGAACTGTCGCCCTATGACCTGAGCAAGGGACGCATTATCTGGAGAGATAAATAATCCGGATTATGCGGAAAACATCAGAATAATCAGAAAAATTATTGGATAAGGGGGTTGCAATCAGAACCCCCTTATGTTATAATACAAGACGGTCTTTTTTGAAAGGAGGGTTTAACGTGAAGGTTAGATCATCAGTAAAGCCAATGTGCGAAAAATGTAAGATCATCAAGAGAAAAGGACGCATCAGAGTAATCTGTGAGAATCCGAAGCACAAGCAGAGACAGGGATAATCACCGCCTGGAGGTGCTTTAGCAGCATCACAGGTTATGTGAGTTCTTGTCCCGTTTATATGTGCGGCTGAACCAATGGAGGCGTTTTCCTGCCATTGATTATCATAGAACTGGGATAGAGCTTACTGGAGATTACTTCTTGATACCAGAATGAATAGAATGTCTGAAACTTCTGCCGGACTGTGTTCGGCATAGTCCGTTGCCTGAAAATTCTAATTTTCATCCATGAAAAATGGGAAGGCACATTTGGGGAGTGAAGCGTTTTAAACATTCTGGAAAGATCGGATGAAGCAGAAAGCAGTGAGTGTCCGGTTGGGTGAAAACCCCAATCAATTAGTAACAGGAAATGCGCATAATAACAGACCAGAACGTGTGCAGAAAATGGAGGAAATGTAAATGGCTCGTATCGCAGGTGTTGACTTACCCAGAGAGAAACGAATTGAGATCGGTCTGACTTATGTCTACGGAATCGGCAGAACCACCGCCAATAAGATCCTGGCGGAAGCCGGAGTGAATCCTGATACCAGGGTTCGGAACATTACCGATGACGAAGTAAAGAGGATTTCGGAAGCTATCGAAAAGCTGAACGTGACGGTCGAGGGTGATTTGAGGCGTGAGATCGCTCTGAATATCAAGAGACTTCAGGAGATCGGCTGCTACAGAGGCATTCGTCACCGTAAGGGTCTTCCTGTTCGCGGTCAGAATACCAAGAACAATGCAAGAACCCGTAAGGGACCCAAGAGAACCGTTGCAAACAAGAAGAAATAAGGTTCCTGTAACTGGAAAAAGATGAGAAAGTAGGTTAGTTTAAAAATGGCGAAACAGGTTGCAAAAAAAGTAACGAAGAAGCGCGTTAAGAAAAACGTTGAACGCGGACAGGCACATATCCAGTCTTCTTTTAACAATACCATCGTTACCCTGACGGATACGGAAGGGAATGCGTTGAGCTGGGCAAGTGCCGGTGGTCTGGGATTTAGAGGTTCAAGGAAATCTACTCCGTATGCGGCGCAGATGGCTGCAGAGACAGCTACCAAGGCTGCACTTGTACATGGATTGAAGTCCGTGGATGTATTTGTAAAGGGACCCGGATCAGGACGTGAAGCGGCAATCAGAGCGCTTTCCGCATGTGGACTGGAAGTGGTCAGTATCCGCGACGTCACTCCTGTACCCCACAATGGATGCCGTCCTCCCAAGAGGCGTCGTGTCTAATCGTCAAAGCCAGGCGGGATAAATTCACTTTGCGGAGAAGCAAAGGACTTTGGGTGTATCAGAGCTGAGAATTTGCCGGAAGAAGGTGCCCGGGGCATTGTAAACGGCAGGAAAGAAGAGGAAGAAAAGAATGGCAGTAAATCGCGTACCCGTATTAAAAAGATGCAGAGCACTCGGACTGGAGCCGTCTTATCTGGGATATGATAAGAAGTCCCGGAGACAGAATGCAAGAGCCGGCAAAAAGGTAAGTGAGTATGGTCTGCAGCTGCGCGAGAAGCAGAAGGCAAAATTTATATACGGTGTTTTGGAGAAACCGTTCCGCAATTACTACAAGAAAGCGGACCAGATGAAGGGGATGACCGGTGAAAACCTGATGATCATGTTGGAGAGCAGACTTGACAACGTTGTCTTCAGGATGGGGTTTGCCAGGACAAGGAGAGAGGCAAGACAGGTCGTAGGTCATAAACATGTAATGGTAAACGGCAGGAAAGTAAATATTCCTTCCTACTTGGTTAAGGCGGGCGATGTCATTGAAATTACAGAGCAGGCAAGATCTCTGCAGAGATACAAGGATATTGTGGAGATCACCGGCGGCAGACTGGTACCTGAATGGATGGATGTAGATATCGAAGGCTTAAAGGGAAGTATCAAGAATCTTCCCACCAGAGAAATGATTGATGTTCCTGTAGATGAAATGCTTATTGTCGAGTTGTACTCCAAGTAAGCCCTGCTGGTCTCTGAGGCCATATATCTCCCGGGGAGGTATATGGCTTCGGAGCGCTTGTGTCTTAATGCAATGGTAAATGCTGGAAAAAGGAGGGTATTCGAGTGTTTGATTTTGAAAGACCAAATATTGAGGTTGCTGAAATTTCAGAAGACAAGAAGTATGGCAGGTTTGTAGTAGAACCGCTGGAAAGAGGCTATGGTATCACTCTCGGTAACTCCCTGAGGAGGATCATGCTTTCTTCCCTGCCAGGAGCAGCAGTAAGTCAGATCAAGGTAGAAGGTGTCCTTCACGAGTTCAGTGCCATCCCGGGTGTCAAAGAGGATGTGACGGAGATCGTGATGAACTTAAAGAGCCTTGCCATCAAGAATAACAGCGAGACCAATGAAGCCAAAACCGCATATGTAGAGTATGAGGGTGAGGGTATCGTACATGCTTCTGATATTCAGGTAGATCAAGATATCGAGATCTTGAACCCGGATCTGGTGCTTGCCACTCTGAGCGGCAAGGATGCGAAGCTTTATATTGAGCTTACCATCACCAGGGGCCGTGGCTATGTAAGTGCCGAGAAGAACAAACACGAGGATTTGCCGATTGGTGTGATTGCGATCGACTCCATTTACACACCGGTTGAAAGAGTAAATGTGACGGTGGAGAATACCCGCGTGGGTCAGATTACGGATTACGATAAACTGACTCTCGATGTGTTCACGAACGGAACCCTGGTTCCTGACGAGGCGGTGAGTCTTGCCGCGAAGGTTTTGAGTGAGCACTTAAGTCTTTTCATTGATTTGTCCGAGAATGCCAAGACCGCAGAGGTCATGGTGGAGAAAGAGGATGATGAGAGGGAGAAAGTTCTTGAGATGAGTATTGATGAGCTGGAGCTTTCTGTCCGTTCCTTTAACTGCTTAAAGAGAGCCGGAATCAATACGGTGGAAGAATTGTGTAACAGAACATCCGAGGACATGATGAAGGTTCGAAATCTGGGCCGGAAGTCCCTGGAGGAAGTATTGGCCAAGCTGAAAGAGCTGGGCCTGCAGCTGAATCCCAGCGAAGAATGAGACAATTTCCTGCTGAAAAAATTTATGGTGCAGGGGAGCGTTTATGGGTGGCAAGATATTCCGCAGGCGGTAAATCCGATGGGGGCGTCTGCGGTTCATCTCTGTTAGGCGGCTGAAAGCTGCCGGCATTCGGTAAGTAAGACCAAAGAGCGTGGCCGGATGCAGTATGAAAAGAGAAAGGAAAAGAAATCATGGCAAAGTACAGAAAACTTGGAAGGACCTCTTCACAGAGGAAAGCATTATTGAGAAATCAGGTAACGGCACTGCTGCAGCACGGCAAGATTGTGACTACTGAAGCGCGTGCAAAGGAAGTCAAGAAGATTGCAGAAGGCCTGATCGCAATGGCTGTGAAGGAGAAGGACAACTTCGATACCGTGACCGTAAGTGCGAAGGTTCCCGTGAAGGATAAGGACGGAAAGCGTGTTAAGGAAGTGGTAGACGGCAAGAAGGTGACGCAGTATGAGACTGTCGAAAAGGAGATCAAGAAGGATCAGCCGTCCAGACTGCATGTGAGGCGTAAGATTTTAAGTGTCCTGTATCCCGTTGTGGATGTGCCTGTGGAGGCTGCCGGAAGAAAGCGCAACACCAAAGAGGTAGATCTGGTGGCGAAGCTTTTTGAGGAGTATGGTCCCAAGTATGCTGACCGTAAGGGCGGTTATACCAGGATTGTGAAGATCGGCCCCCGTAAGGGTGACGCCGCAATGGAAGTGATACTGGAACTGGTGTAAGATACGTTTTTTAGAGGAAGAAACGGGGAACCGATGTGAGAGCGTTGGTTCTCCGTTTCCTGCTGTTTCGGTCTATTTTGCTTTCTGAAAGTGTTGATAGTCTTTTACATGGTTCCAGTTACCGCCCCAGGTAAAACCATGCTGCAGGAACAGCTTATAGCATAGATCTTCCTCATCGATTTTATAAGGAAAAGCCCGGGAGCGGTCAGCATAAGCCGAGGCGGAAGCAGGCATTACAGTTTCTTCTCCGGTGTCTGTGTAGGTAATATAAGGATTGTAAAGAGGATTGATATCAATGGCCAGGCCCAGGGCATGTCTGGACAGGCGGGTGGTGCCCTCTACGGGGCGGTAATTAAAACAGGAAGTATTATTTGCCTCCATGGAGGCATTGTCATCGCCGTTATACTCGTCAATGAGTACTACCTTCTCCAGCTGATATTCATTTCGATACAATTCATAAAAAATTTCCGTCAGATCCTGGGCGATGTACTCATTGCAGATCAGCTCGCCTTCTGTTACGATACCGCTGAAGTCATAGTGAAGAATGTGCACATAGCAAAGTTCTTCAAATGTAATTTCCGGCGGTTCCTTCTCATTCTCTTCATCAAAAACCGGGAAGGAAACGCCGGTAATATAACGGCGGAGCGGGTCGGACAGGGGTTCATAATAGAATCCCTCCTCCAGCACAGTGCGGTATTCCAGCTGGGAACTGCCATTCAGGGATGCCCCTGTAAGCAGTGAAGATTCGGGAGCGTTTTCCAGGGCGTGGTCAGAAGACGGAAGAGAACTTTCTGCTTCCGGAATGTTCTGCGTATCCGGGTGCGGAGACTGGGAGAGGTCCGGAGCATTGGAATACTCTGACACTCCGTCTGGCTTTGCGGAGGTCTCGGGTATGGTTTTATCTGGATTTGAGGTTCCTGATATGTCTTCACCGGGTTTTTGAGAGGCTTCCGCCATGGTCCCATCCGGATTTGAGGAAGACCGGGTGGTTTCTTCCAGGGCTTGGGAATCCTGGAGTTTTGCATATTCGGTCAGGCTTAAGGAGTCCCGGCGCAGGAATCTGGAGAGACCTGCAGCAAGGATTACCACAACTGCCAGAATGACAATCATTTTCATTATTTTATTTCTGTCCATGAAAAGGCTCCTTTCCTATTCTCTGTTGATTAGGATAGCACAGGGAGAGCGTTTTGTAAATTGCTCTTTGACATATCGGCTTTTCCTGTGAAAAACAAGTTGTAATTCCACGAAAAATTTAATATAATATGAGACAGCAGGCAGGCAGCTGCAGGAAGACCTTCCGGATTCGGCAGCGGTACCGTGCCGGAGCATAAGGATGGAATCATATGGGAATCGTCAAAACGCAGAAACTGACATACGAATATATCAGACGGGATGAAGAAGGCAATGTGGAAGGGATTACCACAGCCGTAGATCAGGTGGATATGGATGTGGAAGAGGGGGAATTTATCGCTATCCTGGGTCATAACGGTTCCGGGAAATCCACGTTGGCCAAACATATCAATGCCATATTGTATCCAACAGAAGGAACCGTATGGGTGGACGGAATGGACACCGGGGATGAAGCCCATGTGTGGAATATCAGGCAGACTGCAGGGATGGTATTTCAGAATCCTGATAATCAGATCATCGGCCAGGTAGTGGAGGAAGATGTGGGATTCGGCCCGGAAAACATGGGAGTACCAACCCGTGAGATTTGGGAGCGTGTGGAGGAGAGCCTGAAAGCAGTGGGAATGTATGAGTACCGCAGACATTCGCCCAACAAGCTGTCCGGAGGACAGAAACAAAGAGTATCCATTGCCGGTGTACTGGCCATGCATCCGAAATGCATTGTGTTGGACGAGCCCACGGCCATGCTGGATCCAAAAGGGCGCAGAGAGGTCATCCGTGCGGTCCGTGGGCTGAATCAGGTGGAGGGAATCACAGTGATTCTGATTACCCACTATATGGAGGAAATTATTCATGCAGACAGAGTGTTTGTCATGGATGGCGGAAAGGTTGCAATGGAAGGAACTCCCCGGGAGATTTTTTCACAGGTGGAAATGCTGAAAAGCCTGCGGCTGGATGTGCCTCAGGTGACTTTGCTGGCCTACGAACTGCAGAGAAAGGGAATTGCCCTGCCCAATGGAATTTTGACTGCAAAGGAGCTGGCAGATGCTCTGTGCCGCGTGACCGGCCGGAAACAGCATTCGTAAAATTTTGACAGCAATTAAGAGGTAATACATGCCGATTATTTTGGATCATATCAACTATATATATGGCGGAGGGACACCGCTGGAAGTAAAAGCGCTGGATGATATCTGCCTGCAGATTCCTGACGGGCAGTTTATCGGTATTATAGGACATACCGGTTCCGGAAAATCCACACTGGTACAGCATTTCAATGGCTTGCTGAAAGCTACTTCCGGGCATATTTATTTTCATGGAGAAGATATCTATGACAGGGATTTCAGCATGAAAAAGCTGCGCAGCAAGGTGGGGCTGGTCTTTCAGTATCCTGAGCATCAGCTGTTTGAGATCGATGTACTGAGTGATGTATGTTTTGGTCCCAAGAACCTGGGGTATGACAAAAAAGCAGCGGAGCTGAAAGCATTTGAGGCACTGCGCAAGGTGGGGCTGCCTATGGATCTGTATTATCAGTCGCCCTTTGATCTGTCAGGCGGTCAGAAGCGCCGGGTGGCTATTGCGGGAGTACTGGCTATGGAACCGGAAGTATTGATATTGGATGAGCCCACTGCCGGACTGGATCCCAAGGGAAGGGATGAAATTCTGCACCAGATCAAGGAATTGCAGAAGGAGACAGGAATGACGATTCTGCTGGTATCTCACAGTATGGAAGATGTGGCTGAATATGTAGATAGGATTATCGTCATGAGTGGAGGGCGTATTCTGTATGACGATGCACCGAAGAACGTATTTTCCCGTTACAGGGAATTGGAAGAAATCGGGTTGGCTGCGCCGCAGGTCACCTATATTCTCCACGAACTGAAGGACAGAGGATTCGATGTGGATATCAGTGCTACCACCATCGAAGAGGCGGCAGAGACCGTGGTGAAGGCAGTATATGGGAACCGGGGAGGTCGTTGAAGAACAGACACTCGGCGGGGCGGAGTGAGCAGAAAGTCGGGGGTTAACAGCTTGGGCTGCAGAAGGGCCAGGGTGGGACAGCACCAAAAAGAAAGTATATACGACAGAAATAAGCAGGGTTCCGGTCCGCGGCAGGGGGCGGAACAGATGCAATAGTACAGGTAGGGAGTGCGATGCTGCGAGATATAACGATCGGACAATATTATCAGACGGAATCATTGATACACAGGATGGACCCGAGGGTTAAGCTGGGAGGGACACTGCTGTATATCCTGTCTTTGTTTTTTTTCGGGAATTTTTGGGCCTATGGAATTGCCGTTCTTTTTCTGGCGGCAGTGATTCGGCTGTCCCATGTTCCATTTCGCTATATGGTGAGGGGGATGAAGTCCATCTTATTTCTGCTGTTGATTACGGTGGTATTCAATATATTTCTTATACCGGGAACGGAGCTTGTGTCTTTCTGGAAGCTGACCATTACACAGGAGGGTCTGAAGACGGCGGTGACCATGGCGATCCGGCTGACGCTTCTGATTATCGGCTCTTCTGTCATGACATTGACTACTACGCCGAACAACCTGACGGATGGAATGGAGAAGATGCTGAAGCCGCTGAAAGTGTTCCATGTTCCGGTACATGAGGTGGCAATGATTATGTCTATTGCGCTGCGTTTCATACCAATCCTGATGGAGGAAACAGATAAGATCATGAAGGCTCAGATTGCCAGAGGAGCGGATTTTGAGAGCGGCAGTCTGATAAAACGGGCAAAAGCACTGGTGCCGCTGCTGGTGCCGCTGTTTATTTCCGCATTCCGCAGGGCAAATGATCTCGCCATGGCTATGGAGGCCAGATGCTATCGGGGAGGAGATGGCAGGACGAAGATGAAGCCGCTGGTATACCAAAGGCGCGACAGGTTGGGATATGTATGTATTTTTGCCTATATGGCGGTGAGTATCGCGGTGGGCAGACTGCTTTAAGACCGGACAGAGAGGAAGCGTTACAGATAGATGGAAAAGAAACGTGTGTGTATAACAGTGGCATATGACGGAACAAATTACCACGGATGGCAGATTCAGGACAACGGGATTACCATTGAGGCAGAACTGAATCGGTGCCTGACGGAACTTCTTGGGGAGGAAATCAGGGTTATCGGTGCCAGCCGTACAGATTCCGGTGTTCATGCGCTGGGAAACGTGGCTGTATTTGATACGGTAAATCGTATGCCGGCAAGGAAAATTTCGTATGCGCTGAATCAGAGACTGCCGGAAGATATTCGTATTCAGAGTTCCAGGGAAGTGCCGCCGGAGTGGCATCCCCGGCACTGTGACAGTCGCAAGACATATGAATACCGGATTTACAGAGGGGAATTTCCCATGCCTGTGAAAAGGCTGTATTCCTACTTTATCTATACACCGCTGGACGTGGGACGAATGCGGGAGGCGGCTGCTTACCTGGAGGGGAAACATGATTTCAAAAGTTTCTGTCAGACAGGGGCACAGGTGGACAGTACAGTGCGTGTGGTTTATTCCCTGTGGGTGGAAGAGGAGGGGCCGGACCTGGTCATACGGGTATGCGGAAGCGGTTTTCTATATAATATGGTACGGATTATTGCGGGTACACTTATTGAGGTGGGGCAGGGGAAGCGGGAGCCGGAATCCATGCCGGAAATACTTGCAGCCCTGGACAGAGGGGCTGCAGGCCCTACAGCCCCGGCCCATGGACTGACGCTGGTGAAGTATGAATTTCTATCCTGATCAGGGCATGTTTTTCGAGGAAATCCGGCATAAATTTTTAGTACATTTTTGGAAAAAATGATTGACACAGCCTTCTGGCTATAGTAGAATAATCAAGTGTGACAACGTTTCGAAATGCTTTGCCAAAGCCCCGGTCGAGCATTTGAAATAGAAGAGAAGAGCGTCGCGTGGAAGCCATGGAACGTAGCCGGACATCTGCGGAACCTGGCGGAGGCGGGACAAGGTTGAGTCTGCTGAAACTGACTCATGAAAAAATGCAATACGGAGGGAACATAATGAATACATTTATGGCTAGTCCAGCTACAATCAATAGAAAATGGTATGTAGTAGACGCAGATGGTATGACTTTAGGACGCCTTGCCTCTGAGGTAGCGAAGATTTTAAGAGGAAAGAACAAGCCTATCTTTACACCTCATATGGATACTGGGGACTACGTAATTATTGTCAATGCTGAGAAGGTTAAGGTAACCGGTAAGAAACTGGATCAGAAGGTGTATTATCATCATTCCGGTTATGTAGGAGGCCTGAAAGAGACCACATTGAAGGAGAAGCTGGCTAAGAAGCCTGAACAGGTGATTGAACTGGCAGTCAAGGGTATGCTTCCCAAAGGACCTTTAGGAAGACAGATGTACAGGAAGCTTTTTGTATATGCGGGACCTGAGCACAATCATGCGGCTCAGAAGCCTGAGACACTGACATTCTAAAGGATAGGAGGATAAAAAGAAATCATGGCTAAGACAGAGAAATACTATGGTACAGGAAGAAGAAAGAAATCCGTAGCAAGAGTATATTTGACACCCGGCAAGGGCGAAGTCGTTATCAATAAGAGAAATATGGATGAGTATTTCGGACTGGAGACTTTGAAAGTAATTGTCCGTCAGCCTTTTGTGGCTACCGGGACAAACGAGAAATTTGACGTAATGGTAAATGTGCATGGCGGCGGATTTACAGGCCAGGCAGGTGCGATTAGACACGGAATTGCCAGAGCACTGCTTCAGGTGGATTCTGAGTACAGACCTGTCTTGAAGAAAGAAGGTTTCCTCACCAGAGATCCTCGTATGAAGGAGAGAAAGAAGTACGGCCTCAAGGCAGCTCGTCGCGCTCCGCAGTTCAGCAAGCGTTAATCGGCTGTTCCAACCGTATCAAAATTGCTCAAAAGCCCCGGAAAATGAAAGGTTTTTCGGGGTTTTATTATACCAAAACAAGCTGATATTGTTTGACCTGATTTGAATAATTGAATATGATTCTAATGCAGGCACTCAGTATTTTTTACTGGATGCTTTTTGTGTTTCCGGGGAACTGTATTCTGGGATCAGAAAAAGTCGTCACGCGAGAAGGTGATAAGCAATGAGAATTTTAGTCATAGAAGATGATCTGGCCTTAAGTGCCGGACTGTGTTTTGAATTGGACAGCAACGGCTATCTGACGGTGGCGGCATATAACTGCCGGAAAGCCAGACAGCTTTTGCAGGAGGATCCATTTGACCTTGCAATCATGGACGTGAATCTGCCGGATGGCAACGGCTTTGATCTCTGCCGGGAACTGAAAGCGATCAAACCGGAACTGCCCGTGATTTTTCTGACAGCAAAGGATTTAGAGCAGGATGTGCTGAACGGATTCGACCTGGGTGCAGAGGATTATATCACAAAGCCCTTCAACATGCAGATTTTTTTGCGGCGGGTAGAGGTGGCCGTCCGGAGAGGGAGTAAAGCTGCTGCGGCTCCTGGGGATCGCTGGACGGACGGGTTTCTTCTGCTTGATTTTGGCGCGCTGACAGCCGTGCGGGGCGGCGAAAAGCTGTCCATCACGCCCAACGAATACAAGCTGCTGAAAGCGCTGACAGAGAATGCCGGCAACATCATTACCAGACAGATTCTGTTGGAACGGCTGTGGGATTGTGACGGGAATTTCATTGACGACCACACGCTTACCGTGACCATGAACCGGCTTCGGGCGAAGATTGAGGATGAGGGTCATATCTATATCAAGACCATCCGGGGGATGGGGTATATCTGGACAGGAGGCAGACGATGAAGAAGAGTGTGAAAACTCTGAAAATGCTGATGATTTTGGCAGCCGGGGCGCTTTTTTCCCTGCTGTGCCGGCTGTTGTGGGCATATGTACCCCGTTCCGGTGTCCGTTACAGCCTGTTGGCCGTGACAGGTGGCATTTTTGCATTGGCCGGCCTGTGGATATGGGTTTGGCAGAGACAGATCTTCCATTTTGCAGACGAAATATGCGATACGCTGGACGCCCTGATTTCCGGGAGGCAGCCGGAGGTGGAGCGGCCTTATGAGGACAGCGTGACAGCCAGGGTACAGGGAAAGCTCCTGCAGTACTATGATATCATGAACGAGGGCAAAGTGCAGAGCCAGCGGGATAAGCAGACCATCCAGGAGCTGGTCAGCGATATTTCCCATCAAGTGAAGACCCCCATTGCCAATATCCAGATGTTTACCGGCATCCTTCGGCAGCATCGGCTCACAGAGGAAAAGCGGGCGGAGTTTCTGGAGACCATGGCCTCGCAGATCAATAAACTGGATTTTCTGATGCAGTCTTTGATTAAAATGTCCCGGCTGGAAACCGGGACATTTGTCCTGCACATGGAAGAAGCGCCTCTTGAGAAGACCATCGCCCAGGCGATCAGTACCGTATGGGCGAAAGCGGACAGAAAAAATATCCAGTTGTCCGCGGACTGCGCGCCGTCGATTACGGTGCAGCATGACCCTAAGTGGACGGCGGAGGCTCTGGGCAATATCCTGGACAACGGGGTAAAATACACCCCGGAAGGCGGCAGCATTTCTGTGTCTGTCCGCCCGTGGCAATTCTATACGCGGATTGACATCTCCGATACCGGTATCGGCATCCGGGAGGAGCATTATCACGATATTTTTCAGCGTTTTTATCGGGCGCAGGAAACGGCTGCCGAAGAAGGCGTGGGGCTGGGGCTGTATCTTGCCAACGGGATCATTACGCGGCAGAAAGGCTATATCAGCGTAAAATCAAATGTTGGAGAAGGCACCACCTTCTCTGTGTATTTGCTGAGCTGAGCGAAGGTAACAGTCCAGACAGGACACCGGACTGTTGCGTAGATGTACACAAAGCCCGAAAGATACGCCTTTTGGCTTCGCGGGAGGGGCGGCCTGAACTGTTATGGGCAAACAGCGTATAGGAAAAGTGAAAAAGGGAGAGGAAGTATGCAGCTATGGAAATCGTAACGGTACATCGTTTAAAAAAATACTTTGGAAAGGGAGAGGCGCAGGTCAAAGCCCTGGACGGTATCGACCTTTCCATTGAGAAAGGCAGGTTTACCGCCATCATCGGTGCATCCGGCTCCGGCAAGACCACTCTGCTGAACATGATCGGCGGGCTGGATACCCCTGATGAGGGGGAAGTGATCGTAGACGGCGTAAATCTGTCCGGTTTGAAGGAAAGAGAGCTGGCTGTATTCCGCCGCGGCAAAGTAGGCTTTGTGTATCAGAATTTTAATCTGGTTCCCACACTGACCGTCAAAGAAAACATTTTGTTCCCTATCAGTCTGGCTGGCAGTACGCCGGATCAGCGTTTCTTTGGGGATGTGGTGCAGCAGCTTCGGCTGGCGGATCGGCTGAATGCCTATCCCCACCAGCTTTCCGGCGGCGGGCAGCAGCGGGTGGCGATCGCCAGGGCGCTGCTTGGGAAGCCGGCCATTATCCTGGCAGACGAACCTACGGGAAACCTGGATGTAAAAAGCGGACAAAATGTGTTGGGGCTTTTGAAAATGTCCGTGGAGACCTATCGCCAGACCCTCATTATGATCACCCACAACCTTGAGATCGCACAGATGGCCGACCGTGTGCTCCGCATGGAAGACGGCCGTCTGAAGGCGTAAGGAGGGTGCCATGCTTGTAAATAACAATCTGAACATATGTCACACACTGGCGCGGCGGGATTTCAAATTTCACAAAACAAAAAATTTACTGCTGGCTTTTGCCGTGGCTTTGATTACAGGACTGTATTCCTTCGCTTTTCTCCTGGGCAGCTCCGTAGAAAATGCGTATCTGCTCAATTATGAGTACCGATACGGCTCCACCAGCCACATCCTCTACCAGGGATTGACCCTCCATCAGGCAGAGAAATTAGCCCAGCATCCCAATGTAAAAAGCACAGTCCGAATCAGCGCTTTGGGGCAGCTCTCTGATGAGATGATGGGGGTTCGCAGCGTTAAGCTGGCGGTAACCGACCGGGACTATGCCCGGAGCGTCCTCTCTGTTCCTACAACGGGGCGTTTGCCGGAGAAAGCGGGAGAAATCGCTCTGGATGAATTTACCATGGACTCTCTGGGGGTTCTGCATGAACTGGGCGCTCCGGTGTCCCTTCAGTGGACAGACAGCAGGGGAGGAGGGCACAGTACGGATTTTACCCTCTGCGGATGGTGGGCAAGCCCCACGAACTTCACAGAAGCCTGTGCCTGGGTGACAGCGGAGTGTGCTGCCGGACTTCTGCCCGGATACCCGGATACGGCGTCCGTCACCATGGGGGTGGATCTCTGGCAGCCAAAGGAACTGGAGCAGCAGGCGCAGCAGATCATGGCGGATCAGGGGGTCAATCAGGTGGCTTACACCACCAATCTGGCCTATAACGAAGCCAGAATGGAAATGGCGGGCAAGCAGGCCACGCCCTTCTACATTCCTGCATTGGTGGTGCTTCTGTGCGGTTTTTTGATGATTTACAGTATCATCCATGTGGCCATGGATCAGGATACCCGCTTTTTTGCAGGGCTGAAGACTTTGGGCATGACACCCCGGCAGATCCGGTGGTTTCTGTTGGAGAAGGCTGCGCTGCTCTCCCTTTTCGGCCTGCTCCCCGGCTGGCTGATGGGATTCGGCATCCACTATCTGGTGACGCCGCGGATCGTGACTGGCATGGAGCAGAACCCGGCCATCTACTTCCTGTCCTGGGAGACCTTCGCCCTGGCGGCGCTCAGTGCCTTCGGAACCGTTGTATTGGCGTACTTTCTGCCTGCTGTCCGGACAGGCGGAAGGATGCCCACACAGATGCTGCGGAATTTGGAGGAAGGGGTGCCGAAAGGGCGGGGGCGCAGCAGTACAGGGAAAGTCGGCATTCTTCGTCTGGCTCTCCGCTCCCTGTGGAGAAATAAAGGGCGTACCGTTCTTTCCCTGCTGTCCTTGCTGCTCTCCCTGTTATTGCTCTGCTCCACCTGGATTCGCTACACCAGCTACGACGAGGATTTGTACTTAAACGGGATGTCCCCCTGGGACTACACCATCGAGGACGGCTCTGCGGCTTCCACCGTACAGCGGTATAACCCCAATAACCGGGCTATCACGGAACAGATCGTCGGCGATCTGCGCGGACGCAGTGAGGTTTTGGAGGTAAGCGTCCTGAAATCCAAGGAAGTGGAGCTGAGGGCTTCTGACGGGCTGCGCCAGCGAATCGTGGACTTTTACAATGAACCTTATGATGAGACCATGACCCGCAGAGAAAGTCAGGCTGCCTACCCTGATTGGTGTGCCGGTCTGGACTGCCTGGAACAGACGGGCAGTTATTACGGCATCGTGATTGCGCTGGAGGACGCCTACCTGCGGTATGTACTGGATAACTGTCCCGTCACCAGCGGTGATTTTGACGTAGAACAGTTTGCTGACGGACGGTATATCGTAGCCGCAGGGGCTTATGTGGAGGGCGTGTCCTCGCCTGCCGCCGGAGAGACGGTGGAGCTGGGGGGAGAGCAGCTTTCCGTGCTGGCTTCCGTTATGGGGGATACCTCCTTTTTAAGCGGAAGCAACAGCTTGGAGTCCAGCTTTCATCTGACTTATTTTGTGCCGCTGTCCTTATTTGACAGGCTGTTCCCGGATGAGGGTATCCGCCAGCTGGCCGTCAACATTGACCATGACGGGCAGGAGGAATTTGAACACTATCTCAGCTCGTATAAACAGAGCCTGAACCGCGGGATCAGTGTCTGGATGCGCAGCGATTATCAGGAAGTGTTCCAAAATGCCAGGCTGAATGAATGCCTGCCGAAGCTGATCGTGGGAATCGTGCTGATGGCCATTGGCCTGCTGAACTTTGCCAATATGTTGGTCACAAAGAC
>CAJTXE010000023.1:0-16110 GCA_910580225.1 uncultured Acetatifactor sp.
TCTTCCTTTTCCACCTCAAAACAGCTCATGGCACTGTGAAAAATCAGGCGTACCATCTCTGGAATACACGCTTTCAAAATGTCTTCGTAAGAGTCAAAGTTCCACACCTGTCCCTTCCAATTCACCCATGTCAGATCCGTACAGCCGGAAAACGCATACTCCCACAGCCGAATCTCTCCCCGCGGTCCTAAAAGTGTTATCCCTTCCAGCCTGCTGCAGTCCTCAAAGGCATGGGCTCTGATGCAGGCACTTTCCGGAAACGCTGCCTGCCTTAGATTTTCGCATCCTGCGAAGGCATATTCCCTCACCACACAGACCCGGCTGAAGTCAAATGCTTCCAGCTGCCTGCAGCCGTTGAAGCAATTCGCCTTCACTGCTTTCACCTGGGGACAGATACATTCCCGCAGCGTCCTGCATCCTTCAAACAGCCGCTCCGGAAGAATTGATCTGCCGCTGATCCTTGCACTGATAAGCGAGATACAATAGGCGAATGCCCCGGCACCAAGCTGCCGGGCCCGAAGATCCACATTCCCCAGAGATATACATTTCTCGAAAGCCCTGGCCTCAATTCGGCAGGCCGTCTCCGAAAACTCTACCTCCAAAAGCCCGCTACAGCCCCAAAATGCTCCCTCTCCGATTCGCTGAAGGCTCCGGGGCAGCACAATCCTGGTAATTTCCTTATTTCCGGAAAAGGCATATGGTGCAATCCCTGTGATGCCTTCCTGCACACATAGCTCTCCCCCACAGCTTTTTCCGGAGATCACAATCGTACCGACGATTACGAGCCCATAATCCCCTTTTCCCTCTGACACTGCTTCTTCATAACCGCTTTTCCCAATGGGCACTTCTTCTCCGGTATCTGTCCCCCCACTGGTATGGCCCTGAACAATCGACTTTTCAAGCGCTTCTCTTTCTAAAACGGTTCCCTCAAAGGCTGCCTCACCAATCCACAGCAGGCTCTGCTGTTCTCCCTGAAAAATACCGGAACAAACCTGCATCTGCCCGCAGCCGGAAAACGCTTCTTTTCCAATTTCTACAGTCCCTTCCAGATTGATTTTTTTCAGACTGCCGCATTGATAAAAGGCTCTTTCTCCAATAACCTGCCATGCTCCATTTCGTTCCCTGCCGCTCTGCACATCCCGAATCATCACTCGCTCCAGCAGCGTACAGCCGGAGAAAATTTCTGCCTCCAGGCCACTTTCTCTCCCGCCATCCTCTTCTTTTGAAGCTAATTCTGCCCGGCCACCTTCTCCCATCATGCCTTCTTCTGTTCCGACGGCCATTCCCTCTGACACATTCTCTGACAGCACACCTTCTCCTGTCATACCCGCTTCTGTTCCGACGGCCATTCCCTCTCTGGCGCTCCCCACATCCCAAATCACCTGCCGCAGTCCGCCGCATCCCTTAAAAGCCGCCGGCCCGACCCACCGAACACCAGCAGGAATTTCCGCCGCAGTCAGCTTCCTGTTTCCGTAAAAAGCTCCCCCTGCCACAATCTTTACCCTGTCCGAAAGCCGATGCTCTCCCTCCAAATTCCTGCCGTCCCAGAGAATCTCTGACTCCGCTTCCTGCCGGTTTCGAAGCCAGTTTTCCAGAAAAGCCGTCTTCTCCCACACATTCCGCCCCACAGACCGAATGGAATCCGGCAGTCTCACTTCCTCCAAAGCCGTACATCCGTAAGCCAGCCTGTCTGGGATATGACAAACACCGTCCTCCAGATAAAGGTACCTCAATCTGGCACAATCCGCAAAAATACCCGTTCCGTATCCCTGCCCGCTGCCGGAGATCCGCACCTTCCTCACACCGCTCTGTGCGAAAGCCAGATTTCCCACATATGCCGTCCCTGCCGGAAGCGTTACAGCCTTCAAAGCTTCGCAACGATAAAATGCCATCTCCCCTAAATCCTGCAGACTCTCCGGAAGCTCCGCCTCCCTGATTGCCGTGCATCCATAAAAGGCCTGTTCTCCAATCTGCCGGATTCCCTGCCCAAAAGAAATTTCTTTTAATGAGCGACATCTTTTGAATGTTTTTACGTCTATTTTTGAAAGGCTCTCCGGCAGCTTAATCCGAAGCAGCTTCACACAATTCTCAAAGGCTCCCGCACCGATTCGTTTCAGCCCGTCCGGAAACTCCGCCGTCTGCAGAAGCACACAGTCCCGAAAGGCTCCTGCACCGATTTCCCGCAGGCTCCCGGGTAGAAGCACCCTGTCAACAGCCTCATTTCCCGCAAAGGCCTCTTCCCCAATGACAGTGATTCCCTCCGGCACCGCCACCCGGGATTCCTGGCCCAAATATTTCAGCAATATGCTGCCGCTGATCCGGAAATTCCCCAGTACCTGCTTCCGGATCAGTTCCGCCTGTTTCGGTATTTCCCGGTCTCCAAAACCGCCGATCCCCTCCAGCCTAAAGCATGGCCCTTGCGGCATCCGGATCTCCTTCAAAGAACTGCAGTTTCTGAAAGCATCTTCATGAATGGAAACGTTATTTCCCTCAAAAATAACCGTTTCCAGATTAATACAGTTTCGAAAGGCCCGGCTCCCGATTTCTCTCAGAGACTCTGGAAATCTCACCGACAGAATGCCTCTTTTATCATAAAAACAACTCTTTCCGATTGCCTCAATTCCCTCTGGAATATCCACATGTTTCAAATTGGTGCGGAACGTAACCAGGCGCCTGCCCTCCAGTTCCATCATCCGCAGCACATCCACAGCAATGGTCCTAACCAGCCGGGGCACAATCATATCCCCTGCCACAATCTCCACTGCATTGGGAAAACGGCATGCCTGCTCTCCCCTGCTGTCCGCAAGGATAACTTCCTGCAATGCTCCGCACCCAGTAAAAACATCGCAGATGCAGTCTTCCTCCAGCTCCTCCGAAATCTCCAGACGCCGCAGCGACACATCGTTCACAAAAACCTGGACGCCCAGCCGGCGTACACCGGGAATGTACACCTCCTCCAGACTGTCGCAATATAGAAATACACAATCCCCCAATTCTTTTACAGAAAAAGGCAGCGCGACCTTTTGCAAAGCATGACAGCGGTGAAATGCATAAGCCCCAATCCAGCACACTCCTGCCGGAATTTCTGCCTCCTGCAGATTCCGGCATCCTTTGAAGGCTTCTGCCTCAATCCGGAGCAATCCCGAAGGAAGCACCACCTTTTTCATGGAAACACAGGCCTTGAATGCCCCTTTTCCAATGGTATGGATGCCCGCCGGCACTGTCACCACTGCATCCCGCCCGGTATATACTTCTATTTTACCGTCCCGAATGTGAAATTCTTCCTCTCCCATCCCGCGCCTCCATACGATGTTCCGCAGCATTTCACAGAAAATGCTGCCCAATCTCTTTCCTGATCCCCATTCACCAAAAACCGTTTCCAAAACTCACATTGATTCTGAAAAAATCAGCTCCACCACTTCCCGCAGCTCCTCCAGGCTGCCGCAGCCGAACAGCCGTTCCTTGTACCGCTTGGTCCCTTTGCGCTTTTTCATTCCGTAAGAGGCCAGTTTACGGATATAAGTCATCGTAAAAGTTTCGTCATAATATCTGCCTGCCAGCTCCATCTGCTCCCACAGCATCTCCACCCAGGACTTCCTGCATTCGGTTCCCGTGAACTCACTGAAAATAAACGGATTTTCAAGACCATACCTGGCTATCATGATTCCGTCCGCCCCGGTCTGATCCATCATCCGTTCCCCATCCTCCACAGACCAGATTCCTCCGTTGGCAATCACAGGAATGCTCACTGCCATCTTAGCCCGGGCAATTTCCTCCACCTGAGGCGGTCCGTCATACATCATGCTGCGGGAGCGGCCGTGGATGGTGATCATATCTGCCCCGGCATCCTCACACATTCTGGCAAACTCTGCAGCAAACAGATCTTCCTTCCGAATTCCGGTACGACACTTTACCGTAATGATCTTGCCGCTCTTCTTACAGCCCCGAATAATGGCAGCAGCCCGCTTTTGATCTAACATCAGCGCACTTCCCTCACCGCTTTTGAACACATTGGGCACCGGACACCCCATATTAATGTCTATAATATCAAAAAACTCCAGCAGTTCGCTGCAGGCCATCTGCTCCATCACCGCCGGACTGCCGCCCAACAGCTGGACCGCTTTGATTTTCTCCGTCTCCGTAGTAAACAGCAGACGTCTTGTGGCACTGTCCTGATATTTTAACCCGTTGGCGCTCACCATCTCCGTAAAACACAATCCTGCTCCCATCTCCAGAGCCAGCATCCGAAAGGGATAGCAGGTATAACCGGCAAGGGGCGCCATCAACACATTGGAGGGCAGAAGCAGATCGCCTACCCGCAGCTTCCCTATTTCCATCTGTTTTGATTTCTCCTCTGCATTCTGTATTATGTCGGGCAAAGTCCTTCTCCTGCTTTATGACAATGCCATATGACATCCGTATATCCTCTTCCTGTTTCACGGATATGTATTGCCATTCTCTTTATTCGGATGATACCTTCTCCAACAACTGTCTGATGGTTTCCTCAGGAGAAAACACTTTTCGCCTGCCCATACTTCATTCATTTTCTGCTTGATTTGATGGCGAAAAGCCGATAGTGGGAAACTGCCCTATTCCCGGAATGTATCTGCTTCCGGTACTGCATATTCCCGCCTGTGATAAATCAGACACTTCTGCAGAAGAACGATTCTCCCGGCAAAAGCAGCCAAATACTTTATTTCTTGATCTTTTTTACTATAACATAATCTAATTTTGAATACAAGATACTTTAGAAAAAGTTTAGAAAAAGCAGCCTTTCGGTCTTTGCCCCCAAATGTCATCTGTAATTCCAACGAAAAGATCCTTAAACTAAGCCTTTTTCTTGCCTGTTTCATGTTCATATGGTATCCTTATAGTATACCCAACCGGTATACTATAAGGATATTTAGAACATAACGAAATGAACCGGCTGCATTTTAAGAAAGGAGTTGTAATGAAGAAAAATCTTATCTGTTTTCTGGTTCTCCTGATCAGCACCATGCTTATGGGATGCGGTGATAATGCTGGAAATGAAAAAACAAAATACCGGGATATCGTGATAGAAAGGACGGATTTTCCTGATTTCAAGGAAGCTATTTATAAAAGAACCGGAAAAAATACTTATATCTCGCATCTTGGAACCCAGTTTCTTGGAGAGGAACCCATACAGCTCTGGGCAGAAAGGTATGCGGCCCAGGATGGAACCAGCAAGATCTATCAGTGGGGGCTGGACGGTGAAGAAAAATTGCTGCTGGAAGGTATTCCGGACGAACTTACACTATATGGCGGAAACTGCTGGTATCTGGATCTGGAAGGATGCTTTTATTATTTGGACGGTCCAAATCTGATAAAGATGGATCCCCAGGGCAGAGAACTGTTTCGTACAGAAAATGATACGTCTGCCCCATGGAGCATAAAAAAGATGTGCCAGACTCCGGATAAAAAAATATATCTTACCATAGATGACTTCAAAACAGGGGACCGTCTGGCAGAGCTGAATGCGGAGACAGGTGACATTACGATTCTGGAGCAGGTGGAAACAAGAACCGATGATATGTTCCGGAATAGTTTTTGGCTGGGAATGGGCTTCAGCGGTCCGGCAATATTACAGGCGGGTATCAGGGAAGTTGATACCGAACAGGGTGAAATGACGGATGTCCTTAATTTCTTCGGAACCTCCTATGATGTGTCAGGGGGCGGTTTCAATGCAGGGAAGGAATTGGTAGCGGATTTCCGCATGGTGGGAGAAGAATGCGTTGAGATACTCCGGTCCACCTCCTCCGGAAGTCCGGCGTATGTGGAACATCTGAGCATGAAAGAGGTGGAGAAAATACCGGTGGTGCTCTGTACGACCACGGTGGAAGGCTGGATCAGGCAGCAAATCTCCAGATTCAATCAGGAAAACGAGACCTACCATATTGTGACGGAGGAATGGATTGCAGGCGACGGACTCACAACGGCGGAATATGAGGAAAGCCTGAAGGATTATGTCACAAAACTGAGCATTGAGATAGCCGCTGGGAAAGGGCCGGATATTCTGATAGGAGAAGAGATTTTGGGCGGCAGTGTCATGGACCTGATAGAAAAAGGTGTGCTGGAGGATCTCCGTCCTTATATGGAGCGCAGCGGCATCAGGGAGGAAGACTATTTCCCCATTGCCTTCAGCGCCTGGCGCCGGGGAGAAGAGATATACGGCATTTGTCCGGATCCGCGCATTTATGCTCTGGAGGCCGACAGGGATATCCTGCAGGGCAGATCCGACATAAGGGGCATCACGGAGGCCCTGCTTGCATACCAGGGTGAGGCATTGTACGTGGAAGGCATGGATCCCACGGCTCTGCTGCGGCTGTTCCTGGAAGGGTCGGAGACTCTCTGGGGAATGATAGACTGGGAAGAAGGCACTCTTGACTTTACCGGCGAGCTTTTCCTGGACCTGCTGCAGGTCGCCCAAAGATACGGGGATACCCGAAGCAATGTGGACTCTTCTGAAAATTACATACCGTGCATTGCACAAAGAGACGACTTTAAGGACTATTATCATGTGCCTTCTGCCTCTGAACTGGAGAACGAGGGGTCGGTGCTGGCGGGATGGTTGTTTGACGACGGCTGCCATGCACAGGCAAGAGGCAATTCGATTGCAATCAGCTCCGGTTCTGACAAAAAGGAAGGAGCCTGGGAATTTCTGTGTTTCCTGCTGGGAGAAGAAGTTCAGGAGGATTATTCTTGGGCTGTTCCTGTCAAGAAAAGTGTCTTTACCCGATATGCAGATACGCTTCTTGAGCAGATTGAAGGAGATAATTTGGCAACGCCTGTTCTTCGAGACAGGGCCACCGGGGAATGGGACATTGCAAGGATATATGAAGAAAAGGACATGGACTTCATAAAGACGGAGAAAATCCCTTATTATGAAAAATTGATTGAGGAAGCGAGATATCTTCCCCTGCGTTCAGCACCGGTCCTCGATATCATATGCGAGGAGGCGGAAGATTATTTCAAGGGGAACAAAAGCGCGGAAGAGGTAATAAAAGTGATTGAGAACAGAGTAAGGCTGTATGTGAACGAAAGGGGGAAATCCCTAAAATAGCTTTCCCGCCCATCCCAGCAATATCATTTTTCCGCAAAATACCCTGCAGGCGTTACCGCAGGGTATTTTCGTATGGTTCGTCTTTTCATGCTCTAAGGCATTTCCTGTATCTTCCAGGTCAAAAACCCCACCTTCCACCGGATGCGTCCCACAGAAGGAAAGGAAAATCCTGCTGTCATCCCTGGATGGCAATATAACGAGGCTTCTGTTCCACCGCCTTTTTCTCCTCCTTGGGCAGATGGAAGGACAGGATGCCGTTTTCATATTTGGGACGGATATCCTCTTCTTTCACATGCTCTCCCACAAAGAAGCTGCGGCTCATGCTTCCGGCATAACGCTCTCTGCGGATATAGCTGCCGTTCTCGTTCTTCTCGTCCTTCTCAAGTCCCTTGGAGGCGCTTACCGTCAGGCTGCCGTTCTCCAGCTGCATCCTGATCTCCTCCTTCTTAAATCCCGGCAGATCAATGTCCACCTCATACCCCTCTTCCGTCTCTTTTACGTCTGTCTTCATCAGGTTCCTGGCCCGTTTCCCGTACAGCGTTCTGTCCATATCCGAAAATGAGCGGAAGGATGGAAATGCGAAATCCTCCATAAAGTTGTCAAATAAATCCTCTCTGAAAATACTGGGCATCATCATAAAATCTATCTCCTTTCCAATCGCAACGATTATACAGCCACTTGGGACTGATGTTATTTTTCCCGAACACAGGATTCAAAATTCTCAATTTTCCTTTTCTTTTATTCTCATTTTTCTCTTCCTCTGCTCTATCTGTACTATAACACGTATTTTAGCACTCGTCAACAGCGAGTGCTAACAATTCCATAAACGATTGATAAAGAATTTCTGAAATCGCAAATTTCCCCCCTGTCCGCTGTAAGACCGGATCCCAAAAACCGGCCTTACAGCGCCTTCCGCAGAGATGCCTGCTGGGCCATTTTGGACAAAGGCGCCCGGTAAACCAAAAGAGTCCCCAAATACTCCGCCGCTCCTCCAAGCCCAACAATCCCCAGTCCCAGAAGGGCCGCTGACCGGAAAGAGATCTCACTTCTGCTGAAAAAATCCAGAAAGTACTTTCCCACGGACAAACCGCCCAGAAACCAGGTGCTCAGAAAGAGAATCAAAAACACGGAAGACACCAGATAAAACTTATAGCATATGCCCAAATAGAACATCATCGCTGCCGCCATCACAGCCAGGCTCAGTATATTCCTGCACATATCCCCCTCCAGTTCCGGATTTCCCAGACACACAAGACCGAACAGCAGAACCTCTGCCAGATAGATCAGCGCCGCAATAAAGCAGTGAATAAGTGCCGGAACACTTGTCTGCATCCGTTTCCTCATGGGCGAGGTTTTCACAAGATCAGACACGCTCAGGGAGTAGCACAGCTGTACCGGTATGATTGCCATGGACATAAAAAACAGATTTCCAAAGCCGTTTCCTATACCGCCTTCCCCCAAATTATATAGAAGCCCCATTGCCAACACTACCCCTGCCTGGGTCAGATTGGTTTTCACACCATAGGCATAGCGCATCAATTTCAGGCCAGTTCTCAAATCACGTATCATAATAGCTTTCCTCCACTTTCTTCATGGCCGCCTTGACAGCCAAAACACCCGCCAGCAGCGCCCCTGTGCCGCCCATTGCCGCCAGTCCCCAGCTATACCTCCACAGCAGGATTCCCACCAGTCCCGCCGCCGCGGCCAGAGCTGTGGCTCCGTATCCTATGGTCATATTCATCCAGATCAACCCGCTGTACCTGGACAGAAATGTCCCAAGCACAGACAGGAACCAGGACAGCAGCACCAGATACAGAAGCATTCCGCTCCACGGAAACCAACCCATACTACCGGCAAAATCCCAATCGAAGATACCCGCATGGCCCAGGACGCCTGTGCCCATTTCCTGCCATCTCCCCTGCTGCCCCCAGTCCTTCCAAAGCCGAAGGGCCAGGACGCAAAGGACCAGACTTCCCAGGGCAGTCAGCAGCTTTCGGATCAGATCAAATACCAGAGCGTCCTGCATAACCCGCCTTCCCTGTCCGGAAGTCTTCAGGTAATCCAGTTTTTCCATATCCCCGGTCTGGATTCCGCCCAGAAACCAGTAATCGGACAGAATTTCCGCAGACGGAAGCAGTGCCGCCGCAAGCATCACCCCTGCGTCTCCAAGTCCTGCCATCCCCACACAGAATCCCAGAGCAGCCAAAACTGCCGGCAGCGCTGCATATACCATAATCCGATATGGTAAAGACGTAAATATCAAATAACTCCTGCACATTTTTCTCATCTTCCAATCCATCCCTTTCCTTCGGAAGTTTCAGCCCTGCATGGCCCGCCCCTACAGCCTGATCTTTGTATTGGCCTTCATCACCGCCACACAGATCTGGGACAGACTGGGGGTCTCCACGGCCACATCCATCCCCGCCAGCTGATCCAGATTCCGGCTGAGGCAGATTCCCTGGAACCCGTAGGCGCTCCTGTTCATGGAGAACAGAATCTTTCCTGCCTGCTCTGCGTCCCTCTCCTCCCCTTTCACCAGGACATACTTCTCCTTCAGATCCTCCACAAATCCTTCCTCCACAATGCTGCCATGCTCCAGGATCACGGCATAATCCGTCACATTTTCCATGTCCGCGATATTGTGAGTGGAGAAAAATACCGAACGCTCCCCCTCTCCCTGCTCCAGATATTCCCGGATCAGATCACAGAGCTTATCCCGCATCAGGGGGTCCAGGGGAGAGGCGGGCTCATCCAGAACCAGAAGTGCCGTGTCCCTGGCCAGTACCGCAGCCAACATCAGCTTCATCCTGCTGCCGTCAGACAGCTTCCTGACTTCCTTCGTGTACGCTCCCATCCCCTCCCCCAGTCCCAGATCCCTGCACAGGGTCCGGAATCTGTCCTGATGAAAATTTTCAAATAGGATCTCGCTGATCTCTTCCACCTGCCGGATGCTCCACTGGGGCAGGAAATAGCTCCCCGGCCCGGTGTAGCCGATCCTCTCCTGGACACGGCTGTCAATGCCCCGGTTCTCCTTGTCAAAATAACGGATTTCTCCCTTGAAATCCAGTCTGATGCCTGTAAGGATATTCAGCAGAGTGGTCTTCCCGGCTCCGTTTTCCCCGATCAGCGCCGTGGCAAAGCCCTTCGGCAGTTCCAGCTGCGGCACCGTCAGTTCAAAACCCCTGTATTTCTTCCGCAGATTCCTGGCCCTGATCACACTGTCCCACATTCTGTTCTCTTCCGGTATGTTTAACTGATTATTCCTCATCTCATTCTTCCTCCCCTATTTCCGCCGTTCCTGTTCTGCTGTTCCGCATGGCTTCTCAACTCGCTCCTATTCACAGCTTCGCTGTCTACAGCAACATGATACCCATGAACAATACCCTCAGCTCTCCTTCATTCCCAGCAAAGCCTGCAGCGTCCCCTGCAGCTCCCTGTCCGTCATCCCCGCAATCTGCGCAGCCTGGATTGCCTCCAGTAAAGCCTCCTCCACCCGCCGCAGATGCTGTTCCCGCAGCATCTCACTGTCCTGGGCATTGACATAGAAGCCCTTCCCCTGGGCGGCCGTCACCAACCCCTCCGTCTCCAACAGCTCATAGGCCTTCATGGTGGTGATAACGCTGATCTTCAGTTCCCTGGCCAGTCCCCGGATGGAGGGAAGATACTCCCCTTCCTTCAGCTTTCCCGCCAGGATATCTGTCTTCAGCTGTTCGGCAATCTGCTGATAAATAGGCACTCCCGAATTCTGCAATAATTTCAAAGCAGCACCGCCTTTCATCTGTTTATAAGTTATATATACACCATAATCAGTTGTTTGTCAATGAATAATGCAAAATTTTCTGATCACAGCTTGACAGCGCCTCTTCATATGACATATGCTATTTACAGCAGATGTGCTGCCCCGCTGCAGACCAAGATCCCGGCGGCATCAGCATACCGAAGAACCCCAATTCCGGCTTACAGCAGAAGCACGAAAAAGTGCTCCTGTACAGAGCCGAAAACAAAAACAGGAGGATATTATGGCACTCTACGAATTAACAAACGACATACTTTCCATCGCAGTGGACAGCCACGGCGCAGAGCTGAAATCACTGAAACGAACCGATACCGGAACCGAATATATGTGGTGCGGAGACGCAAAATATTGGGGACGCACCTCGCCGATTCTCTTCCCCTTTGTAGGCGGTGTAAAAAACAGGGAATACCGCACCAAAGGGAAAACCTACACCATGACACAGCATGGTTTTGCAAGGGATATGGAATTTACGCTGCTCTCCCAATCCGAAGACGAAATCTGGTTCCAGCTGCGCTCCACTGAAGAAACCCTGGCAAAATATCCTTACGAATTTATCCTCAAACTGGGATACCGGATTTCTGAAAACCAGGTGAAAGTCCTCTGGCAGGTGGAAAATCCCGGCAGCGAAGTCCTGCACTTTTCCATCGGCGGCCATCCCGCCTTTAACTGCCCCATCGAAACCGACACAAAACAATCCGAATGCTTTGTAGATTTCGGTGATGTGGAGGAAGTGCTCAGCACCCGCATCAGCGAAAACGGCCTGGCAACCAACTCCATGGACGTATACAGCCTTACAGGCGGCAGACTGGCCCTTCGGGAAAACCTTTTCCAGCATGACGCTCTGGTAATTGAAAACAGCCAGACTGACACCGCGGCCCTCTGCCGGAAGGACGGCTCCCGATATGTCACCGTCACCATGGATGCCCCGCTTTTCGGTATCTGGTCCCCTTCCGACAAGGAAGCGCCCTTCATCTGCATTGAGCCCTGGTACGGCAGATGCGACAGCGAAGATTTTGACGGCACACTGGAAGAGCGGAAATGGGGCAATCAGGTACAGCCCGGGGAGATCTGGAATGCTTCCTATACCATCCAGCCGGATTGACCCCCACACCGGCCAGTTCATAATTCCGATTGCATAAAATCCCTGTACCCGGCAGCTGCCTTCAGATCATGGCAACGCAGCCGATGCCGGGTCTGCATTCACAGTTCCCCGCGGGACAATGAAAACAGAAAAGGAAAGGAAACAGATATGGACAAACTATCAGAAATCAAAAAGATCTGCGAAGAAAAGCAGATCCGCATGATCGACTTTAAAATGACGGACATCGACGGCCGCTGGCGTCACATTACCATTCCGGTGGAGCGTTTCGGCGAGGACACCTTCACCTACGGCATCGGCTTTGACGGCTCCAATTACGGGTATGCCCCCATTGAAAAAAGCGACATGGTATTCCTGCCGGATCCGGATACGGCCTATGTGGATCCCTTCGCCGCAGTCCCTACCCTGACCATGTGCGGCAATGTGTGCACCATCGGAAAAGGGGAGAACAAACCTTTTGACCAATACCCGAAAAATGTTTCCCTGCGGGCCATGGATTATATGAAAGAGCAGGGCATCGCAGACCGAATGGTCATCGGCCCGGAATTCGAATTCTACCTTTTTGACAGTGCCCGCTTTCAAGTCTCCCCCAGACAGTGCGGCTACCGCATTGACACCAGACAGGCGGACTGGAATCACAGCCTGGATACGGCAGGCAACAACGGCTATGAGGTATCCCACAAAGGAGGCTACCACATTGCTGCCCCTCAGGATGTGGGCTATGACCTGCGCAGCCGGATGTGTATGATGATGGAGGACTGGGGCATCCGGGTCAAATATCACCATCACGAAGTAGGCGGCCCGGGCCAGATGGAGATCGAGGTGGAATTGGCGGATATGCCGGACATGGCAGACAACACCATGATCATCAAATACATCATCAAAAATCTGGCAGCCCAGGAGGGCAAAACCGCCACATTCCTGCCCAAGCCCATTTACCAGGAAGCAGGCAGCGGCATGCATGTGCACATGCTGCTCTTCAAGGACGGACAGCCGCTGTTTTATGATGAGAACGGTTACTCCGGCTTAAGCAAAACAGCGCATTACTTCATGGGCGGACTGCTGCGGCACATTGCCTCCCTCTGTGCCTTCACCAATCCCTCCACCAATTCCTTCAAGCGGCTGGTGCCGGGATACGAGGCGCCTGTAACCATCGGCTACGCCACCTCCAACCGCAGCGCCGTGATCCGGATTCCGGCCTACGCCAAGTCTCCGGAAACCAAACGCTTCGAGCTGCGCAACCCGGATGCCACCGCCAATCCTTACTATGCCTATGCCGCCATTCTGATGGCAGGACTGGACGGCATCGAAAATCAGATCGATCCTGCCGCCAATGGCTGGGGACCTTATGATTTCAATCTTTACACCCTCTCTCCGGAGGAGCAGAAGAAGATCCAGGGACTGCCCAAATCACTTGGGGAAGCATTGGATGCCCTGGAGGCGGACCACGACTACCTGACAAAGGGCGGCGTATTTCCCCAGAGGCTTATCGATGTGTGGGTGGCCAGAAAACGGGCCGAACTGCAGCAGATGGAACAGATTCCTAATCCTGCGGAATTCAAGATGTATTATGATCTGTAGTCAATTATAAAACTGTCCCTAAAAGAAAGACTGGGCATACGAAAAAGCACCCGATAGGCCGCTGTCAGCAGCCTCCTGGGTGCTTTTGTCTGTTTCCCTGCTGTCCGGATGTTTCCTGCCTCAGCTCTTCCCCTTCATCTGCCTTTATTTCCCAGATTCATCCCCCAGGTTCCAAGCACCAGCACTGCCGTCAGGACACCATACACCAAATAGCTGGAAATCCCCGGCACGGTCATCAAAATCATAATGGGAACAACTGCCGTCACCATAATCGCCAGCATGCTCACCATACTGGAAGCGCTTTGCTTCACCACCCTGACCTCGCTCTCCCACTCCATCAGAGGCAGCAATTCATTCACCGCAAGCCCCAGCCTGGCGCCGAAGACAATATAAACCGCCGGAACCGCCAGCAGGCAGACAGCGTCCGCCCACCCCGGTCTCAGGGCAATCAGTACCAGTACCTCGGACACCAGGTAAAAAGGCAAAGCCACCAACACATTGACAGCCACCTTGCTCCGGACCATATCCCGCCTGGTCACCGGCAGGGTCTGCATCATCCACCACTGTTTCCCTTCCAAGGAGATGGAACAGGCCGTCATGGGCATCATCATGGGAATGCAGCCCAAAAGGATTGGCAAAGCCTTCCCCACCACGCCGGGAATCCCAATGTTCTGTTCAATGGTCTGAAAATCCAGAACCAGAATCGCCACGGCCATGAGTACCATCAGCACTTCCCCCGCCAGTGTATTGACCACATATACGGTGGAGGAAAAATAATGCCGAAGCTCCCGCTCCACCATGGTTCCCAGGAGAGATTTTGCCTGAAGCGCCTTCATCCGGTAATTGCCCCTGGCTTCTCTAGCACTTAAAAGTGTACATATATTAACGTAAAAATGCTGCAAAATCTCCAGAAATAGGAGAAAACTTCCCAGTGATACACCCAGGAACAATACCAGCTTCCCTATGTCTCCAAAAACCATGGCATCCGCCACCCAGACAGCAGGGGGATACACATTGCGGATCTGTGCCTCCAAAACCGCACTCACCTGCTCTGCCACAGCATTCAGCTGGCTCTCATCCATCCCGCCCATCCCCATGCTGCCCACCATAATGAAGCAGATAAACGCCAGCGTAAGCAGAATGGCCGCCAGGTTCTTATGCCTCCACCGGCTTGCAATGCCTGCAATCAAAGCCCCCACAACGGAAGCCGCCGTCATGGGCAGCAATGGCAGAAAGATGCCGGCCGCCAGCCCTGCTCCCCAGAAAAAAAGCCCGGGCCGCACCATGACCCCGTACACTACCATCCCCGGCAGCAGCACCAGCAGCCCCAACAGCATATCCGTAATGTACATGGAAAGAAAACGGCTGACAATGACAGCCCGCACTGTCACAGGCATGGCAATCTGCTTCTCATATACCTTCCGGTCAAACAATACCGGCCCTGCCTTGAACACCGTGAAAAAAAATACCAGCAGCGACACTGCCATGCCCAGAATCGCCGGGACGAACTGCCCCATGCCCATGGATACCAGACCAAAGCTCATAAGTCCCACATACCCTGCCAGCATCACGATCAGCAGAAGCCACAGCACCGCCATAAACCCTGCTTTCACCCGCTTCCGGGTATCCTTTGTGAAGCGCAGTTCGTTCAAACCAAACATTCCGTACAGAGAAATCTTTGTCAACAGCCTAATCTGCCTCATCATGATGGGTTACCTCCATAAATACATCCTCCAGGGACTTATCCCCGGTAAGCTCTTTGGTAGCGCCCTCCGCCACCAGCTTCCCTGCCGAAATCACGGCAATGCGGTTGCACAGCTTCTCCGCCACCTCCAGTACATGGGTGGAAAAAAAGATAGCGCTCCCCCTTTCGCACAGGGCATGCATCTTGCCTTTCAGAATCAGAGCCGCCTCCGGGTCCAGCCCCACAAAGGGCTCATCCAGGATCAACAGCTTAGGCTCGTGAAGCAGCGCCCCGATCAGCACCAGTTTCTGCCGCATGCCGTGGGAATAGGTGGAGACCAGATCTCCCAGAACCGGAAAGATTCCGAATTCCTCCGCCTCTCTGCGGATCCGCTCCTCCCGCACCTTTCCCGGCACCTGGTATATATCCGCAATAAAGTTCAGATACTGGATCCCTGTCAGATATTCGTAGATATCCGGATTGTCCGGGATATAGGCACAGACCTTCTTGCAGGCCAGCGGCTGGGTACGCACATCCTTCCCGTCCACCCGGATCTCCCCCTTCTCATACTCGTGGATCCCCACCACGGCTTTGATGGTGGTAGTCTTCCCTGCGCCGTTGTGGCCGATGAAGCCGTAGATATCCCCGGCCCGGACTGTCAGGGACAGATTGTCCACTGCGGTCTTGCCGCCCTTGTAGGTCTTTGTGAGATTTTTGATTTCAAGCATTGTATGGTTCCTCCTATTATAGTTCCGCATCCGCCGGTCTGTGCCCTTTTCAGCAGTGGATTTCCGGCCGCTTAATTCGTGCGTCCGTAATTCCTCTGGGGCACCTCTCCGGCTTCTGCTGGTTTATAGTTCCGCATCCGC
>CAJTXE010000023.1:16210-72656 GCA_910580225.1 uncultured Acetatifactor sp.
GTAATTCCTCTGGGGCACCTCTCCGGCTTCTGCTGGTTTATAGTTCCGCATCCGCCTGACGGCGCCCTTTCCAGCAGAGGATTTCCGGCCGCTTAATTCGTGCGTCCGTAATTCCTCTGGGGCACCTCTCCGGCTTCTGCTGGTTTATAGTTCCGCATCCGCTGGTCTGTGCCCTTTTCAGCAGTGGATTTCCGGACGCCGCTCTCATTTCTATTTGATATCACAATCATATCATTTTAATTATTCAATTGCAAGCGATTTTTGAAAAAAGCGGATTATCTACTGGATAATTTATCTTGCATTTCGGATGTGGATATTTTATACTGAATAGAGCTTATCTAAAAAAAGAACCAAACTACAGTGACAGCCCTGACATAGAATCACAAATGAAAGAAGGGAGTACAACAAATGGAAGAATGGAAAGCCGAAAACTACCGCGTCCAAAATAAAAAGGCCTGGGAATATTCCGCCTACGATTTCTGGATCAAACATTCCGGCTCACCTGCTGACTGCGCTAAAAGAATCATGGAACATCCTGTGGGAACCTTGAAAAAATATGCCGCCTATTTTGACCGCTATCAGGGCATCCGGGTAGCCAACATCTGCGGTTCCTGCGGAAAAAAAGCAATTCCGCTGGCTCTTCTTGGCTCTGAGGTAACGGTCTTTGACATTTCAGAGGATAACCGCCGCTATGCCCTGGAAGTGGCAGCGGCGGCAAATACAGAGATCTGCTATGAAGTGTGCGATGTTTTGGATATTAACTTGCGAAAATACGGCAATTTCTTCGATGTCGTATTTATGGAGGGCGGCATCCTTCACTACTTCCATGACATCGGTGACTTTATGCAGATGATGCACTCTCTGCTGAAACCGGGCGGCAAAATGATCTGCAGCGATTTCCACCCCTTTACCAAAATCGCGGATATCCTCCATTTAGAGCAGCCCGCCATGGGATATTTTTCCTCGGAAGTCTTTGAAGGTGAGATGGCTCATGCACGCTTCCATGAAGAAGAAATCCGAAACAAAATGCCCAAATGCCTCTACCGCAAATATACAATCAGCGAAATTATCAACTCTGTCATAAACTGCGGCTTTCTACTGAAAAAATTCGACGAACACCCGGCCTGGGACAACGACAGAGTTCCCGGAGAATTCACCTTAGTGGCAGAAAAAGCAAAAGGATGAAAGGAAGGAAATCACTGCCCCTGATAAAAATTGCCTGCTGTCCGGAAGCTGCTATCAGTACAGCAATGTCTCTATTTTTAGCCGCATTTGATGAAACCATTCCCGCTCTCTGCAGCTGTCAAAGCAGCCCTCCTCCAACCTGCCCTTCATGAAGCGCACAATCTGTTTACGATCCGTGGGAGCCGCCATTACATGCCAGTTTTTTACCAGTGGATGGGACAAATCATGTGCTTCCACGGAAATGGATTTCTGTGCACATTCCAAGGCGCGGGTCAGCTCATATTTTACCGCAGCCTCATCCCTGCCAAGAGAAAGTTCGTCCTCCGCCGCGAAACAGTGCATCATGCACATCAAACGCAAATCCTCAAATCCCATATCATCTCCCGGATAAACCACTTCATAGAGCTTAATAACGGCTCTTTCAACTTCCTGTGCATAGGCAGTGCCGCCGGGTATGTCACTGTTGCCGCAAAGCCCCATGGCCATATAACACAATTGGTTTAAGAACCAGTAATTCGCATAGCTGAAGACTTCCGTCAATTTCTTTCCATCCGTTAACACCTGCATCAATATCATCTCCTGGCAATGCATGATCCGTCCAGCTTTCCGTGCCCAGAGCTCTGCCATATGCCCGTCTCCGCATTCCCCATAAGTACGGGCAATCTGATCAATGGCCTGTCCCTTGTAGTAACTTCCGGCATCGCTGTTGCAGATTTCCGTCCCCAGTTCAATGATTTCCTTCTGATATTTTACCGCATCCGCATCAAAATAAGCGGACATCAGCATCTCTTTTACCTCTATGTTGTTTGGCATCTTATGACTTGCCTCCTGCCAGAGAGAAATCAGACCCTCCCGGCCGCCGTTGCGGTATTGCTCGCAGGCCCTGGCCTCGTAGGTCTGATATAATGCTCTCTCATCAATCTTTTCTGCCTGCAGAAGCGCATCAATGGTGATACCAAAGAACCGTGCGATATCCGGCAGAAGCGTGATATCCGGATAGGTGTTGGAATTCTCCCATTTGCTGACTGCCTGAAATGATACATTCAGATACTGTGCCAGTTTCTCCTGTGAAACCCCCTTCTCTTTTCTTAAGCTTTTCAGTTTGTCCGCCAAGTTTATTTCCATACATGCCCTTTCCCGTACGATTTTCCGATAGTATCCAGCGGTCTCCCACGCTGTTTTTCTATCCTGTCTTTTGCGTACGTTTTCCTGTATTGCAGCTGCACTTAGATTGTAACGTAAGATGCCGATTCCCACCATAACCTGTTGTTTTAATTTTGATAGAACGACTCAACCGGCCGGGGAAATGACACAGCATCCTGAATCATTTCTTATTCTGCCATACAAGACTTATAAACTCGTAAAAACCCATGATATGGTATAACCGGGCGGATTCACACACTACTTCATCCTGCCGTCAGACGCCCCACTCTCTCCAGTACATCCTGGCCTCATAAGGGCGCAGAACCATTGTACAATCTCCCTCTCTGTAATTACTGATCAGCAGCTTCCCCGGGTCGCGAAATTCCTCCGATTTCAGAACTTCCGCTGAAATCTCTGCCTCTTTATCATAAAAATTACAGACCACAAGAAGCCGGGAATCGGCGTCCGTCCTGGTATAGGCAAAAATGTTCTCATCTTCTCCAAGCAGCATCCGGAATTCCCCGTCCGCAAATACAGCATATTCCTTCCGCAGCTGAATCAGACGCTGATAGCATTTGAAAACAGAAGTCTCATCCTCTGTCTGTGCCGCCGCGTTGATCTCCCTGTAATTGGGATTTATCTGGATCCAGGGAATCCCTTCTGTGAATCCCGCGTTTTTCCCTTCGTTCCACTGCATGGGAGTCCTGGCATTGTCCCGGCTTTTGGCATAGATGGAATCCATGATTTCCGCTTTGGAATATCCCTTCTCCAGACGCTCCCGATACAGATTCAGCGTCTCAATATCCCGGTATTCCTCCAGACCATACCGCACATTCGTCATGCCCAGTTCCTCTCCCTGATAAATGTAGGGCGTCCCCTGCATTCCGTGCAGCAGAATCGCCAGCATTTTCGCAGATTCCACCCGGTATTTTCCGTCATTTCCCCACCTGGAAACGATTCTGGGCAGATCATGATTGTTCCAGAAAAGGCTGTTCCATCCCTTTCCGCACAGCTGCGTCTGCCAGCGTCCGAAAACCTCCTTCAGCTTCAGAAACGGCAGCGGCGCCAGATCCCACTTTTCCTTTCCCGGTATCTGGTCCAGACAGATATGCTCAAACTGAAATACCATAGACAGTTCACTGTTGTCCGGATTACTGTATAATTTTGCAAGCTCCGTGGTGGCCCCCCAGGCCTCTCCCACCGTAACCAGATCCGCCTTCTGAAAAGTCTCCCTGCTCAATTCCCGCAGGTATTCGTGGAGTCTGGGTCCGTTGCAGGTAATCTTTTTGTCCGGCTCCTTGGCGATCTGGTCAATCACATCCAGCCGAAAACCTCCCACACCTTTCCCGATCCACCAGTTGATCATATCATAGATTTCCCGGCGCAGCTTTGGGTTCTCCCAGTTCAGATCCGGCTGCTTCACGGAAAACTGGTGAAAATAATACTGCCCCACCTCCGGCACCCATTCCCAGGCAGAACCCCCGAATGCCGCCCCCATATCGTTGGGGAGCTTTCCTTCCGTGCCGTCCCTCCAGACATAATAATCATGATAGGGATTCTCTCTGCTTTTTCTGGCCTCCCGGAACCAGAAATGCTCATCCGAGGAATGATTCAGCACCAGGTCCATAATGATGCGGATATGGTGTTTTTTCGCCTCTGCGATCAGTTCCTCCATATCCTGCAAAGTGCCGAACATAGGATCAATATCCTGGTAGTCTGAGATATCATAGCCGTTGTCATCCTGGGGTGAACGGCATACCGGCGACAACCAGATAGCATCTATCCCCAGGTTCTCCAGATAATCCAGTTTTGAAATAATTCCCTGCAGGTCTCCTATGCCGTCCCCGTTGCTGTCCGCAAAACTACGGGGATAAATCTGGTAGATTACAGCACTTTTCCACCATTTGTTTTGATTGATTCCTGTGAACTCTTTCATCTATTTTCGTCTCCCTTCCTTATATGACAGTACTGTCAAATCAGCTCAATTACAATTGAAACATTCCATCAGAGACATCTCTTTCCCACTCTGCCGGAATCCGGAAAATCGGATATTCTCCGAAAAACTGTCTCCCTGCAAAATCTGTTCTTCCGCCGTAGGCAAGATAACAGCTGCACCTCTTTTTGCCGCACAGAGATTGGAAAATTTCCTCCTCACTCCCCTCGTACCAGTTCACTGTTTTTGCTTTGCTGATATTACAGGCATGAATCTTGCCGTCTGCCTCCACAAAACATCTCTCCCTGCACATGGCCGCATCGGCGGCAGGATTGTTCAGTTCCTGCCCAAAAAAGGGATCTGTCTCCGAAAAAGCCCTTTTCTCCTCCTCAGTATAATTCCGTCCCAGTCCGTCCATTTTATTAATCCACAGATAGATATCCGGGGAGAGTTTTTCCCGCAGTTTTACAATCAGAGGAATATTTCGGGGTACTCCCACCGCTCCCGCACACAGATTGACCCCACACGCAGTCAGCTTATGACATTGATCGACAAACACATCCACGTCTGTCATCTCAGGGTGAAAGGTTGCCCAGATACAGAGTTTTTGCCGATTTCGGTTTTTCTGCTCTCCGGCTCGGCTTCTGCTGCTTTCCTGTCCCTGCACTTCCTGCCCTCTCTCTGTCTGACCGCTGCTTTTCTTTTTTCCTTCCTCCTGCTTTCCTCCGGCGCCTTTTTCAATCCCTTCTTCCCATACTTCGCCGTTTTGAAGATCAAATACCTTCAGACACTCCTCCACGGGAAAACTTAAGTTCGTCTGGATACCCACCCGGTCAATCCCGGAAATCCCCGCGAGCCTCCCCAGGCCTTCCCAATACCATTTATGGATCGATGCTTCCCCGTAGGGTACGACAAAGACAGCCCCAATACGGAACTCCTCGGCTCTCTTCTCCATACTGTCACAGAACCGCCGAAACTGCTGCCTGTCCTTCTCCAGCTCAAAGCCAAGTGCTTTATGCCGGGAAAAAGGACAGTAAGAACAGCGGTAATTACAGCTTTTCAGGCTCCCCCTGTATGAAATCGTTTTCTTTCCCATAAATCCGCTCCCACTCCAGCATTCTCTCTTTCACATCCCCCGAAATCAACATGGGTCCGATGTAATCTGAAAGACCCAGGCCCTCCTGGGTAAGGCACAGAAAAACACCTTTATCCTCCACCCACCCCTGTTCCGTCCATTCCTTCAGAATCGGAAAATCCTCCGTCACCTCCCTGCCGAAGCGATTGCGGTATATCCGCCGTGGAATCCCGGGATAAATCAGCAGATGTCTGATCACATACCTTCTCTTAAGTTCCTCGTCGGAAAGCAGAATTCCGTTGGTAACTGACAGAAAATCCTGCCTTTTCAAATATGCCCCAATTTCTTCCATCACTCCCTGCCTGGTTGTACGGTAAGGCGTACAGGTGTGAAGCCGCCCCAGATAGCTTCTTCCGCCGCATCCCAAAGCCAATGAGCCGGTGAAACCGCACTCCTGAAATCCGGCTCGTTCTTCCGAAAAATAATTCCTCCAGTTCCCCTGATCTGCCTGTGCCCGAAATTCCGTATCTAAAGGATTAACCTCTTTTCCTCTCACAAAGCGCCTCATGGAAACCTGAACATATCCCTGCTCTTTTAAATATGCCATACCATTCTGATATAACATATAAGTATGATCGGAATCCAACAGCGTACCTTTCCCGCATCTTTCCAGACCCACGCCATGCTTAATATAGAGAGGATAGAGAAATATCTCCTCCGGCATAAAGGAAACCGCCGTTTTCAGGGTTCTGACAAGACTTTCCGCCGTCTGCCCCGGCAATCCGTAAATAAAATCAAAGTTCACGCATGCAAAACCGGTATTCGCCAGAAGTTCTGCCGCTTCACGGGCTTTTCCCGCATCATGGCTCCTGCCCAGCCACGCCAGCTCCTCTTCGTCAAAACTCTGAATTCCCATGCTGACTCTTGTGACGCCAAGCTCCTTCAGCAGCCGTGCCTTCCGTTGATCCGTCTGTTTCGGCGCCGTTTCTATGATAATACCGCAATCTTTTTTCAGCGGCATACAGGACCTGACTTCCCCAAACATCCGCTCCAACTGCCCCTCATCCAAAAGCAGCGGAGTCCCTCCTCCTATGGTAAAGTCTGAAAATATTGTGCTTTCCGGCAGAATCTGCCTACATTGCTCCATCTGCCGGGACAGCCCCTTCAGATAGGCCTCCATCACTTCCCTGCCACAGCCTGCAACGGAAAACAGGTTGCAGTAACCGCATTTGCTCTCACAAAAGGGAACATGAAGATACAGGCCATGCCCTTCCCCTTCCAGATTCTCCCTGTAATCTCTTAAAGAAACATTCTGCAGCGGCCTGTATGCCGTCTTATGAGGATAGCTATACATATACTGGACATATCTGTTCATGAAAGTCCCCTTCCGAAAATATTTCTGTTCTTCCTGAAACTACCCTTCCGAAGACAATGTTCTTCTCTTCACAGGAAAAAGTGCTTATAGGGCACCGTCCCCACCAACGGATGGTTCACACCGTGAAACACATAGCCGTCTTCCCCATAGCAGGTGCCATGATCGGAAAAACACACTACAAAGGTCTCGCCCCTTTTGTCCTTCCAACTGTCAAACAGCCGTCCCAGCTGGCTATCCACATAGCGCAGCGCTGCTCTGTGGGTCTCCAGGCTGTCGTTTTTTGCCTTTCTCCCCACTTCCTTCTCCCCCTCTTCCAGATAGAAATAATTGGGATAATGGATGGCACAGACATTTAAATATAGAAAAATCTTTCTGGGATCCCTATTCTGTTCCAGCTGTTTTAAGATAAAATCTACCTGGTTCCCCGTGCTCTCCTTCACCGGGCAGGAAAAAGAGGGGTTCCAGTAACTTTTCTCGAAAAAGGAAGGAAACACCTTTCCCATGGCAGAGCGTTTGTCAAAAAAAGCCACCCCGCCTACGCACCAGGTATCATATCCATCCCCATGAAGCCCCTCCACCAGATTACTGGCATCAAACCCATAGGCGCCTTTGGGAATCGCCTTTCCCATTCCCATACTTCTGGGAAAGAATAACATCTCCTGTTCCGCAATGCTCCTGGCCTCATCCTTAGACGGCAGAAAACCCGAGAAAACAGCGTGATGAGAAGGATAGGTAAAATTTCCCGGCGCCTGCCTTTTCTCCCATGCCCCATATCGGTTCAAAACCGGGGTTCCTCCGCCTTTCTCCTCCGCAACAGCGGCATCGTACCGCAGCGTATCCAGGCAGATAAATAAAATATCGCACTTGCCCACCACCTGCTCCATATCAACAGAGCATTTCTTTTCATCCATACTGGCTCGAAATGCCGAAAAAGGTACCTCGCTCATAGTTTTCCTCCCTGCCTTCACCCAGATGCCTTTCCTGGGACTGGTCACCATGTTTTGTTATATCCATATCCTCTGTTTGTCTTCTACACACACTGCTTATTCCCCAACATATCTGACAGTATCTGAATTTGCCTCCTGTAGATCCGGTTCTCCCCATACACATCCCTGTGGAGCAGATCTCCCTGGGCATTCAGCTCGATAATCCGCGGCTTCAGACTTCCCTGCTCCAACAATACATCCATGCCGATGCTTTTCAGGCCGGGATAGCATTCTGCGGCCCTGGTGCAGATATCCCCAATCCGCTCCGCCATGCCCTTCTCCAGATGCAGATCCCCATATTCCATGGAGTGGTTGTTGAGATGCAGATTGGTGATGGGGCCCTTGGACAGCCTGGGCAGGATATAATCGATTCGCCCTTCCTGTACCACCACCCGCAGATCATAACAGTATCCCTGAAAGGAAGCCTTCCCGTACCACCGCTCCACAACACAGTCCAACTTTAAGAGACTGTCCAAAAAGACAGCCCCCTTCTTTCCCTCCAAACGGTACATCCGCTTTGTATTGAAAATATGACCATCTTCCAGGGCAGCGCAGGTATACAGCGCAATCCTTCCGCTTCCCGGCGCAAACCGCAGCGCGGCCACACCTGCCGCACCCGCTCCTTTCACCGGTTTCACAAACACCTGGCTGACCCTGCGCTCTTTCATATAAGTAAGCAGCTCTTCCCCACAGGAAAACCGTTTCTCATACATCTGTGTTGTCGGAACGTTATTGCGGATTAATTTCCCCTTGCATCTGCCCTTATCCAGAACTTCCGCGATTTCCAGGGGATGATTCAGAAAGCCGCCTGCGGGAAGGTCCGAAAGCCTGCGGAGCCATTCCCCGTACCGGTCCGTCAGCCCCGCCAAATCCTCCAGCCGGCTGCTCTCCCATTCCGGCGCGTCGATTTTAACCACATACTGCTCCGGGTTCTCCACGCCGAAACCTGTGCCCTGTTCTGTCGGCTCTCCGGAACGCCAGATCTCCTTCCAGTCCAGAAAATCCACCGGAATTCCTGCCTCCCCAGCCGCCTGCTCAAAGTAAAGCTTCCGTTTACTCCCCGCCGTACCCACCAGCAGAATCCGGCTCATTCTGTCAGCATGGCATTGTACCACAGCTTGCCGTCCCATTTATCCGCTTCCTCCTGCTCGGACACATCCACGGCAAGGGGCAGATTCTCCAGTTTTTCCATCATTTCATCTGACAGATAGTGATAGTGCAGATCCAGTTTCTCAATGTTGGGAAGTTCGGGAATCTTCTCCAGAAGAAGCTCTCCCCCTTTGTCCGTCAGCGTTCCGTTGGACAGATCCAGTGTGGTAATCTGACGGATATACTTGCTCTCCAGAACCACCGCTGTCAGCTCATCCTGAATCTCGCTGTCCGTAATGCCCAGATAGGTAAGCTTCGGAAAATCCGAGGCCGCAAGCATCTCCCGGACGGTATCCGCGTTCCCGTCAAACCCGTAATCATCGATGCCGATGTACAGCAGAAGCTTTTTCAGGTTGGGCAGCTTTGCCCTGGAGATTTCCTCCAACACATCCTTCCCCAATCCGCCGCAGATAATCGTCAGGGATTCCAGGTTTTCATGTTGGATTGCTCCCAGAGTCAGGTTCGTGCTTCCCTTAATGGTAAGTTCCTTCAATTGGGGCATGGCCTTCCACAGGCCGCTGTAATCCCCCTGCATAATCCAGGAAACCTCACATACTTCATAATCCATGTCGCCGATGAAAAGTCCGGTAATATGACTGAATCTATTCGCATTTTCGATGATTCCGTCTATGATGGGCTGGCAGTCATCCTCAAATTCACCGCCCCATCCTCCGATGATCAGCTCCTCCACCTCCGGAAATTCCGGATCCTCCAGAATCTCCTTTACCATGCCCTTCACATTCTTCCCGTTCTCATAATCGTCATAGTCGTAAGAATAGGTTTTGCTCTTTCCCATTTCCATGTCCGCCGCAGCTTTTTGGCTGCAGCATTCTCCTTTCCCGGCCTTTTCTCCCTGCAGCATTCCTCACCTCCATGCCCAAAAGTCCGGGCATGGAGGTGCCCCGCTGCTCTTATCCCTCTTATTATAGCAAGCTCCTTATGGGGCAGCAAGCAAAAACAGGTAAAAAGGAAATTTTACGTTTCAGGACAAAAACTTCTGCATTATGACCTTCAGAACATCGCTGTTCAGATAATCCAGCATATCTGCTATAGATTCTCTGTTTCTTATTTTTCGCTTCGCCAGTTCTTCCAAATGTTCGTCCTCCATGTAGTCATAAAAACTCTCCACCGTTTTCCCCTGTTCATACTGCTCCAGTGCAAGGCTTCCCACATCGTCTTCATCCAGATACTCCAGCAGCTCCTCTATAGGCTCTCCCTTCCCGATCTTCCGTTTTGCCAGCTCCGCTAACTGCTCCCCATCCATATATTCGTAGAATTCCTCCACTGATTTTCCCTGTTCATACTGCTTCAGTGCAAGTTTTCCCACATCGTCTTCATCCAGATACTCCAGCATATCCCCTATGGCCTCGCCCTGCTCTATCCGCCGCTCCGCCACTTCCCGCAGGGTATCCGCATCCAGATACGGATAAAAAATTTCAATATTATCACCGTTTTTTAACAGTACTCCATCAGCCAGCTGCTCTATTTGGACAGGTTTCAGTATCGGAAGAGCCGCCTCCAGTTCTTCTATGGATGTCTCATTATTTTCCACATAAGCCTGCAGACTGTCTGTCATGGCAGAATGCAGAAGCTCCGACTTTTCATTTAGAATCTCATCCACCGTACAGCCAAACAGGGCGGCCAACTCAGGAAGCTTGGAGATATCCGGCATACTGTTACCCCTTTCCCAGTTGGAGACAGCCTGAAAGCTCACATCCATTTTATCGGCAAGCTCTGTCTGTGTCATATTCAGCGCTTTTCGCATTGTGACAATCCTTTTACCCACCTGTTTCATGTTAAACATCACTTTGCCCTCACTTTTCGTATTCTATTTTGGTAGAAAAAGCTTTTTCTGAAAAAGATTGTAACATGGCTGCTCTCTTTACACTATAAAGAAGTAATTGAATTACCTAATGATTCAAGCGCATCCGGATTCAAGCAATTCTTGAAGTATTCAGGCCCCTATCCACTGCAGCTGATGACACACCTTCACCTGTTCCTGGTATCGACAAATGCAGCCATCTATTGTGGCGATTCGCCTTACCTGCATGCTCTGCCGACAGCCAAATACAGCGATCCGCCTTATTGACGGCAAATACAGGTTATATTTCCGCTGAAATCCGCTGCTATCACAAATTCACCGTCCACAATGGGAGCCTGATTCACAGGTGATCCCACCGGATAGTCCGCGATCTTTTTGCCGTTCTTATCAATGAGATAAATAACTCCGTCCGATGCCCCGAAACAGAGATATTCGCCTGCCGGAATGACAGCACTGTCCACTGTCCCTGTGTCGTCGGTGCTGTAAGGAGAAGTCGTTATCAAATTTTTGCCTGTTTCAAACGTCCAGAGCACTTCAAGGCTTTCCGTATCAACGGCTATGACTCCCTTATTTGTGGTTCCTATATACAGAATGCCGTTTTCAATATAGGGAGTCGCAGCACTGTTGAAAATGTAACCTTCGATTTCCCTGCATTTTACAGTTTTTCCTGATCCGGCATCAATTTTACATAACGTGTTCCAGGATCCGGTAAACAGACAACCTTCATATAAGCCTGGTGTCATGACATAATAGCTGAACTTATCACTCTTATTGGTCCACAGCGTTTCTCCCGTGGCCGCATCCAGCGCGTACAGCTTATCCCAATGGGCTCCCACAAAGAGCATCTTCTCATACAAGACAAAACCGGAAGGAGATGTATTGCCCCCTGACAGCCTTCTGTGCCAGACCTTGCTGCCGTCGGAACTCTTCAGACAATATACATGCTGCTGGCCGCCGCAGTAAACATAATTTTCATCTGCCGCGATACTGCTGCTGGAGTTGTTGGGTGCCAGCAGTTGGGTTTCTGCCGTCCATATTTCCTTTCCCGAAAAGTCAAGGCAGCAGACATTGCCTTCCGTATCCTGTGTGATGATTTTATCACTAATGACAAGAATGTCACTTTTGACGGAGTTTTTTGTTTTATATGTCCAAAGCAATTGACCGGTCTCCTGGCATATGGCTGCAATCCCGCAGTTTTTCGGCCACCCGTCATCCGCTGTGCCCGCAAAGATCATCCCCTTTGCCGCTGCCGGAGCAGAATAGAGAAAATTGCCGCCCAGCGAAACGCTCCACCGAAATGCCTCCCCCGGCACAGCTGCCTCAAAATCATTGTAATGGCAGTGACTTGCCTTAAGCATACCGCCTTCCAGCGTCACACTCCTGATTGCGGCAGGGGATGCGTCAATTCCCCCTGTGTCAGGCCTTGATGTGGTAATATTGAAAATCCCCCCAATTTCATTGAGATAATTGAAATGCCAGTGACCGAAAACCCAGGCCAGAAGGTTATGTTTTTTCAGGTCTATTTCACTCTGACCATCAGACAGGACAAATCCGGTTTCGTCGCTCCAGCAGTAATTATGATTGAATATAATTACTTTCCTGTCTTCCGCAACATGCCGCAGATCGTTTTTCACGAAGGCAATCACATCGCTTTCCGTGTATTTCGCCCTGACATCGCCGTGAACAATGGGTGTGACAATATAATGAATCCGTCCCACATCAAAAGAATACATCACGGGACCGTAAATACTTTCGAACAATGCCTCTCCGTAATCTCCCCAGTTCACATAGTCATGATTTCCGATCACATACCGGACGGGAACCCCCATATTCTCACTGTTCATATCTTTCATATGGGCTTTCAGACCGTCTATATAGCAGATATCTCCTGTGTGAATAATAAATGCAGGATGGGTCTTTTCTGCCACCCGGCGCAGTTTTTCAACCCATGGGCCCGCGCCGCCGGCGCCCACTTCACTGTCTGTCACCTGCAAAAAAGTGTGGTTTGTCAAATCCCGTTCCAATTTGTCAAGGGTAAAATCATAGCCTGTCTCTCCATCGGAAATCGGGATATAGTAATCCCACGCCCAATAGCCGGCAGGCGCGGTAACGGTGATAAAGCCGGCTTTGTCCCATCCGCTCAGGGCGTAACGGCCTGCTTCGTCCGTCAGCACAACCTCCCTGCCGTTGCTTACTGCCACAGAGGCCATAGGGCTCCCGGTACTGCCGTCATATACGGTCCCGGAACAGCCATGTAACTTCGATTCAGTCAACCTTTCCATTGTATGAGCTCTCCTTTCAACTACACGTATTTTCCTGTCTCGATTATAAAGCAACCACCTTCCCGGGTCAAGAAAGCAGCGAACTTTCAGCCAAACTGTTACTGTTCACGGCTTTGCAGACCACAGCAACATGATACACTTGTGAACGCCAAATTCCCGTGCAGCGGCAAAAGGCAGCGTAACGGTTGCAAAACAGGCCAAATCAGGGTATAGTAACAACATACCTATCTCCTAAAGCATAACAGCAAATAAAACTCAGGAAAGGATACTTATTATGAATGTATTTGAAGCTGCCCTCTTTGACGAGCTGGAACCTCTATACCCGGACACGAATCCCCGGGGCGGCGCCAGTGTGTATCAGATTTCCGTTCCTTCCGGAACTTACGCCGGCATACATATCATGCTTTCCGGCCTGACACCGGGAAAATTTGTGACCTTTGAAGCAGCCCCGCCTCTGCGCACAACAGAGACGGCAAGAGACGACGGCACATGTGTAATACGTCAGGAACCGGACGGCCGCTGGAAACTCTTCGAACTGCTGCCCCTGCCTGTGGAAGTAAATTCAGGCCCTGTCTCCCGGACGGAATGGATGAGCCAGGATGTAAACGGACACGTCATTCGGCGGGCACCTTTTATGGTATATGATGTACTGCGTCCCTCCGGCGGCGTGGTCACCGCAGGAAGCACCGTCATGGCTCTGGCCTTTCGCTGCAAGGTGGACAGTCAGAAACAGGAACTGAAAAAATGGGAGTTTACCCTGTCCCACGACGGCATTTCCCGCCGCCTCACCTTTGAAGCAGAGGTTTTTCCTGCCAGCGTTCCCGAAGCCGGGCCAAATGACCATAAATACGTAAACTGGTTCGGCGTCCAGGCCATCGCCGCTTACCACAATGCCCCCCTGTTCAGCGACGAATGGTACCGTATGTTTGAAAAATACCTGCGGCTTGGAAAATACGGAAGACAGAACATGGCTCTGCTCCCTGTGAATCTCTATTTTGATCTGCAGAACAACAGCCCTGTGCTGAATGAGGAAAAATTAGACCGGCTGGTGGAAATACTGGATAAAGTCGGAATCTACTGGATAGAAGGCGGCCACCTGGCGGGCCGAAAAGATAATGAATGGGAGGCTGCAGAAGCGGAACTCACCCTCACCCGCAGCCTCCTCCCCGGCAGCGGCGAAGCGGAGCTGGAGAATCTGTGCGGCCAGCTCTACGCATATCTGAAAAAGAAAAAGCTCACGGAACGGTGGATACAGAGCTTTATGGACGAACCGCTGGACTGTCTGGCAGATTGCTATGCCGCAGGAATCCGCGCGGTCAAAAACGCCATGCCCGGAATCCCCATTGTTGATGCCACCATTGCCCGGGAATCCATTGCGGGAACCGTAAATTATTGGTGCCCCACCATTGATAAATACGAGAAATACCGGGACTTTTTTGACCAACGGCATGACAAAGGAGATCATATCCTGGTTTACACCTGCCTGGACCCTGCCGGAAACTTCTGCAACCGTTTTCTGGATCAGGAGAGGCTCAGACAGGTCTGGCTGGGCTGGGCTCCGGCTCTGTACAGCAACATTGAAGGCTATCTTCACTGGGGCGGCATGTTTATGGACCGGTTTGACTTTTACCGGCTGAGCGCCCCGCTTCCGGACATCACTGATTATGATACAAGCCGCAGTACCTGTCTTCCTGCCGGCGATTCCGCGGTTATGTTTCCCGGCTTCCATGAGGTCTATTCCAGCACCCGGCTGGAAGCCCACCGAATCGGCCTGGAAGATCTGGCGCTTCTTCAGCGTGCCCGGGCCCTGAATGCCCCAGAAACACTTGAGCTTGTAAAGCAGGTATTCCGCGGCTATGCGGATTATGAAAAAGAGGTTGCGGTCTACCGGAAAACCAGACGGCTGCTTCTGGAAATGGTATCAAAAAGTTAAAAAATGCACCCTTTCCGTCGGCGTCAGGCCAATGCCCGATGCCGGCGGAAAAAGGTGCAACCCCGCTCTATTACCTCAGGTCATATTTCGTCACATCCATGCTCACGGTTCCCTCCGCCAGAAAGGAAATTCCCTCCGCCTCCTGGTCCGTGTACAGCACTGCGGTGAGTACCTGCTCTCCGTCATTGACAAAAACTTCCACACTGAACCGGTCAAGAATGATCCGCAGCTTCAGCTCTCCGTTCCGGTGATGCACCAGACTGCGCCTCTGGTGAATGATGGCCCTTCTGGAGCCGGAAAATTTCCTGTCCACCTTCAGAACGGATTCTCCGGGACGGAAGCTGAGGGAGGTATAGTACTGCTCATTTCCGGCAAACCGTACAGAGAATTTCCGGTACAAACTGCCCCCTTCCTCCGGCCGCAGGGTCAGCTCCATATCGATTCTTCGTCCGCTGATCCCCTCCAGTCTCACCTCCCCGGATACGTCCACCTTTTTATAGCATACCCGGTTGGTCCGCATCTCTTCCAATTCCCGAATGGGCTTCTGGTACAGACGGCCGTTTCTAAGGGACAGCTCCCTGGGCAGACTCATCTGGCCGAACCAGGCTTCGTCATGCTTTCTCCTGTGATTACAGGTGTCCCAGTTCTGCATCCAACCGATCATCACTCTGCGCCCGTCCGGCGTCAGAATGGTCTGGGGAGCATAGAAGTCAATTCCGTAGTCGATAGACTGATCGGCAGTCTCCCGGAACGCTTCCGTCTCTCTGTCATAGTCTCCGATCAGGCATAGAGTGCCGTTTCCGTTATGGTATTCGAATCCGGAGGGAAGCATATCCTGAGGGCTTGTGATCAGCACCCACTTTCCGTCCAAAGGAAAGAAATCCGGGCATTCCCACATTTTACCAAATTGATTCCTGTTAGCCGATAATATTTTTACAAAATTCCATTCAAATCCATCGGCGCTGGAAAACAGGAGAATCTGCCCGCTGCCGTCCGCGGCGCGGTTTGCCACAACACAGCGGTAGGAACCGTCTTCCTCCTGCCACATTTTCGGATCCCGGAAATCGTATCTGCTGCCCCCATCCGGAACATGGGTTTCGTCCAGAACAGGATTGTGTTCATATTTCACATAGTCCACCCCGTCCCCCACGGCCAGGCACTGAGTCTGCACCTCGTTCCAGCCGCCGTTTTCCTGACGCGTCCTGACCACACCCGTATACATGAGCAGCTGTCTGCCGTCCGGCAGGGCCAGGGCGCTTCCGGAGAAGCACCCGTCCCTGTCATAGGCCTCGTCCGGCGCAAGCGCCGCGGGAAGGTATTCCCAGTGCAGCAGGTCACTGCTCACCGCATGTCCCCAGTGCATGGGCCCCCACTGGGACTCATAGGGATTGTATTGATAAAATAAATGGTATTTGCCGTCATACCAGGAAAATCCGTTGGGATCGTTCATCCATCCGGTACGGGGCGCCAGATGAAAGGCGGGTCTTTCTTCTTTCGATATCATTTTTCCGGAAGTTTCTTCATATTTCCGCGCTTCCCGCAATGTCTGACTTGTCATAACCGCTACCTGCCTTTTCTCTCCATTATATCAGTTTGCAAAATATGCGTCCAGATATTTCTGGAACAGCGCCAGATACTCCTGCAGTCCGTAAGCCTCCAGGGACTGGATATATTCGTCCCACTGCTCATCCACGCCGCCGTCTCTGATCCATTCGGATTTCTTGGCCCGGACAGTCTTCTCAATATCCGCCTGCAGATCGGACAGTTTCTTCACGTCCTCCTGGCTCATAAATACATTGGGATAGACATAATCCCTGGTCATAAAGGGCGTGTATACTTCTGCAATCCAGTCCAAACGGTACTGGGCATCATCGGGACAGGTCACATATACGCCGTAATATTCGTCCAGAATGGCAAGGGGTCCGCCTACGCACTCCGCCTCCCGCACTTCCACAGGCGATGCATCTCCCAGTGGAGCGTGCTGGAGCATATCCTGGCCTGCGGCATTCTTTCCCAGTTCAAAGATATCAAATTCATCCTCTTCCCCGTAGGTTCCCCAGTTGTTCTGCGGCGACTGGAAGGGATCGTACATCTGGTCAAGCCAGGCGCAGACCAATGCGGGCTGCTGCGCTGCCGCAGTGACCACACAGCGTCCCCGGTCATAGCCGCTGGTAAAGGAACCGTTCTGGGGCGTGATAATCCTCTGTCCGTCCTTCTCCAGAGGCGGCAGGGGAACAAAGTCCTCCAGATTGTCAATGTTGGCCACATCCCAGCTGAAACATACGCCGTAGCGATGCGCCTTGCCTTTTGCCACATACTGACTCCACTCATGAGTATAGCACTCCGGGTCAATCAGCCCCTGCTCTGCCAGAGAATGCAGCCATTTGATCCCTTCCTTAAAGCCTTCCATGGCAGCGGTAAATACCACTTCCTTGTCATTTGTGACAGCAATATGCCGTGCTCTGTCCGGATCGCCGTAGCCCTCCCCGAAGCTGTTGAAGAGGATACTGGGATCCTGATCGCCGTCATTGACGATACAGGACATGGGAATGATATCCCCCTCAATCCCGAAATCCGCCTGAAGCTTGGCCGCATTGTCCCGGAAGGCGATCAGCGCCGCCTCGAACTCCTCCACGGTCTCCGGCACTTCCAGCCCCAGATCGTCCAGCCACTTCTTGTTGATGAAACTCATGTTTCCCACGGTCTGAATGGCTGTCTTGTTGGCGCCGAGCTGCTCGATCCAGGGCAGGGAATAGATATGTCCGTCTGCGGCGGTAGTCATTTTCCGGTATTCCGGATACTTGTCGAAAACGGCTTTCAGATTCGGCATATAGGCATCAATATACTCCTCCAGGGGAATGATGACCTTCTGCTCCGCAAACCGCAGCAGATCATTCTCTCCAAAACCTGCGGTAAAGATGAAATCTGTCAGGGAACCCGGGTCCGCCATAATGGTCTGTATCTTCTCTCCCCACTGGTTATTCGGAATGGCATTCCATTCTATATGGAGATTCGTCTTCTCCTCCAGGCGTTTGAAGATGGTTCGGTTGTTGGGATCCGCCTCCGTATTGGCCGGATAGCTGATCAGTCCCGTCAGCGTGGTTCCCTCCGGCTGGGGAAACTGCAGTTCGGATTCCTCCATGGGTTTGAACGTTCCGTCGTTCAGCTCCACCTTGGGGCCTCCGCAGGCCGTCAGGGAAAGCGCAGCCCCTGCTGCCAGAATCGCCGTTGTGATCTGTTTCCAATGTCTCTTTCTCATTCTTATCTCCTTCCGCCGCTTTGTGCAGCGGCATATTCTGTTTTTAGCGCTTAATCTCTTTCACCAAACTTTTCTCTCTTTTTCCGTCATGCCCTATCCGGCAGCCTCTGCGCTTCCAGACTCAGCCCTTCACGGATCCAACCATAATCCCGCTGTCAAAATATTTCTGGAAGAAAGGATACATCACCAGCAGGGGAAGACTGGATACGATAATCGTGGCATACTTCAGCAGTTCTGCCAGCTGCGCCCGCTCCGCCGTGCTCTGCATATCCGAAATCATCCCGGATTCCGGCTTATTCTGGATCAGGATCGCCCTGAGTACTACCTGCAGAGGCTGCTTCGCCGTATCGTCCAGGTAAATCAAAGCGTCAAAGTAGCTGTTCCACATGCCCACGAACTGCCACAAAGCCAGCACTGCAATCACAGGTGTGCACACCGGAAGCAAGATCATAAAGAAGAAACGCATTTCGTTTGCCCCGTCCACATCCGCCGCCTCCCGCAGCTCAGAGGGAATCCCCTGGTAATAGGTCCTGGCGATGATCATGTTCCACACATTGAAAGCGCCCGGAAGCACAATGGCCCACATGGTATTCTTCATGCCCAGATTGTTGATCAGAAGGTAGGTGGGAATCAGCCCGCCTCCGAAAAACATGGTAATGACAAAGATCACATTGAAAAAGCCTCTTCCCTTAAAATCCGGCCTGGACATAGGATATGCTGCCAGCAAGGTGACAAAAACGGAAATCACCGTAAACACCACCGAATAAACCACCGCATTTTTGAATCCGATCCATATCTGCGGATTACTGAAGACCCTCTGGTACGCTGTTGTTGTCCACTTGCTGAAGTCAAAGGTGATTCCTTTGTTCTGCAGGGTAATGGGATCCATAAAGGAACCCACTATAACATAGATCATGGGAATAATGATGGCCACCACAAACAGTCCCAGAAGTATGTACCCTGTCAAAAGCAGCGCTTTATCCTGTAAGGAATACCTGTAAAATTTTTTCTTACTCATATTACAGCCCCTTTCCCTCGTTCATCCTGGCCACGATTTTGTTCACTGTGACTAACAGGATCACATTGATCACCGTATTGAAGAGTCCCACTGCAGTAGAGAAACCATAGTCACCATCCAGAAGTCCCTTCTTATACACATAAGTAGCAATAATTTCAGAAGAACGCATATTCAGATCCGTCTGCAGCGCATACGCCTTCTCAAATCCCACGCTCATGATATTCCCCGCAGACATGATGAACTGGATAATAACCACATCCTTGATGGCAGGCCATTCCACCGCCTTGATCTGCTGAAAAATATTGGCTCCGTCGATAATGGCCGCTTCCTTCAGCTCCGCGCTGGCATTGGACAGCGCCGCGGTGTACATGATAGAAGCCCAGCCTGCTCCCTGCCAGATGCCGCTGGCGATGTAGATGCTCCGGAAGGCCTCCGGCATGGTCATAAAATCGGCGGAAGTTCCCAGCAGCATGTTCAGGGGTCCGGTAACGGATAAAAGGATCCTCACGATACCGCAGAGCACGATGACGGAAATAAAATTCGGCATATAGAGCACCAGCTGAACCTTCCTCTTGATTCCGACCCTGACCACCCGGTTCAGCAGAAAGGCAAGGAGGATGGGAACGGGAAATCCCCACAACAGACCATAGATACTCAGCTTCAGGGTGTTGGCCAGGTAACTCATAAAGTCAGGCGATGACAGGAATCGCTTAAAATGTGCGAAGCCTACCCACGGACTGTCCAACAGGCCCCGAATCGGATTGTAATTCTCAAAGGCGATCAAAATGCCTCCCATGGGAATGTACTTGAAAATAATTGTAAGAATCAGGGCCGGCATGAGAAAAATCACATAGAGCTGCCAATGCTGTTTCATATAGAGAAGGGTTCCCTTAACCCCCCCTTTGTCCTTTCCGCTTTTCCAGGGCGGATGCGCTTTCGCACTTGTCTTCATTATTTTCTCCTTTCTACCTTTTTACACTTCTGCACTTCCGCCGATTTCTGCTCCCGTCACTTTACGGCAAATTGTGCATTTGTAAAAATAAGTCTTTCCTTTTGTAAATATACAATATCATATTTTTTACATTTGGTCAACATCATTTTTACATTTTATACATTTATTTTTATATTATTTTTACATTTAAACAATTATAAAATTTTTTCCTACGTTGACCTTAGCTAATTCAATAAACGCAGATAGAAAAAAATATAACACGTAAAATCTACGCAATATTATTTTTACATTTGACACATTTCTTTTGATGCATTATAATAAAAAAGAAATCACATTTCTCTATTCAATTAGATGCGGAGAAAAACACTTATAAGGAACAATCACCATGAAACGATGAAAGAACATCACAGATCACACTCACAAAAGTATAGATTGGCCAGGATAAATATCAGCAAACAGATACCTGTCCACGAAACACAGGGAATCATTACACAAAAATCAGACCCATTAGAGTAAAACGCCGGCTGCAGACGTGCAGAAACCGGATAGATAAGATCAAAACAGAAATCAGAAACGGAGTTAGAAATATGGCAGAACGAGTTACAATACAGGACATTGCGGACGCCCTTGGCGTATCCCGAAATACGGTCTCCAAGGCCATCAACAATACCGGAGTGCTGGCTGATGCCACAAGAGAAAAGGTGCTGCAGAAAGCCATGGAAATGGGCTACAAGCAGTTCTCCTATGTGAATATTCTCAATGCCGACAAAAAGCCGGAACCTGCTGCGGCCCTTGGGGAGATCGCCCTTTTTTCCACCGGCTTTATCGGAAATTCCCATTTTGCCGCCACCATGCTGGACAAATTCCAAAGAGAACTGTCTCAACTGGGCTATAGCTTCACCATGCACCGAATTCCCATTGAATTGGTGGACACACTGCAGCTTCCGCCTTCTTATCATAAAGACAAAACCGTTGGTATTATCTGTGTGGAAATGTTTGACCGAGATTACGCCCGCATGCTGTGCGAATTAGGCACGCCCATTTTGTTTGCGGACACGCCGGTGATCGGTCTGGGAGAACCCCTTCGGGCAGACTGCCTGTACATGGAGAATCGCTCCGGCATCCACAGTCTGGTACAGGAAATGGTTCGACGGGGAAAGACGCGGATAGGTTTTATCGGAGAGTATCTGCACTGCCAGTCCTTTTTCGAGCGGTACATGGCTTACCGCAACGCCATGTATCTGGCGGGACTGCCCTGCCGGGAGGAATGGTGCCTTACAGGAAATAAGGCCGGCATCCGGGTACCGGACAGCATTGATTATCAGGAATATCTGACCGATTGCTTCCAGGCCATGAGCACATTGCCGGAAGTCTTCCTGTGTGCCAATGATTATGTGGCGCTGGATACCCTGCAGGTGTTCAAAAAGCTGGGAATCTCTGTCCCCGGCGATGTGTGGCTCTGCGGATTCGACGACTCGCCCGAGTCAAGCGTGGTGACGCCCACCCTGACCACCATCCATATCCACAGCCAGATTATGGGATTTTCCGCAGTTCATCTGCTGGTATCCCGCATTCAGGAACCCTCTCTGAACTTCCGCACCATGCATACAGAAACCCGCCTGATCTACCGGGAATCCACCGGAGATTGACAAAATGTCTCTTTCTGCCGCGTTTGATTTCAGAAAGCTGTACATGATTACAGGAAGCCCTATTGGCTTCCTGTAACCGAATGGCAGCTGCTTTATCCCCCATGGCTCCGAAGGAATTCCTCTGTCTTTGACCAGTATTTGACGCCCCAATTCTCGAAATTCCATTCCTCCATATACTGGTTGCACTCGTAATCAATATAAAAAAGCTCTCCCTCCCGGACCACGAAATTCGTGGGATAATAGTCGATGTTAGTGTTGGCCGCATACAGCAGAGCGCACATTGCCCGCACCTGCTCCAGATAAGCGATCTGCATTCTGTCCTGCCGAACCAATTCAAAAATCGTGCTGCCTTCTATATATTCCTTCAGAATGCGCTCCCGCTCCACGTCCACTTCTATCAGCTCCGGCATTCTGATCCCAATCTGTTTCAGCCAGCGGTAAGCATCCCGCTCCGACTGCAGCTTATCTCCGAACTGATAATAGTCGCAGGGTTCATGGTGAATCTGCTTCAAAACGTATTGGCCTTCCCCGTCACATATCAGATAGGAATACCCGCCCTTTCCCTTCCCCAAGAGCGCCTTTACTTCGTACTCTTTTTCGTTTATCGCCATCCGTTCTTCCATATACCCCTCCTGTTCCGCCGGATATCCGCCTGCCGCATCCTGTCAGCCCCGGACATCCTCCTCCCTGATAAGCACAGCCGCCTCGTAGTCATCCAGGCTGCCGGAAAACTCCTCCCCGCTGATCAGGTTCTTCCAGCCTTCCAGTTCCGGGAACTCCGCCTTCCCCTTTCTCACATGAAACAGCAGGACCATCCGCCTGCCGTTTAATTCTCTCTCCAGATACAGGATTCCTCTGTCATCATCCGCATTCTGTGCAGTCAGCCGCCCTTTGGTCAAAGCCGGATAAGTATGCCGGATCCGGATCAGCCGCCGATAGTACTCAAGACATTCCCCATCCTGTCTGCTTTCCGCCCAGAGCATCCCCCGCCTGCAGTCCGGATCCGGACCGCCTTCCATGCCCACCTCATCACCGTAATAAATCATGGGCATGCCCGGAAGCAGAAGCTGCATGGCCGCCGCCAGCTTCTGTTTCGCCCTGCTGCCTCCGGCACTGTGCAGAAATCTGGCCGTGTCGTGGCTGTCGATAAAATTCCACAGATACCCTTCCAGAAATTTGTTCAGATTTCCCTTCACAAAATTCAGATTTCCCAAAAATGCTGACGGACCGTTCTCCTCCCTGGCCACCAGATCCACCATCGAATCATAAAAGGGATAATTCATTACACTGTCCCACTCGTCTCCCTCCAGAAAATCACCGGCATAATGCCATATTTCACCCACCAGCAGAACATCCTTTTTTACTGCCTTCATTTCCCTGCGGAACCGCTTCCAGAAAGTATGACCGATCTCATCCGCCACATCCAGCCGCCAACCGTCAATATCGCATTCCCGTATCCAATATGCCGCCACATTGATAAAATAATCCGCCGTCTCCGGATTGTTCAGATTCAGTTTGGGCATATAGCCGGCATAACTGAAAGTCTTATAACTGGGACGTTTTCCCCATTCCATCACCAATGGAAAGCTTTCAATATAATACCAGTCCAGATATACAGACCGTTCTTCCTTCTCCCTGATATCCCGGAAAGCAAAAAAATCTATGCCTGTGTGATTGAATACCCCATCCAGAATCACATACATGCCAGATGCATGAGCCAGCTGCACCAGTTCCTTTAAATCTTCCTTGTCACCAAATGCAGGATCAATTTTATAATAATCGTTAATATTGTATTTATGGACGGAATCAGAGCTGAAAATAGGCGTCAAATAAAGGATGTCCACTCCCAATTCCCTGATGTAATCAAAATGGTTGATGATTCCCCTCAGAGAACCCTTTAAATCGGTTTTGCCGTCCATGGGTGCCCGGTACCAGTCTTCTGCAGAAACCATCTTATCCGTTGCATAGCGGGAAGGAAAGATCTGGTAGATCACTTTGTTTTCCGCCCAGGCCGGCAGCTCAAACCGCTCTTCCTCCCGAAGTGTCTGGGGACAGTCGAACATTCTTCCGATATCGCTTATACAATTGTCATAAAATCCATGATTTCCGTAATAAACCACACTTCCCCGCTGATCCTCTATCTCAAAAAAATACCGCAGACAGACTACATCAATATCCAGTTCTGCCTCGTAATAGTCTATATAATGATCAGAACAAGCAATTTCCATAGGATGTTCCTGCCTGGTATCCATATAGCGGAGAGGCAGGTATTTATTCTGTGTATGGAGTGTTACCCTTGCTCCGTCTCCTTTCTTCATTTCCAGTCTGATCAGAAAATGCCCTTTCTCTGTGGCATAGCAGTATCTCTTATCCGCATAATGCCTGATTGCCGCGTATTCCATATTTCCTCCCGTTCCCATTGCCGTATACGATCTTTTAGGCCGTTTGCGGCAATTTATACCGTTTTATGTTTTTCTTGCATTATACTCCGATTAATGCTATGATTCTTGTATAATTATCCTCACTTTTTAACACAATCCTATTATACTGCAAATTACCTGAGGAGTCCTATGGAGCATACGCCTGTTCACGAAACCAAAACCCACGGAACCGCTGCCTTTCCCTATACTGTTTACCACGGTCGGATCCCGGAGTTCATCCCTTCTTTTCCCCTCCACTGGCATGATGAATTCGAGCTGATCTATTGTGTCAGAGGCCGGATCCTGGTGACGGTGTGGGGCCGAACTTACAGCCTTGGAGCCAAAGATCTGGTAGTTATCCTTCCCCGCGGAGTGCATTCTATTGACCGATTCAGTCAGGAAACCGGAGAATATTTTAATATTATGTTTCATCCCTCCCTTTTCACAGGCCCGGAAGGTGATTCCTGTTATGTCAAATATGTCCTCCCCTTTCTGAACGGAGAAAGAACCGTAGAATACTTTCATCCTGCCGGTTCCTGCCTCAACCAGGCAGTAACGCCCGGTATTACCTCCCTGCTAAAACATCGCAGAAGCAGTTACTCCACTCATGAATTACTGGTAAAGTCCTGCCTGTTTCTGATCCTCCACTGCCTGAATCAACATAGCACTGCCGCTGAGGGGAGCGGTTTTTCTCCTTTGTCCTACGGCCGGCTGAAAAATGCCCTTTATTATGTGCAGCACTCTTATGACCAGGATATTTCTGTACAGACGGCCGCAGAGAAATGCGGATTTTCGAAAAGTCATTTTATGAAATTGTTCCGGGAGTTTACCGGCATGAGCTTCAACGCTTATCTGATCAATTATCGTCTCGAACTGGCAGCCAGACAATTATCGGAGACAAAGCTGAAAGTAATCGATATTGCAGAAAACTGCGGTTTCCATAACCACTCTTATTTTACCCGCGCTTTTCGTAAAAAATATGGAAAAGCGCCGCTGGAATACCGGAATAACGGGATGGAGCGCTGATCTTTCTTTCCTCCATACTCATTGGCTTTCTTTTCTCCCCCGTCTGCAGCGCAGCCACACACCAGCCCCAACCAGCACGACACCTCCCACAGCCAGCCAGATCTTCTCCCCATAACTTCCTCCTGCCATGGAAAACGGGTAGAACATCTTGAGATATTTTTCTCCGCCGCCCATGGCCGTTATATAATAGGCAATGGGCAGCATATAGCCTGCCACCAGATTGTCGCACAATCCGTAAAAAAACAGCCCAAGCCCTCCCAGAAACAGCATTTCCGCCAGTGTTCCGCAGAAATATCTCCCTGCCGGAAATTCACATCTGTTCAGCCCAAGCATCCCGATATACAGCCCGAGCAGAATCCCCAGAAGCAATATATTCCCGAAAATCCGTACCAAATACACCGTAGATCCGTTTAGATATTTGGTATAAACCAGATCCCGGATATTGTGCTCCTGCTCCGGCAGAAACACCGGTGGAAGAAGCACGATTCCGATCAGAGCCACATACATTTCCAGCACCTTCGCCGTATCCTGGCTCCCAAGATTCGCCACCCCCATGAAAAGCGGGGAGACTAGGAGCATCAGGATACTGACGAAAACATGTACGGGTATATGATATTTAAGATTCATTTTTTCGATTTGCCAATATCTTTCCATAGACGCCCAATTTCCCTTTCCTTTTCTGTGAATACACAAATGCGGTCAGCGCAACAATTACCAGAGCTGCCGCCGCGTAAAAAGCCCGGTTTGCGGCAAGTTGTCCGAATCCGTCATGAAAGCCCTGCCAGTTCATCTCCGTATTGTGCCTGGGCACCAGACTCCAGCCATACTGCCCCCCGCCCAGACTGTGGATACCGGTAAACATGGCAATAAACCACCAGGCCCCCTGCACCAGCACTGCCACAGCCGTATTTGTAAGCTCTGTCAGGAGCATCCCAAGCGCTGTCACAATCATAATCGAAGGAAGCAGCCAACCGCAGGTATATTTGACAAAAGCCAGCATATCCACCCCAATCCCAGCCGCACCGGCATAGATGATACACTTTTGAAGCAAAACCATGGACAGCGCAAGCACCGGCACCGTCAGCATCACAATCATAGACAAATATCTGCTTGTGATGACGGTCAGAGAAGAGCATTTTCTCGTATAAATCAGTTCCTGCATCCTGGCGCGCCGATCACGGAGCCCCCTTGCCACCGCCAGAAAAACAGGCAGCACTCCCAGAAAAATACCCATATAATCGCAAAACATCCTGGCGTACCCGCCCGTCAGTCTATCCTCTTCTATCAGTTCCCTGTATTCCTCAACCGCATCTTCATAAGTCATGGGAACTTTGGCATTTCTCCTGCGCTTCTGCTCACTGTAGCTGGAGCCTCCGCCCAGAATGCCGTCTACCTCATCCATGAGCCTGTTAAACTGGTCATAGGTCAGGCCTTCCGCCGGCTCCAGGCAAATCTCCGAGTCAGCGCCATACCACGCCTCTACCATGCGGCCTGCCTCTTCTCTGCTGCCGATTCCTGCTGTCGCCTCCAGAATCTCCCCGATCCTCCGATTCTCCTCCTCATTCAGCGTGACATTTTTATAGAAGCCAACGGGATAAGTCGTGTAGTTCCCCTGAAAATATTCCTCTGTCAGAAGCTTCAATGTGCTTCTCATGATAAGCTCCGGATCCTGACTGATCTGCAGCCCGTAGCTCTCCTGCCCCGGCATCGGCTCGTTTTTAATCTCCGTCTCCCCCAGCTGGCTGGCATAAATCCAGACCAGAATCAGCACGATGAGCCAGAATATAAGACTCCTTGTCGTCTGTCTGCATTCTTTGATAAACAGCTGCCCTAACATACCGACTCCCCCCTTTCCTTCTGCATCAGGTATATATAGGCATCCTCCACCCCTGCTTCACATGCTTTTGCGGAGGAAAAAGGAAATTCTTCCGCAAGGAAGCGTACCATCACATGATTCCCCAGGGTAAGCATACTTGTCACAACATATGCACTCTTCAGATCATCCAGCTCCCGTTTGTCGATCTCAGCAGAGTAGACTCTCCCCTCCGTCATGGCGATCAGATCCGCCACTGTTCCCCGATAAATCACCTTTCCTCCATCCAAAACAGCAATCTCCTCACAGGTTGCCTCAATATCTCCAACAATATGGGTAGACAGAATCACGATTCTGTCCTCTGCAATCTCACACAGCAGATTACGGAATCGGACCCGCTCCTCCGGGTCAAGCCCTGCTGTAGGTTCGTCTACAATCAAAACTTCCGGATCGTGCAGAATTGCCTGCGCTATGCCGAGACGCCGCTTCATCCCGCCGGACAGTGCCCTCACCTTCTTCCGCCTGTCATCCTGAAGATTCACACGAAGAAGCAGCTCAGGAATTCTTTGTCTGCGTTGTTCCCTGCTTAATCCGGACAGCACTCCCATATAATCCATGGCCTCGTACACCGACATATTGGGATACATGGAAAAATCCTGGGGAAGATACCCAACAATTCTTCGGACCTCCGGCGCCTTCAGCGTACTTTTTCCGCATACGGTCACTTCTCCTTCAGACCGCGGCAGCAGCGTTGCAATCACCTTCATCAATGTTGTTTTCCCTGCCCCGTTTCTCCCGAGAAGTCCGAACATACCGGTACGAATCGTAAGATTCACATCATTTAAAGCCTGCTTTTTACCATAGTATTGATTCAGATTTTTTACTTCAATTGTAGCGGACATACCTTCTCCTCCTAATATAAAGTCGCTTCGGAACACAAAGCCCTGCCCTTTACTGATGCTACCGTCTCTGCTCCGATTGCTGATATGGTAAAAGATAAATCCCTACATTTTCCCTACAAAAAATGAAGAATCTCCAAAGTTTCTCTATATTTTACCCGTATCCCTCCATACTTTCTGAAAAATTCCCTGCTGCTTTTCCTCTAACCAATCCATCGATATCCCACTCCCCACACTGTCTCTACATATTGGTAATTCGTATATTTCATTATTTTATTTCGTATCCTTCGTATATGCTCCATAATAATCGCACTATCAGCACCCCCGTCATATCCCCGAGTCATTTCATATAACTGCTCCTTGCTGAATACCTGCCCGGCATGCAGAGACAACACCTCTACAATTCCATACTCCGTCTTCGTCAGATTCAGCGGCACCTCTTCATACTCCGCGTCCTCTGCGCCGCATTCTGTTACAGAAAGCGGGATTTGCTTCCTGTAACATACACTGCGTTCTTCATAATGAATCACCAGACCGCCAAATCTTCTGACTGTCCTTTCCGTCCTCCTGCGCTCTTCCCTGCGGAGATGTGCATTCACCCTTGCTCCCAGCTCTTCCATACTGACAGGCTTCAGTATATAGTCATCCCCGCCCAACATCAGCCCCCTGATTCTGTCTGCTTCCCCTACCCTCCCAGACAAAAACACGATGGGGCATGAAACATCGGCACGAATCCTCACGCACACCTCAAACCCGTCAAGCATAGGCATATTTACATCCAGCAATATAATATCCGGATCCTTGTCCAGCTGCTCTAATACCTCCAGCCCATTGGACGCCTCTATCACCTCATAATCCTGCAGCTCAAAATAATCCTTTAACAGCTGTATCATTCCCGGCTCATCATCTGCAATTAAGATACGCTTCTTTTTCCCCATTATTCTCATGGGCTTCCTCCTCATGCTCTTCCATGGATATTGTGCGCCCCATATCTATAAGACATAACTATTTTGCGCTTTGCCGTACTGTCTGTTCATTACATACAACTTCTCCTTATCCTATCACATATAATAGCAAGCCTGTATATTGAATAATCTTTCAAATATACCTCCGCTGTTGATCAATGTATCAAAGTCCCCGGTTTCTTCCACTTTACCTTGATCAAGCACTACGATAATATCAGCAAATTTTGTACTGGCCATTCTGTGTGTAATAAAAACTGCCGTTCTGTCCTTCGTCTCCTCCTTCAGACTCTCAAAATATCGAAGCTCCGCCAAAGGATCGATGGCTGCTGTAGGCTCATCCAATACAAAAAACGGTGAATTTCGATATAAAGCTCTTACCATCGCCAGACGCTGCTTCTCGCCGCCGGAAAAATCCTTTCCCTCCTGGTCAAGCTCCTTTGTCAGAAATGTATCCAACCCTTTTTTAGTCTGCTTCACAGCCCCATCAAGCCCCTGTCGCCTCAGCAGCTCCCAGATCAATTCATCCTTCCCGCTCTCCTGAAAGGCAATATTTTCCCGGATAGAATAAGAATGCAGCTTAAAATCCTGAAATACTGCGGCGTATAGCTTGAGATAAGCCGAATACTCTATCTCCTTGATGTTGATTCCTCCTACCAGAATCTCCCCTTCCGTAACATCATACAACCGCAGCAGCAGCTTTACCAGGGTGGTTTTCCCTGCGCCGTTTTCACCTACTATGGCGATTTTTTTCCCATAGGGAAAAGCTAAATTAATATTCTTTAGAACGTATTCTTCCGTACCTGGATAGCGGAAGCTTACATTTCTGAACTCAATGGCAAAAGGAACCTGCACCGCATCCTTCTTCCCTCCGGCAGCCAAAAAACCTTCCTGTTTTTCCATAAATTTTCTGTAATCGCCATAATAATCCGCCAGCTCTCTCACCCATTCAAAATTCTCCGCAATACTTTTTACCGATTCTGTAAACAGCCGTATCGCGCCTACAAACAGCAGAAAAAAGGAAATTGTCACAGCCCCTTTTCCATACTCCCTGATCGCGGCCAGATATATCAGCACTGCTTCCGCACATGCTATGGCAGAAGCAGAAACCCGAAACAGGATTTCCGCCTTCTTCTGTTGCTTTAAAGAACAGAATACCTTCTGTCTGGACTCCTCATACTTTTTTACTACTGCTTCCATAGCGCCATATAGCCTTATTTCTTTTCCATATTTCAAATCCGTCATAACCTTTTCATCATAATGCAGCTTTTTCTCATCTGCTGCCCGGCCTTCTTCCAGGCCGTAAACCCTTTTGTCTGTCTTCTTCTCCAAGAATACTTCCAGTATAAGCAGACCTGACAGAGGCAGCAGCAAAAAAACATCCACATAAGAAAAAATGTACAAAACCGGCACCAACGTTATGATAGAAGCAATCCAGTTTTCACACAGCAAATCTGTAATATTCTGAAATACCCATGTGTTTCGTACCGCTCTCAGCATCCCCTCATAGGTCTCCGTATCCTCCCAGCCGCCATAGTCAATACGCATTCCCTTCTGCCCGACAGACAACGCCGCCCTGTTTCCTGCTTTATATCCGAACGCCGTGCTGAACAGGGACAGAGCCTTCTTTGAGGCATCTGCCAGCAATACAATCAGCGCATAGAAAAAGACCGCATTCATTACGGACCCGAACGCATCGGCCCCCGTTATTTTATCTATCAGCATTGCCGGTATCATCATCTGAAAAATCGACCTTGCGGATTCCACAACCGCCGAAAACGTCAGCACAACATAATTTGCCCTGGACATTCTGAAAGAATCTGCAATAAGCCCGGAAATATCCTGCCATTTGCTGCTTTTCTTCATATTTATGCTCCCTCGTGTTTTACACTTTCCTGACTTTTACATTCCCTAACTTTCCATTCTTGGATTTTTTTCTGACTTTCTTAATTCCTTGAATGTATCATCCATCAGCTTTTTATTTACCTTTCTCAACTCCTCCATTTATAAAACAGCTCTCTGCTATTTCCCGTACAGAGAAGCCTGGGCATGATACATTTCCGCATATAAACCGCCCTCCTTCATCAACTTTTCATGTCCGCCGCTCTCCACAACTTTTCCCTCTTCAAACACCAGGATCTCATCACACATACGACAGCTGGCCAGACGATGAGAAATAAAAAATACTGTCTTATCCTTCATTTCCCGAAAAACACTTTCATATAGTTCCTGTTCGCTTGTAGGAGACAATGCCGCCGTGGGTTCATCAAATACAAAAATGCCTGCGTCCCTGTAAATCGCACGGGCAACCGCCAACTTCTGCGCTTCCCCTCCAGACAGTTCCCGTCCCTGTTCATACTCTGATGTCAGATATCCCGTTTCATCCATCCAGCTGATTCCTGCCCGTTCCAGAGCTTCCCTGACATTGTCTGGTTTATCATTTTGAAACATGGTTACATTCTCTTCCGCCGTATAAGCATAGATATTAAAATCCTGACATACTGCGGAAAACATTTTTCTCCAGGATTCACCTGAAACTTCCGACATTTTCCGGCCGTTGCAGGATATGCTTCCTGAAGTCGGCGAATACATACCTGTCAGCAGATTAATAAAGGTTGTCTTCCCACTTCCGTTAGCGCCTACAATACCATATTTTTTGCCAGCTTCAAAAGTATAGGAAATATCTTCAAGGGCTCTGAAATTCGCTCCCGGATAGGAAAAGTTTACATGCTCGAACCTTAAATCCAGCTTGCCGCTGCTGTTTCCCTCCAGCTTCTCTTTCCTGTCAGGCGTTTCCCTATCCCTGATTATGTGCACATATGCCTCTATGTATTTCGCCGTTTCGCCCACATGTATGATATTCTTTGCAATATGAATACACAACGCCGAAATCGTAATCAGAGCCAACGTGAGCATGGAAAAATCCGCAACCGATATTCTGCCGGAATAAGCCTCATATGCAATATATCCAAAAACCGCTATCCGCTGTATGAAGTCAAATACACAGCTGAGAAAATAGGCTTTAAAGGTCTTTACAGCACGTTTTGACTGTAAAGACGATAGCAAATCAATGTAATGGTTTGCTGTACTGCTGATGTAATCATACATGGAAAAGAGCCTGCTTTCCTTTGCAAAATCCTTCCAGGTTAGAACATCACGGGCATAGAGCATACACATATCAACAGCGCTGTATTCTTCATAACTTTTATAGTCATAATTTGCTCTGTAAATTTCACATCCGATGATAACCGCAATGGACAGACCGATCACTATCCACAGCCACCATACAACTATTTGAGAAATGTACAATAACGAAAAAAGCGACAGCATGCTCCCCACTATCGCAGCCATGCATCCTATCACGGCATCTGCCGTTCCTTCCTTAATACACATAACCGCAAAATGATATCTTTCTCTCGAGGCAAACTCCTCAAATTTTTCGTAAGGCCATTTCGCCGCTGCCTCTGCCAGCAGCCTGTTCAGCGCAATGTCAAAGTCTCCGGTGCAGCTATATTTTTTGTATTCGGCAAAGGAAGAAATGGTTTCCATGCAAAAGACCAATACACACATGGAAACGGCCAAAATTCCCGTACCTGTAACATCCTGCCTCTCCAGGGCTTCCAATATGCCTTTCGGAAATGTCACCTGGACCAGATTTATAACGGCAGGCAGCACAAAAGTCACCGCCACAGCACAAAAATATCTTTTATTCTTTTTCCATAAAACTCCAAATAAAAATCGAATATTTTTAACAGTTTTCACTTTATGCTCCTATATTGCCAGACAGAAAATTACTTGTATTCTCTGTCTGGCAAACATGAATTCTCATGCTAATTTCACACGGCTGATTTTAAAATCAATTTTCTGACTTAGACCTGTTCACATAATGATTATATCACCCCGCAAAACCCGGTGCAATTACAATTCACTTTAAATCTTACTGATACCGCTTTGCCTGCGTCTGATAAACACTTACACCTCACCGTCTTTGCAATGCCCAGGCAGAATCATTTCGGAAATCCGTGTTGAATGCCGGTTCTTGACAAAACCTATAAAGTAGTGCACAATAAAACAGATGACCTGTCAGCGCATCAAAAGGAATTCACTTAACAGGAGGACACGAAAATGAACTATCTAATGAAGAAAAGAGGAACGTTGATGCTGGCATTCCCCATCTGTCTGTTGTTGACAGCATGTGCCGAAAAAGCAACAGAGAGTGATGCCGTGGAAAACAGCCCCCAACCGACCTCCGAAAATGCATCCAGCGAAAATTCTCACGAGGACAGTTCCGTTGAAGAGCAAAACTCGGAAGAATCCATTCATGAAAATGAAGCTCCAAATCCCTATACGAAACCGGCTTCCCTGAAAGACAATGACGATATCGAAAATGCTCGAAAATACATTTGGCATGAATATCTGAATCAAGTAAAAAACGATAAGATCAGAATAGAGGAAGTTGAAAATCGTGCCATGACATTCGATGATGCTACCATGAAATACGGATTTTTTGTCAAAGGTGAGCCTGATGAATCCGGTTATCCGCTTTTTATCGCACTTCACGGAGGCGGACAGAGCGACACCCCTGATCTGAACGACAGTCAATGGGTGCAGATGGCATCCTACTATCGAAACAGCGTGGAGAATGGCATTTATGTAAATCCAAGAGGAGTACGGGATACCTGGGACTGCCACTTTAACCCGGAATCCTACCCTCTTTATGACAGGCTTATAGAAAATATGATCGCTTTCTATGATGTAGATCCCAACCGGGTTTATCTGACGGGTTTTTCTGCAGGCGGAGACGGAGTTTATGCCATTGTGGCCAAAATGCCCGATCGCTTTGCCTCAGCCAATATGTCTGCCGGACACCCCAATGGACTGCCATTGTGGAACCTGTACAATATGCCGTTACAGCTTCAAGTGGGGGAAAACGACACTGACTATGAAAGAAATACCGTTACAGCCCAATACGGCAAACTTTTGGATGAGTATCAGGCAGAACTGGGGGGTGGATATATACATAATACCTATGTTCATCAGGGGCAGGGACATAATTTCCCCGATTACTCTGTGCAAAACCAGACGGTAATGGCAGACAGTGGGGCATGGTTGGACTCCGGAGACAGTTCTGTCATTGAGACAGACACCAACGCCATCAGGCTTATGGAACAATATGTTCGCAATCCTCTTCCCGAGAGAGTGGTATGGGACCTCTCCCAACGTGCAGAGAAACGAACCGAAGAGAGCTTTTACTGGCTGCAGGCAGACAGCCATATTACGGAGGGAAAAATCATTGTCTCCTACGACACGGAGACAAATTCCATCAACGTGGAGGAATGTTCCATCCCGGGAGAAGTTACCTTTCTGCTCAATAACGATATGTTAGATCTGTTTGCTCCCATTACAATAAATACTCCTGCCGGCAGCAATACCATCACAGTGACTCCCGACTATGACCTGCTGTATGAAACTACAATGGAGCGAGGAGACTATAATTATCAGTTTGCCGCAAAAATCCCGTTTACCTCTCAGCCATAATATGGTTGTTCCTCAAAACTGGTTGTATGGATGATAGGGCATTTTTATCCCATCCACCCGGCCAGTACCACGCTCATCACCGTCCCCGCCAGGGTGGCCAGCAGCGCTCCCGTCAGAGTAAATCTTGTCTTGGTCACCCTGGCCGCCAGAAAATACACGCTCATGGTATAGAACACCGTCTCCGTACAGCTCATGAGAATGGAGGTCAGCATCCCCGCATAGGAGTCCGGCCCGGAGGTGCGGAAGATGTCCAGCACCAGCCCGGTAGCCGCAGAGGAGGAGAACAGCTTCACCACCAGCAGCGGCAGCAGCTGGGCCGGCAAACCTACGGCTGCAGCCGCAGGGCCAAGCAGCGTCCCCAGCATCTCGAAGAAACCCGAGGCCCGCAGCATCCCCACCGCCACCAGCAGACCGATGAGCGTGGGCACAATGTCCACCACAATCTCCAGCCCGTCCTTTGCTCCCTTCAGAAAGGTTTCATATACTTTTACCCCGGAGACAACTCCATAGCCCACAATAAAAAAGATCAGGATGGGGATTACAATGTCCGAAAGATGCGCCAGTGCATTCATACCGCTTTCCCCCTGCCCTTCCATCTTTTTAATACCATTCCGACAGTTGTGTCAGTCCTGCAGAACTCCATGCTTCCGCCAGACATTCGCCCAGCTTTATCTGCTCTCAGATCCGCAGGTGCATATAATCTGGCTTTCGACATGTTGTCTCTGCCGGGCATCCGGAGGATTTCACTGGCTTTCAGATCCGCCCTGCCGCCCTTATGGTTTTGACCCGTGCCGTTTCCGCCCATTCGGCTTCCACCCATACCTGTCCTTGCGGAATAATCCTTGATTTTGCAGTACACGATGGCCACCAGGGTGCTTACCAGCGTGGCCGCTATGGCGGGCGCAATGATGGCCGTGGGATTGGCGCTGCCGTACTGGCTGCGATAGGCAATCATGTTCACCGGAATCAGCTGCAGGGAGGAAATATTGAGAATCAGAAAGATGCACATCTCGTTGCTGGCCCGCCTGCCCGCGCCCTTTCCCCGGTCGCCCCGGCCTGCATTCTCCTGCCTTCGGAAGCTTTCTCCTGCCCCGGATCCCTTTAAGCTCCTTCCTGCCGCCGTCTGCATATAAATCTGTTCCCGGGTATCCCTATCCCTGCGGGCAGCCCCTCCCCGGATATTCCCTGCTCCTCGGGCAGCCCTTTCTCCGCGGATGTCCCCTTCCCCATTTTCCTCCTCCAGATACTCCGGATTCCCCCGCTCCGCCTCCAGCTTTGCCAGTTCCTCCATGGCCTTTAAACCCCCTTGTGTCAAGTTAGTGACACGAACTTTGTGAAAAATATCTTGTAATAATGGTTTTTTCCTTTCTCTTATTGTTGAATAATACCAAAACAAGAAAATCAATATAATAAAAGCAGGATTTCTCCGTTTCATGAGTTCCTGCTTTCACAATCCACCGCAAAATTCATTATGCCAGTTGTAAATCATTCTCAAGTCTTTCCACTACACTCAATGGCAAATCTAAATCCTCTGCAATTTCCTCTTTTGTCATTTTTCCTCTTTCCAGCATACGCTTTGCTGCTTCAATTTTTTCTTCATTTAAAAGCTGCTCCATGATTTTACTCATAATTTTTCGTCCTTCCTCATCTTTCTTGAAATATCTTGCCCGATCTGCTAATTCCTTATAATTCATATCGTCTGGATCAGCACAGCTTAAATCATGCATCAACCGCCCTAATGGTGTATCATCTTTAATCTCTCCGTTTACATATATAATATGTGCTTTATCATTAAACAACGCCCCTGTTTCTTGAATTGTCCTGTCAATATGATAAATCGGGAGATTACCTTCAAGCACATCATTCTCTGTAATAAATACCACATACGTTTCCGCCAGCATTTCCGTATCATCTCCCGGAAGAATGGAATTTGCATCCATTAAACTGCTGTTATATCTCGCACGTTTCGGCTTTGCCCCACTGTCGGCTCGTTGCAGTTCTACATCGTACTGTTTCTTTGACACATCATTTGTCTTAACATCCATTCTGATAGAACGCCCTTGCAGGTTCTTTATTACCGCCTGTACCTGTGCTTCTTTTACAACTAACTTTGCATCATTCATAATAATGCGTAGCATCAGTTCTACCCCTTTGGAATAATCTTCCAGACATTTTGTCATAAATTCGTCATCAAAATAACTCATTTCCTGTAAGCGTTCTAAAAGCAGCTTCTGTTTCTCTTCCCTTTTCTGCTCATTTGTCATATCCTATTCTCCTGTCCTTATAATATCATAAAAACCTTAATTTTTCAATGTTTCCACGCTTTTGTCCTGAAACTTAAAGACAACCTCAACCCGGTTGCCGCCATATACATAAACCGCATCTACAAGCTGTCTGACAACCTCTTTTGTAAGGTCTGTTAGATTTTCTTTTCCTTTTAACAAGTTTAACAAATCAGACTTTTCATCCGGTACTGCTGTTTCTTTTGAATGGCAAGCCCTAAGTTCTGCTTCATATATTTCTATCTGCTTATTGTTATTTTCTTTTTTCTGTAAAAAACAGTCAGCATCAATCTCACCTTTTGCATAGCTTTCATACAGTGAAAAATTGCTATCTGTAAGTTTTTGAATCTGTTCCTGAAGCTGCTCCTTTTGCTCCTGATCCGCCTTGACACGCTCCTGGAACTGATTGTTATATAAATCCTGTAACCTTCCCATTTCCCCTGCCAGCATTGCCTGATTCCTGATTGCTGACAAAACAACTGCTATGAGTTCCGTTTCCTTGACATTCTCCGGGCAACATCCCTCCTGCTTCGTTTCATAGTAATATCTGCAATAATAAGACGCATTTAATCTGCTTCGACGCTGCATATTGTGTCTGCATCCACCGCACTTTACCAATCCCTTAACAGGCGAATCCGCACTTCCCCTTTTTCTCTTTTCTCCCTCACAATATACCGTCTTATCTAAATTTTCTCGATCTGCCAGTTTTTTTATGCTGCTTGTCCGGGCATCCATGCTGTTCACATATTCAAATAATTCCTTTGATATGATTGGTTCATGTGTGCCTTCGCAGACTTCCCATTCATCTTTCGACAGGCATTTCGTTCTTCTTGAACCGACCTCAATAGTTTCCTTTTTGTGAAAAACTGTATTTCCCACATATATCTCATTTTTCAAAATTCTTCCTATGATAGAGCCATTCCACACCTTTTTTTCGCCCTGATATTTCCATTGGTAGGTGCTGCCGCTTTTCACTGCATAGATTTGTGGCGTAGGAATATCTTTCTGGTTTAAATACCTCGCCACCTCCGCCTTAATTCCACATTCTGCATACTTCTCAAAAATCATGCGTACAATAGCCGCCGCTTCCTCATCTATTACTATACGGTTATGGTCAGTAGGCGATTTTTTATAACCAAACGCCGCAAATGTAGCAAGGTATTTTCCTCTCTTACGCCTTCCCATCAGGTCATTTTTAATTTTAACAGAGTTTTCTTCGCTAAAATAATCATACATCAGATTCTCAAACGCAACATCCATATCTGGTGTCGTTCCTTTATAGTCTTTGCTGTCAAAGCTGTTATTGACAGCGATAAATCGAACATCCAATAATGGAAATATCTTTTCAATGTAATTACCGACTTCAATATGGTTTCTTCCAAAGCGTGAGAAGTCCTTCACAATGATAATGGACACTTTACCGGATTTTACATCTTCCAATAGTTCCTGAACCCCCGGTCTTTCAAAATTTTTACCGCTGAATCCGTCATCTATGTATTCCTTTATCTCAAAACCCGCAAATTCCGGTTTTTGCTCCACAAACTTGCGTAGAATGAGCCTTTGATTTGTGATACTATTGCTTTCATCAACCATATCACCATCTTCTTTTGACAGCCTTAAATACAGTGCCAGAATCATAAACAGCATAAAATCACACCTCCTTTTGCATCCAACTATCAAGAACCGAAAAGCAATCCTGATACCTTAACTTTATTTCCACCCGGTTATCAGTAAAAAGCTCTATTCTGTCAACACAGATTTCTACCATTGTTTCCGTCAATTTCCTTGTATTCTGAAAGCAAAGCCAGTCCGACAATAGTTTTTGCAAAGCCGCCTGACACTTCTTTATCCCTTTTACCTCTTTAGCACAAACATTCTCCTGTTTCCCGCATAGTTCTATTTTCTCATGATAGGTACTTTTATATTGCAGAAATGCCGCCTGTGAGATACTTCCTTCCGCATAATCTGAATATTTCTGCATATACTCTTGCTCCAATAGGTTCTTTGTACTCACAATCTTTTGTCTTTTCCATTCTGTCTGTTTCAGATTTTCTTCAAAGGAATAACGAATATCTTTTTCTATCTTTTTCTTTATCCCTTTTATCAAACTCAAATGCCTGCGTATCGTGCCATACAGAATATCACACAGCAAGTCCTCTGCAATCCACCTTGTATCACATAAATCGCAGTGATTTCTATGAGTACTGCACTTAAAAATCTTGTATTGCTCCTTTACCCCATTGACAGAGCGATAAGCGCCTACCCTGACCATATTTGCCTTACAAGAGCCGCAGAACAGCTTCCCTTGAAATATATTTCTCTCAAATACAACCGTTTGGCGTTCACAGGCAGATTCGGTTTTTTTATCCTTTGTCTGACTTAGTATCTTCTGGACAATCTCAAACATCGACTTTTCAATAATCGGTTCATGGTTATTCTCAATAACAATCTGCTCCTGTTCCGGTACTGGACTTGCCTTTTTCCCCGCAAAAAAGCTCTGCTCTGATTGATGTCTTATAACCCTTCCGATATAAACAGGGTTTTCCAGAAGCCGCTTAATTGTAGAACAATGCCATATTTTCAGCTCTTCTTCCGGCTTCCTATATACACTGCCTGTCAAAGCATATTGCTGTGGTGTATAAACATGGTTATCATACAGCCATCGGCTTATTGCATAATTAGAAATCCCCTCGCCGCACTGTTTAAATATCTCCCGTACAATCGGAGCTGTCTGCTCACAGATCATATAATTCGTACCACTTCCATTCATCTTATATCCATAAGGAATCGTAGCACTGCGATAGAACATCCCTTTTTCCTGTTTCGTCCGAAAGGTGCTTCCTACTTTCTTGGAAATATCCCTTGCATACATCTCATGCATAAGGTTTTTAAGAGAAATAAGCAAAAGTTCTCTGCTGCAATCTGCATCAGCACTATCATACCTGTCAACAATGGATATAAAGCGCACACCTAAGAACGGAAATACCTTCTCAATATAATTGCCGGCTTCTATGTACTCCCTTCCAAACCGGGATAAATCCTTGACAATCACACAGTCAATGATTCCTGCTTTCATATCTGCTATCATCCGGCTAAATGCCGGACGTGAAAAATCTGTTCCTGTTTTCCCATCATCAACATATTCTCTTACTATATTCAGGTCAGGACGTCTACTTATATATTCCTGTGCCAGCTTTCTTTGATTTTCTAAGGAGTCGCTCCCTGTATAGTCACTGTCCACCGATAGCCTTAAATAATCTCCAACCTGATATACTTTGTCAGTTTTCTTTGTTTTAACATAGTTCTTTCTATACCTGTCCGCTGTCCTAGCCATTGATGCCCACCCCCTTCATAGATGCCGGAATGTGCCCAGTAGGATTGCAGGCAATACTACTTGTAATTTTACATAAGGTTTCGTATTCATCCTGATACTTAAAGGTGATCTCAATTCTGTTTTCTTCATAAACAGTAATTTTCTCCACTAATGACAGAACGATACTTCTATCTAACGATGTGATATTTCCTTTTTTCGTAAATGTATCAATCCATTCATTCGCAAACAGTCCTTCTTTAAAAACTGTTTCTATCTCCGCCTGCAATTTTCTGATTGTTTCCTCTATCTCTGCGGACTTACGAGCAAAATTTTCTTTAAACTGCTCATATTCATCTATGGAAATAATCCCTGCCGCCAGATCTCTGTGCAAAGCCATTTCCACCTTCTTACACTGTTCCAGCTCTTGATACTTAGCAAGGATTTCCCGGTCATTCGCCACCACATCATCATAACAGGCTTCATTCTCTTTCATTAAAGTCGAAAGTTCATCCAGTTTGGCAACGTGTTCAATATGCCTTTTGATTGCATCCAGCAGTATATCTTCTACCACTGACTGGTTTATGCTGTGGCGGCTGCACCCTTTTCCTTTATTATAAGTGGCACATATATAGTATATGTTCTGTTTCGCTTTATAACGGTTACAACGTCTGACCATACTCCTGCCACATTCCCCACAGAACATCAAACCGGACAGCATGAACAAAGTTTCTTCATCCGGAGATTTACGGGTGTCAAGATTTAAGAGTTTTGCCACATTTTCAAAATCCGCCTTACTGATAATCGCTTCATGGGTATTTTCTTTTACCGCCCACTCTGTTTCCGGCTTTTCTATAACCTTATTCAGCTTATAATTGACTTTTTCACGTTTTCCCTGTTCAAGCACACCTATATAAATCTTGTTCTTTAATATGCGGTTAATAGATACCGCCGACCATTTTGCTTTTGCATTTTTCTGAAAACCGCATTTATAATTTCCCCCAAGTTGTCTTTTGTACTCGGAAGGCGCTGCTACACCAAGTTCATTGAGTTTTTCAGCGATTGCCGCCGAACTCATACCTTTCAACTTCCAGTCGAAAATCTTGCGTACAATATCAGCCGCATATTCATCTGGTATGATTTTATTCCTGTCCGTTTCCAGTTTTTTATAGCCGTATGCAACATGAGCGCCGATATACAGCCCGCTTTCACGCATAACCTCCTGATGACTTCTCACTTTGCCAGATATATCCCGGCTATAATTATCATTTACAAAATTTTTGACCGGAATCAGCAGATTTACATCGCTTTGCGTAGCTGTCAGGCTGTCAAAATGATCCAGTACAGATACAAACCGGACATGATAGGACGGGAAAATTTTTTTCACATAGCGTCCAGAATCAATGTAATCACGTCCTAACCTTGACAAGTCCTTAACAATGACCATATTCACCTTACCATCGTAAATATCCTGGCACATACGCTGAAAACTTGGACGTTCAAAATTAAGTCCTGTAAATCCATCATCTATATAAATGTCATAAAGGGTAACATTTGGCATAGATTCTATTGCTTTTAATATCAATGCCTTTTGATTGGCGATGCTGTTGCTTTCTTTCTTGTCCTTGCTCTCCCGCAAATCTTCATCTTCTTTTGACAGACGCAGGTACACAGCAGCCAAATAAGATATGTATGAAATGTATTCACCCATACCGCTTCCTCCTAATTTTATAGTGCTGACAAACCATAAAATCAGGGTTCCACATATGAATTTAGTCCTGAATATAGTTTAGCACAGATTCCCGCTTTTGTCCAATGAAGAAATACGCAATTTCACTTGTGAAAGTTTCACATTGCACTGGCAGTTTTTAATATCAGCTCCTGCAGCCGATCCGTAAGTGTCACTGTTGTATCCTCAAAGCCAATCTTAACAACATATTCCCCATATCTATAACAGTAAGGATTCTTAATCTGTTCGAGATAGTCCTTAATCTGTCCTTCCCGGCTTTTCCTTTTATTTACTTCCACTTCTCTTATATCTGCAAGTTCCTCCCTTTTTACTGTCCTTACATCCACATTTTTCATTTCTTCTATGCTCAATATACATACACCTCTTTCACTTTTCCACATTCCATTATATTGACATCTGCTTGTCCTATATGTATCATGTCCCACGCCAAATCATTATTTTTTGATATGTTTATCAATGAAAATTCGTCTGTAAGATAAACTTTCATTGATAAACATATTAAAAATATCCTCACAGGTGACAGGCGGGAAACCTGCCCACATTGGACTTGCACCATCATCTTTTCTATGTGACTGACTTTCGCCAGAAGTATCATTATCACGAAACTGTTTCTTCGCCAATAGAATCCCCTCTTCCTGTATAGGAAGTTTTCTACTCCAACACTGATATTTTTTCGCTCGTGCCTTTGCTTCAACATCATCAGATGCTTCTTCACTTTCAATTCCTTACCGGAACAGACAGTCATAGCGTATCTGCTGCGTAGCTCCACAGTTTCTCACGTCCTGTGAGGTTATTGTATATTCAATTTTCAAGGTACACCGCTGTAAATCCTGTCAGCTATGGAAAAGGGCAGCAAGCCGCCCTTTATACCGCTTCAAACGCCAGTATCTTTGTGATTAGCTTTGTTTCAAGCCTCCGGCGCAGTGTTTCATCGACACAATAATGAAGCCGCCCTCCCTCGTCATACATCTTCCGGGTGGACAGGGTAATTATGTATCCCTCATAATGCTTCAGGACTGTGTTGATTGCCAGTACATCGCCTTCTGATGCTGCCTTAATGATATGGAAAGGCAACAAATTCTTTTCTTCTCTGTTCTTACATCTCTGTTTCATCTGCTTTTCCCTCCATAATCTTCCTTAAAATCTCAAGTGAGCGTGTCCGGTGTTCATGGACTGTGCTGCGGACAAGGTTCATCTCCCTTGCTATATCCGCATCGCTCATTTCCAGAAAATACGAAAGCAGTATTACATTCCGCTTCCTCTCCGAAAGTGCCTGCAACGCTTCCGCAATCAGGGTGTCTTTCACCTCAATGTCATATCCATGCACTGTAAAATGGCTGTTTTCCACTCCGTATTCATCCATAACAAACAACTGGTTCAGCTCCTTTTCAGACAGTTCAGAAAACATGGCTTCATGTTCCCTGCGGTAATCCATGTGCCTGTAATAATTGATTGCTTCGCCTTTCAGCGACATCTGGCACAGGCGGTCAAAGCGATGCCTGACCGTCATTTCATCATGGTGAGAAGGTTTCTTCATACGAGTTCACCTCCTCCCCCGCTGTGACGTGACAAAGGCATACGCCTTTTCCCTTTCCGTTGTATCTGCCAAATAGCGGTAGGCTGATGTTCGGGTGGGTGCAAAATTTGTTGAAAAATTTTGTATATAAAAAACGCCCGGACAGGCAAAATGCCCGCTGGACGTTATTCATATCTGCTATTCTGTTTTTTCCACACGCTACGGGAGCGTATAATTCACTTGTCAGGGTGTATCCTGTCTTACTGCCTGTAAAACACCTTATAAAAGAGCCTTTCCACGCCAGAAGCCGGACAGGTTCAAAAAGTCAAAAAAATATCCCTCAGACCGTTCAGAACACATAAATTCCCCTGAACGTACCCAAAGGATAAAAATTCACGCAAAAAACCTCTGGATACTGCGTTTTTTTATATGCAATATCCAAAGTCTTTTTATTCTTCTATGTGCATTATGCCCCTCTGATAAAGTGATTTATTAGTGCATTTTAAAAGTAAAATGTGCAATATACACTATACATGGAGGTGCATATATGGCAAGAAAAAAGAAAATTGACAAGGAAATGGGATTCCGTCTGAAGAAAGCCAGAACCGACCAGAAGCTGACCTATGAAGAACTGGCTGAAAAATCCGGCGTTTCCTCCCGCTATATCAAGGAAATCGAAAATCATGGAAACGTGCCAAGCATTGAAAAGCTAAGGCAGCTCATACAAGCCTTACATATTTCCGCCGATCCGTTTTTCTATCCAGATGCCCCGGCAGACAATCTCGATTACAAGCGTCTGCTGGTCTATCTGTCACAATGTACGGAGGAACAAATTACAACGATACTCGCTATTGTGGAAGCCTATCTTCGGACATACAAACATCCCAAAGAATAGGATACCTTAAACATTTTGATTATCTCTGGATTATTTCTGAATTTTTCTGCAAAAACAAGACGGCTCTCTCAACGCATCTGCCGCCTTGTTTTTATCTGTTTATCATCTTAAACATAATGACAACGATCCAAAATATTTCCATCACAGACCATTGTATAAATTTTTATTGAACCGATAACCCACGCCCCACACTGTCTGTATGTAAACAGGCTCGCTCGGATTGACCTCTATCTTTTCTCTAATATTATGGATATGGCTCATAACAATATTGCAATCTCCAGAGTACAGCTCCTGCCAAACGACATTATATATCTGCTCTTTACTAAATACTCGACCTTTATTTTGTGCAAGCAGTACAAGTATTTGAAATTCCTTCATTGTTAATACAATTTCCCTACTCCCCTGAAATACCTGATGTCTGTCTGGTAGGATTCTTAAACTATCAAATTGAAGTGGCAAACAGCTTTCTATCGCCACTTTCTGTATATTATGACCACTCTCTTTTATTACCTCTACCAGTTTTTTATATAAATCCTCTCCTGCACTGTCAACATGAAGTATCAATATTTCACTCAAAAAATCGCCCCCGTATATGATGCCGCCCTCCATTTATTGGCAGCATCATCTAAAAGCAGCTCTGCCGGACAACAGGCTCTTTTACCGTTATCCAGCAGACCATTTATGTTTCATATATTAACTTAAATCTTACTCTTGTTTTTCAATATGAAGCTGTGCTTCTGCTTCCGTCAGTTCTCCATGAAGCTGTAATGCCATAAAGATTGTAATAATGCCTGAAATCACATCTGCAATCGGCTGTGCATAAAGTATCCCATTGATTCCCCAAACATTCGGGAGAAGTAAAATCACTGGAACAAAACAAATTCCCTGCCTACAAGCCCCAAGGATAAAGCCTTTTGTTCCTTTACCAAGTGCAAGAAACAAAGAGGAATATACCGTATAAAAACCAAACAGGAAGAATGAAAATCCATTTGCCAAAAGGGATTTCTGCCCTACCGCAATCATTTCCGTATTTCCATTTGCAAACTGCGAAATTATCTGTACAGAAAACAGAGCCATTAGCAAACCCACTATTACACAGAAAACTGTTGACCACAAAATAGATGTTCGAATCGCTTCCCTCAAACGCTGGAACTTCTTTGCCCCATAGCTGAATCCTGCAATCGGCTGAAATCCTTTCAGGAAGCCAAATACTACTAATGTTCCCATAGCTGTAACCCTTGTGACTGCCCCCATCCCGGCAATAGCAGCATCACCATATCCATTTGCCGCCCGGTTGATAAGTGCTATGGAAAGACTGGTAAGAAGCTGAAAAGTAAGTGTTGGGACTCCAATTTTCAAAACTTCCATATATATCTGCTTGGAGGGTTTAAAATCCTTTATGCTGAATGAAAACGCACTCTTTTTACGAAGCGCATAAGTTAAGTACACAAGCGTGGAGACAAATTGAGAAATGGCAGTGGCAATCGCAGCCCCCGCAACCCCCATATCAAACGCATAAATAAAAACCGGATCTAAGCCAATATTTAATACAGCTCCCAACAATAAGGCGCACATGGTTGTTTTCGCTGCCCCTTCACTTGCCACAATATTATTCATTGTCACATTAAATACATTAAAGATACAGGAAATTACATATATCCTTGCATAAGTCAGGGCATAAGGCATAATGGTATCTGTTGCCCCAAGCATGGTTAAAATCGGTTTCAGAAAAACAGCAGCCAAAATAATAATAACCGCACCGATCATAACGCTGCTGTATACTGCCGTACTCGCCACCTTATTTGCAGTACCTCTGTCCCCACGTCCTAACAGCCTTGAAAGATAAGATGCCGCACCATTGCCAAACATCAACCCCAATCCCACTACTACCTGTCCTAATGGAAACACAATCGAAATCGCACCCATAGGGCTTTCTCCCAAACCTCCCACAAAATACGCATCTACCAGATTATAAAGGGCATTAATCAACATACCAATCATAATCGGTACACCAAGAGCCACAAGAGCTGTTGGGACTGGCGCACTCCCTAATAGTTCCATTTTGTTGTTACGTTCACTCATTTCTGAATACTCCTTTCTCTTGACAATCATTATTATTTACAGTAGTATAATTTATACCAATTTCCTGCAAAGAAAATATACTCTAATTTATAGTAGTTGTCAAGAGAGTAGTGATAATTTTTTGTTTCTTGACAGTAGCTATAAAATCTAATACTATAAATTACAGTGTAGAACACATATAAATTCAGAGAGAAAGGCTGGTCACAATGGCTACGATTGATTTAATTGTATTGGGAATGTTAAAAAAAGAGCCTATGGGCGCTTATGATATTCAAAAGCTGGTGGAATACCGCAATATATCCAAATGGGTAAAAATAAGTACCCCATCAATCTACAAAAAGGCACTCCAGTTAGAAGAGAAGGGATTTATCAAGGGAAATATTGTAAAGGAAGGGAAAATGCCAGAAAAAGCGGTTTATTCCCTAACTGATGCAGGAAATAGGGAATTTGAAAGACTTATGTTGGAAATCGCCGCTAAACCTATCCATATCTTTTTAGATTTTAATGCTGTGATTGTCAACTTAGACAGTTTACCTTTGGAAATCCAGCAATCTTGTGTAAACAGCATTGAAAAGAACATCAAAACGCTGAAAACTTATTTAGAGGAAAACATCCTTGAAAAAGAAAATATTCCGGAAATTCCCGAAACAGGTATGGCAGTTTTACAGCAACAGCATGTTTTAGTGGAAGCAATTGAAAAATGGATTGCTTCTCTGAAAGAACGCCTTCCATCAAATAATGAATAGCTTATTTCCAATAATGAAATCCATTGCTGTTTTTAAAAGCAAGGTGGCTCGCTCCTGAATAAGCCAGCCACCTTGCTTATTATCTGCCTATTCTTCTGAGTAGTTCTCTTACCTTTGCGGTCTTAGGGATTATGCCTAATCCCTCTAATATTTGTATAGCATCCACAATCCCTTGATAATATGCCCTTTGTTCTTCCTTGTAATGGGCATGATCCACCGCATCCATATAGCCCTCCAAAAACTCCCTGTCCTCTTTCGGCAGCTTGGTAAGATATGCTTCAAATGCCTTCTGCTTCTTTTTCAGTTCCCGGCTGGCTACTTTTGCTTCCTCCGTCTGGACGGAATACTCCCTGTCCTCTGATTCGCTGCGCAGTTCCTCAAAGACATCCGACAATGTTTCAAAAACTTCATTCATGCTTGTTTCCACCTTTCTCTGTTAAAAATATTATTGTATTTTACAGGCAGTATTATCAATCCCCAATTTCTCAATAACAAGATAATTCCCTAGCACTTCATCTTTAGAAGTATATTATCAACAATATTTCGTAAAATCAATGGTAAGGGACTTCATCTTTAGAAAGTTGGTGGTAGGATATTAAAATCTATTGGAATAAGGAAAACAACTCCAAAAACCTAATCGGTCAAAGGGTTATGGAACTGCGGACGGAAAGGAAGCTGTCACAGAAAGCCCTTGCAGAACAGCTCCAGCTTGCCGGATATGAGTTTAGCGACCTGACCGTTTTACGGATTGAAAAAGGGACAAGGTTTGTCCCGGATTATGAAGTGGTGGCTCTGGCAGAGTTCTTCCATGTATCCTGCGAATACCTCTTAGGCGTACAGGACAAAAAATAAGCAGCAATCTGTTTTCACATCACAGACTGCTGCTTAAATTTTTGTTGAACCGATAGCCAATGCCCCATACGGTCTGTATGTAAAGCGGCTTGCCCGGATTGTCCTCTATTTTCTCCCTTATATGGCGGATATGGCTCATGACAATATTGTAATCGCCGGAATACGGTTCCTGCCAGACAATATCATAGATCTGCTCTTTGCTGAATACCCTGCCGGGACTCTGCGCTAACAAATACAGTATTTCAAATCCAAAAGTTCTCTTTCCATTAACTTCCATGCTTTCTGATACTTCCAGAAAATTGTTGGAAAACTTTTCCCAAAGTTTGAATGTCATTACCGGAGAGAACTGGCTTGTGCTGCCTCCCTCCCAGATTCCGTCCTTTTCATGATAAAGTGCCGGAGTAAATTTTTCAGATTTTTCTAGTTTAGAGTAATCAACATTCTTCATAGAATCATATGAAAATGTATTTTTATCTTCTCCTTTTGGAATTTCATAAGAAGAAAGTAAAATTCCCTGTTCTATTTCCGTGATAAGGAAAAGATGTGGAGATGCATGACGTTTCCCATTAATTTCATAATAACTCTCTTCAACAACAAATTTTCCTTTGAAATCTTCAGGAAGGTTATTTATTTTGTCATTACAGATTGTATTTACATGTTCCGCATATGGATATGTTTTCCCCTCTGCCTGCATTTTCTTAAATTGATCCTTATTATCAAAATGTCCTGTCATCATTCCTACAAAATTATCAAGTTTCATCATATACTTTACCTCCTGGTATTTGCCTAATCACACTATTCCTCTTTTGCTTTTGCCATACTGGCGATATCTCCCACTCCATTCAATACCATTGTCGGAAGATAAGCATAAGTTTTGAGTGTATCCTTCGTTGAACATCCAGAGAGAACCAATACAGTAGACATACCACTTTCCATTCCTGAAATCACATCTGTATCCATACGATCCCCAACCATTACAGCTTCTGCTGAATGACATCCAAGCATATTCAATCCTGTTCTCATCATCAGTGGATTCGGTTTCCCACAGAAATATGCCTGTGTACCTGTTGCCATTTCAATGGGTGCAATCAATGCACGACAGGCAGGAGCGATTCCGTTCTCGATCGGTCCGGAAACATCCGAGTTTGCTCCAATCAGCTTAGCTCCCTTCAGAACTAAATTCGTTGCTTTCGTTAAAGTATCCAATGAATAGGAACGTCCCTCTCCCACAACAACATAATCCGGATTTACATCATTCATTGTAATGCCAACGTCATAAAGTGCATTTAAGAGACCAGCTTCTCCTATCACAAATGCTGAACAGCCTGCCGCCTGTTCCTTTAAAAAAGCGGCTGTTGCCAATGCGCTGGTATAAAAATGTTCTTCTGGCACATCAAGTCCCATCCTTGCCAGTTTCTGATTTAATTCCCGTGGTGTATATCCACTATTATTTGTCAAAAATAAATATTCTTTCTTTTCATCATGCAACCACTGGATGAATTCTGGAACACCTGGCAATATCTGATTGCCATGATAAATCACACCATCCATATCACAGATGAATCCTTTTTTTTCATTAAAATCGATTATGGATTTTCTCATGTTCATATGCGCCCTGCCTTTCTTGTTTCTTTAGAATACACCTTGCTCTTTTCATAATAAAATAAAGCGCTATTTTCTACAAATATTTTCATATTATATCATCCACACATAAAATCAAATACATAGTACTGTGAAATCGAAGTAAATATTTCTATCAACAGAACCTTTTATGACAACATCTCTTTCACACAAGTACTCCGATAATCACTTGGTGATATTTTATATCTTTCTTTAAATACTCGGTTAAATGTTCTCTGACTTTCAAATCCACTATCCAGACAAATGTTTGTAATAGAATCACTCGTATTTTCCAAACGCTGGCATGCATAGTTCAGCCTTGCATCGTTAAGATATTGATTAAAGTTTCTATGGAATGCTTTGGAAAAGAGTCTGGATAAAACATATTTGCTCACCCCCAGATCTTTTGCCATCTCTTCCAGCGAAAATTTCTTCTTAAAATTTGCTGATATATAGGAAACTGTCTGGTAAATAAGATCGTTGCTCCCCACATTACTCTTTTCTACCAAATTTAATTTTCCTATGCAGCGTGCCAACACAATTTGAAGATATGCCTGTGCAACAGTAATATCCGACTGTTCTGTCTCTAAAATCGCATTTATAACCCTATATACCTCCGGTTCAACCTTTTCCGCTTTGATGATCGGGTATTCAGGAGCCATGGATTGCATGATATCTGCAAATTTGGCAATCGTAAATGGCGATGCAATCAGATAAGTCGCTTTATTTACACCGGGTGTCAGTACCTGATAGTGATGAATAACATCTGGAAATACAAAGCCTATATCTCCTTTATCCATATGATATAGTTCCTGTCCGACACCAAGTTCTAATGCTCCACTTGTTACACAAACAATCTCCAATGCATTATGAAGATGTGGTTCAATATGTTTTGACTTCCTATTTATTGCTATGATCTCCTCTTTTGTGTCAACATATTTTAACTGCATGAAATACTCCCCTTTGCAACATTTGTCTATATCTTCTTTCGATTTGGCAAGCAATCCTTTTACACCTATCTTATAATCAACTTGTAAATAAGGAAAGGAGGAATTGCAAATGAGCAACCTAAAAAAATATCTGAATGACCTTTTAGTATTCTACACTGAATATTTTGAGCATCCTTACCATGTATAAATACTAAAAGGACTATTTTGTGAAAACTGAATATTTTCTTAAGGCCATTTCATAAAAATGAAGTGGTCCTTTTTATTTTCAAAATACAGTTCTATCACTTTATATTATAGAAAAAAGCACTGTCTCATCGAACAACGATCAGACAACGCTTTCTCTTGTCAATTCTAATTTATGTCTGATGCATCTGTTACTTCATCTGCAGCAATTCCTTTTTCTGCTTTCAGTTTTTTATTTGCATCTTCAACATCCATTCTTGAAAGTGCAAACATAATCAATACATCAAAGATTAACGGAAGCCAAAGATACATGAACTGCATCATATCAAGTGCAGACTGTGGCTGAGTTGCATTTGTTCCGACATATCCACTGAGCTCAAGCATCCATCCAACAACAGCAGTTCCAATACCTCCACCGATTTTTACACCAAGAGAAGTACAAGAGTACATCGTTCCATCAATTCTCTTTCCCTGTGTAAGATAAGTGTATTCAGAGCAGGATGCAATAACAGCATTCATATCTCCCTGCCATGGTCCCTGACCTAAGGCTGCAAGAGCTGTAAACGCCATCATCAGCGGAACACTACCCATATATCCGGCAACAACAACAAGTGCTCTACCGATGACTGCTAAGACATAACCTCTTAAGTTCAGTTTATACATGCCTTTCCACTTACCAACTAATGTCGGTGTAAAAATCAGGGCAATGATCAGTGGAATATTTACTGCCCATGCAAATTGTCCAAACAAATTCTTATTTTTCAGTACCCATGTCATGTAAAAAATGCCAGCTCCAATCATGGCACCATATAACTGCTGTAAAATATATGTTCCACAAATCATCATGTAATATTTGTTTTTGACAAGAAGCTTGAATGCCTGTACCATTCCATACTTTTCATTATCATTCTTTACTTCTCCTTCATTAAGTTCTTCCTCCGGAAGTTCCTTAACAGAAAGTGCTGAAATCGTATTTACGACCAGACCAATGATTGCATAGATAATAGCAACCGTTCTCCATGCCGCAGCATCTCCACCACATTTATCTACAAATCCAACTGTAATCGCCTGAATCAGAAGACTTGTTGAAAATGCAAAAATAAAACGGTAAGCTCCCATCTGTACACGCTCTTTGCTGTTCTTTGTAATCAGTGACGTAAGTGCTGAATAAGCAATATTGTTTGCTGTATAAAACACACCATTTAACAGTGTATAAGAAATAAAGAACCATGCATATTTAGCCGTTGTTCCCAAACTCACCGGTACTGCAAAGCAGCCGACCAGCGTAATGGCACAACCAATATATCCGTATAGCATCCAAGGTTTCGCTTTTCCCATTTTACTGTGTGTTTTGTCAATCATTGATCCAAAAAATATATCCGTAAAACCATCAAATAGTTTTGATACGGCAATCAGGGTACCCACGACACCTGCAGCAAGTCCTACCGAGTCCGTCAGATAGACCATCATAAAAGATGTCAGGAACGCATAGACTACATTACCTGCAATATCACCTGATCCGTATCCAATTTTGTTATACCATTTCAAATACTTTTTTTCTTCCATCGAATTTCTTTGCTCCTCATCTTCATCGCACTTAGAATCTCAATATGGCTAACCGTATGATATCTAATTCTGTTTTTTTCTCTGATTTTGTCTGATTGCTCTGTATATCCGGACTTTACATTACAATCAGACTCTCTTTCCTTGTTTACGGGTTACATGAAACTTTATTATCCCTTTACATACGGTATCAGTGTAAACTGAAACCGGAATAATACATCATCAAATCGGTACTGCTCCAATACAACTGGACCACAACTATTAGAACCAATGCCATTTAATGCGTAGTCAACACAGAATACTACACTATCTGATTCTATTAATTCATAATTATGCGTTTTCTTCTCAAGTTCTTCCTGTGTATAATAAGAAGCATTGAATGAAAATGCCTTTTCTGCGGATGCCACAATTCCATATCGGCTGTTGTTAAGCTCTACATATTCACAATCATAATGGCTTCCATTTTCCTGTGGACGGATATAGTCCTCATGTAAATCCCCTACATCTGCCCGGTACAAACCGTGGCTCGCAGCCTGATGTTTATCACAATAACTTTCCTGTGGTCCCATTCCAAAGTATCTTACAGCTGAAAGTTTTTTATCCAGGAACATCCTCACACCAAATCTCGGAAGATCCGGGAATTCATCGTCTTTTGTTACTGCAATATCTGCATCAATCTTTCCAGCAGCTTCTATTTTCCATGTAATCGTCACATCAAGAATCTTCTGTACTGTCTCTGCCACAACGGAAGCATGGCTTGTAATCTTCACACCATGTTTTCCCTGCACAACCTCTGTCGTATAGGATCTTGTGTAAGCCTTATCATAGTGGGCTTTCTTCCATTCAGACTTGATGTACATATCGTTATCTGTTGGAGCTCTCCAAATATTTAATTCCATCGGATGGTTCAAGTATTCCCGCCCTGCGAATTTCATCTCTGTAAAGAGTGCAGTACGTTTGTCTATGGTATAAGCAAATTCACGCCCCTTGATATGAATCTGTGTATCATTTTCATTTACCTGTAATTCAGAGTCCACTACTGTTTTTGGTATCCATTTCTCTGCAAGTTTACATTTTGTATCCTCTTTACTTACCTCAATTTCATCAAATCCAAGAATATGGTCTTCATCCAACAGTGGCAATTCTTTTTTCAGATGGTAAATAAGTTTTAAATAACATTTCCCATTCTCTGGAACATTGATCTTCAGGTTTGTTTTTCCTTCCCCGTGTGGTGCCACAGAAAACTCCGGAAGTATGCCTTTGCTGATCACAAGACCATCCTGTGTCAGCTCATAACTAATCTTCACATAATCTTTCAAGTCATCAAAATCCATGTAGTTATGAAGCACCAGTTCTCCGCTTTCTTTGTTATAGGAAATAACTCTTGCCGGGCGATAAACATTCTTGTATTCGAAAAGTCCTGTATGTACCGTTCTGTCCGGATATACTAATCCATCCATACAGAAGTTGCCATCATGAATTTCTTCGCCATGGTCGCCCCCATAAGCATATATAGTCTTTCCATTCTCAGCAGTTCCATGAGCAATCGCATGGTCACACCATTCCCAGACAAAGCCGCCGCACATTTTATCATTATCCTGAATCATCTGGAAGTAATCTTCAAAATCTCCAGGTCCGTTTCCCATGCTGTGACAGTACTCTACCAAAAGGAAGGGTTTGCTTCCATCTTTATCCAGATATTCCTGAATTTCGGAAAGCGCTGGGTACATCCGGCTGTACACATCCAGATTGCTGTAATCATATGTTTCATCATAATTACGGTATCTTGCACTCTCATATTGTGTGATACGGTCTGGATCAAAATTCTTTGTCCATTCCAGTGCTTTTTCAAAGTTGCAGCCATAAGCACTCTCATTTCCCATTGACCACATAACAATACAGAAACGGTTTTTGTCACGTTCCACCATGAGTTTTACGCGATCAACGATTGCCTCTTCCCATACCGGATCATCTGCAATCTTCTCATTCCATCGTTTGAACCGATTGTAATCAGTGTCTTCTTTTCTGTAGATCATAAATGGACCATGAGCTTCAATATCTGCTTCATCTATTACCATGAATCCATACTTGTCACACATTTCATAGAAAAATGGTGCGTTCGGATAGTGGCTGGAACGGATCGCATTAAAATTATGCTGCTTCATTAACGTAAGATCGGTTGTAATCTGTTCCGGATTGATTGTAAATCCAGTAACCGGATCAGAATCATGTCGATTGACACCACGGAATTTAATCTTCTGTCCATTTAAATAAATAACCTGGTCTTTAATCTCTATCTTTCTTAATGCAATGTGATCTACAATTACTTCATTCTCTGTTTCAAGAATCAGTTTATATAGATATGGATTTTCTGTATTCCAAAGTTCCGGACTTGCGATTTCTAATACAGCTGTTCCTTCTTCAGCAATACTTCCTAGTGCTACAACTGCTCCGTTTCTATCTTCAATCGAAATTTTTACATTTAACGGAGAGTAGAATTTCATTTCAATTTCTACTTTCGCAAGCATATCCTCAATTCTTGTTTTAATATGATAATCACTGATTGCCTGTTTTGAGCGTTTCAAAATGTACACATCCCGGAAAATACCACTCATACGGAATTTGTCCTGATCTTCCAAATAGGAACCATCACACCACTTCATTACCAACACTGCCACCGTATTCGTTCCATCCTGAAGTACATCGGTAACATCAAACTCACTGGTCATATGCGAAACCTGGCTGTATCCTATGTAAGAGCCATTGATCCATACGTAAAAGCAACTGTCTACTCCTTCAAAGTTCAAAAAAGATTTTGGCGCTTTCTCATCTCTACTGTACTCAAAAGTATGTACATAGGCTCCACACGGAATGTCCTGTGGCACATATGGTGGATCAAACGGAAATGGATACCGGATGTTTGTATACTGGTGTGTATCATATCCAGCCATCTGCCATACACTTGGAACCTGAATCTCATCAAAATTTTCTGTATCATAATTCTTCTCAAAGAAAGAATCCTTAATGTCATAGATGCTGTTAAAATACTGGAATTTCCAAGTTCCATTCAATAACTGCATACGATCTGACTCTTCTCTGTGTTCCACCAAGTTATCCATTCTTCTGGATGCCGGAATATAATAGGCTCTGGCTGGCATTGTGTTTTCGTGCAGTACGCTTAGATTTTCATAATAATGTGGTACGATCATAAATAGCTCTCCTCCAATACATATACTTTTTTGCTCTTTGTTTTCCTAAAGCAAACCTTATACTTTACTTTTTGTTTACGTTCCTTAGTTATGCTATATATAGCTTATCCTAATTCGCAAAATATGTCTATGAATTGGATTAGACAAAATATGCACTAAATGATACAATGATAAAAAGTACGAAAAGAGGTGCTGTCCTATGCATTTGAACACCGGTTATTTGAACCACTCACATATGGATTTCAAAGACAAAAGTCGTCCGCTGATTGTCGGTAGCTGTGGTACTTACCGTCTTTCCAGACATCCCAAACTTCCGACCTACCGTCCAAGGGGTCGTCTGGATTATCAGATTATATATATCACTGCTGGTTGTTGGCATTTTCATTTTGATAATGTAAATAATGAAACGATTGTTCCAGCCGGCAACATTGTACTGTACAGACCGAAAGAACTCCAAAAATATGAATATTACGGAGAAGATAAGACAGAAGTATACTGGATTCACTTCACAGGAAGCAATGTGAAAAATATCTTACGTCAATATGGGTTTCCGGATAAAGAACGTGTCTTTCAAGTGGGTACATCTAATGAATATGAACAAATTTTCAAACGTATCATTATCGAGCTCCAACGCTGTCAAGACAATTATGAGGAAATGCTTGTCCTTTTGCTACGTCATCTTCTGATCAGTTTCCACCGGGAACTGACAAGAGAGCACATATTAAAAAATGAATATCTTGATCATGAGATGGATAATGCTGTTACCTTTTTCAGTGAAAACTACAATCAAAATATCAATATTGATGATTATGCTGCCTCACGAGGCATGAGTGTCAGCTGGTTTATCCGAAATTTTAAAAAATATACCGGTTCTACACCAATGCAATTCATTGTGGGAATCCGTATCAACAATGCTCAGATGTTACTTGAAACAACAACTTATTCCATCAATGAGATTTCTAAGATTGTCGGATATGATAACCAGCTTTATTTCAGCCGGCTTTTTCACAAGCTGAAAGGATATTCGCCAAGAGAATACAGAAAAATAAGAAATAAGTTATGAAATCTA
>CAJTXE010000024.1 GCA_910580225.1 uncultured Acetatifactor sp.
ATCAGCAGGCGGGGAACACGGTAAAAAGAAAACTGCTCTGCTTCTACGCCATAATAATAATCAAACTTCAATGGCTCGCCCATTTTACCGCCCCCTTTACTGGTTATTCTGCCATTCCTCCAGAAGCTGGATAATGATACTTTCTATATCGTCATTGGAATAGTCCTCCGAAAAATACCTGCTTATCTTTTCGCCCTTAATTGTTACCTTTCTTTCCTTCGGCTTTTCCTCTGCCAGTATCAGCCTGACCATTGCCAGCGACAGCTCTCCGCTTTTCCCGTATTCTTTCAGCTTTGCCGCCTGTGCGTTGGAAACCGAAACGCCCGTTTCCTGAAGAATGACCGTTACATACTGCTGCTGTTCTTCTGACAGAAAAGAAATGTCAACCCCCTGCGCTATCCCGATCTTTTTTGCGTCCACCATGCCAAGCAGATCGTCCGATAGCCTTGCAAGCCATACATACCTTTGGACGGTCTTTCCACTCTCCCCGGCAGCTTCCCCCACTTCCTCAAGAGTGCTGCCGCCTTTGCTGCCCTGGTGTTTCATCGCTTCGTACTTCATGGCATAAGCCTTTGCTTTTTCGCTCGGTAAAATGTCCTCCCTCTGGATATTGGAATCCACCATGATGATTGTAGCCTCATCGTCCGTGTAGTTCCTGACAATGACCGGCATTGTGTCAAGCCCTGCCTTTTCAGAACCCCGTTTCCTGCGGTGTCCGGCTATGATCTCATAGCCGCCCTCAGTCCTCGGTCTGACAATTCCAGGTACAAGCACACCATATTTGCTAATGCTCTCCGTGGTTTCCTCCATTTTTTCATCATCAAGGACACGGAATGGGTGCCCTTGAAATGTATGTAAATCCGACAGCCTCGCATGGATAATCTGCTCCCCTGACGTGCTGCCGCCGAATAAATCCTCAAAGGTATTCAGCCGGACTTTTGATGCGCTCCCTGTCTTACTGCCCATTGCCAAGCACCTCCTTTGTCAATGACTGGTATGCCCCGGCAACCTTGCCTTTCGGGTCATGCTCGTAGATGCTGATGCCCTCTGCGGAGGTTTCCGCCGCCCTTACCGACATGGGTATGCTGTTCTCAAATATCCGCACTTTACTTCCATAGGTTTGGATAAGCAGTGCCGTAATATCCTTTGCATAATTAGTGCGGTTATCTACCATTGTCAGCAAAATGCCCTCAATCTCCAGTTTCGGATTGATCTGCCGCTTTACCTTGCCTATGGTCTTGATAAGCTGCTCCAAACCTTTCACGGGCAGGTATGCCGCCTGAACCGGAATCAGTATGCTGTCGGCACAGGCAAAGGCGTTTATGGTAATCATGCCCAAAGAGGGCATACAGTCGATTAAAATATAATCGTACCCGTCCTTTATCCTGTCCACATAAGAACGCAGCATAATCTCCCGGCTCATCACGTTCACAAGGGAAACCTCCAGACCGGACAGCTCAATGTTCCCCGGCATCAGGTCAATGCCTTCCTCATGCTTTAAGATACCGTAATCCGCTTCCATTTCTTCATCATTGATAACCTTTTCCAATACATTCGCAAGGGTAACATCCAGCTTGTCCGGCTCCGTGAAGCCAAGACTTGCGGTCAGACTCCCCTATGCGTCCGCATCAATCACCAGGACTTTCTTTCCCTGCTTTGCCAGCCCGATCCCCAAGCTGCTTGTTGTGGTGGTCTTGCCCACCCCGCCTTTCTGGTTTGCTATCGCTATCACTTTACACATGGTTTTATTCCTCCGTTTAGTTAGATTTTTCTTTTACATTGGCTTTCTGCACTTCCACATAAGCCCGGTAATACCTGTTTGTACCCTTGTTCCGGTACAGTTCGGAAACTTCCGTCACAGCCACTTTGGGCTGTCTTTGCAGAATCCTCTCGAACCACTTAATATCATTCTTCGTTCCCATCAGTCGAATTTTCAGCACGTTTCCTCTCCATTTCTGCAAGGATTTCTTCAATGGATTTCTGCTTTTTGCAGTATTCCGGGTAACGGAGCTTGATGCCCTGCCAGAAGTACATCGCATAGCCGCAGCAGAAAATATCGCTTACGGAATATCCCCTGCACTCGCCTATCTGCTCGTCCTTGCGCTTATAATCATCAACACTTGGCGTTCCGTCCGTGTAAAGGTTAAAGGCAAGCCTTACCACCCGGACACTGCCGCTTGTCTGCCAGCCCTGATGCAGACACTCTGGTTTGATGTACCCGGACTTGATATCGTAAATCTGGCTGAAATGGTTCCTCGTATCCTCTGAAATACCGAGAATGTAGATCAAAGCCTTGTGATAGCAGTCCTGATACCTCGCCTGTTCCAATTTTTCATAGTAGAATTTCTCATGTTCCTCATTTGCAAAAACCATGTGTGTGTTGTTGGCGCTCTGCGCCCCTGCTCTTAACGCTGTGCTGTTCATGTGTGAACCTCCTTAAAATAAAATTGTTGTCAGACTATAACAAAAAAGGACAGTCCTATTCGTTTGAATAAGATTGTCCTTTAAGGCACAATATTCAGGTTTTCACATTTATTGCGTATTATTCTGTACTATCAAGTAAAAATTTGATGTACTTTTGATGTACTTTCCACCATTTCTTGTACTTTGAGGGAATGGAGAAGCGCTTAAAAATCCGTGAGCAGCTTCCGCTTTCTCTCAATCATTTCGTCGATTTTTCCTATATAGAGAGCCACATCTTTCACATTCTCGCTTCGCTCGATCCTTCCGTCCAGGTACACCCGCTTTGATATGCTGCCAGCTCCCAGAGCCACGATAGACTGTTTCTCTTCCATAATCAAAATGTTATACAGCCCCAGTTTGCCTTCTTTTGCATACCCCACATTTTCGAAATTGCCTGACATGTTTTTCTGGCGATAGAGATAATAGGGAACCAGTCCCAGCCGCTCTGCGCCTTCCGCTGCAATCCTCATCGTCTCATCCGTATTCCGCAGCATACCGACACCCTTTTCCTGAACCAGCTGATTCAGTCGGGAAGCTCGCTTCACAGCCAGGGAGTGCACTGTGAGACTGTCCGGTGCCAACTCCGCCACCCTATCCATGGTATATTGTACTTCTTTCTCCCCTTCCCCCGGCAACCCCAGGATCAGATCCATATTGATATTGTCAAATCCCATCCCACGCGCCAGCCTGTAAGCCTCCTCCACCTGTTCCACAGATGCCCTTCTGCCGATATATTCCAGGGTTTTCTGGTTCATGGTCTGGGGATTGACAGAAATCCTGGTAGCATCATACCGTCTGATCACCTGAAGTTTCTCCTCCGTGATACTGTCGGCGCGTCCGGCCTCCACCGTAAATTCTTTCACCGTTGAGAAATCAAACAGCGCCTTTAACTGTCCGAACAGCCTGTTCAGTTGTTCCGGCTCCAACGTGGTAGGTGTACCTCCGCCAATGTAAACGCTGTCCAGAATCTTTCCCCTGCAGCACTCCGCCACATACTCCATCTCCCGAAGCAGACTGTCCAGGTAGGAATCAACTATCTTGCGGTACCCACTGATGGGAAAAGAAGTAAACGAACAATACAGACATGTGGTCGGACAAAATGGAATCCCGATATACAGACTGTACCCGACACCGGCGCCGTTCTCCTCATGGTTCAGCGAAGCCAGGAGAGCACGCTCCCTCCGGGAAATATTCACAGAGAGCGTTGCTTTCTCTCTGCTGACATAATACTTCTCCCTGTAATATTCGATGATTTCCTCTTCGCATTTCCCCTGCTCCAGCAGCTGATAGGCAATCTTGGTGGGACGAATCCCCGTAAGATTTCCCCAGGGAAGGCTTTTGCCCGTCACCTGACTTAAGACACGGTACAGAAAACATTTGAAACCATATTTATAGGCCTTCTCCGCCATCGGTTCTTCTGATTCCGGCGCCGTATCCATATGCGATTTACCGTTATCCAAAACTTTTTCCGGCCCATTCCAGTCATAGGTTTCCCCGTCTATTGTAACCCATGCCCCGTCTTCCTGCAGCCGGATCCGAATGCGGACATCCCCTTTCAGGCCTTCCCTTTTCTCCTCCCTCATCGCCGGAGTCAGTACACTGACCTGTTCATCCGGGTAGAAAGCTTTCACAATGGAGTTTACATCATATTCATAATTCGCTCTGTTCAATTCGACTGCCAGCATTTTCTTATCTCCATTCCGGTTCTGTCTCGTTTCATTTACACTGCCTTCCCGGGTCGGTGCCTCTTACCGTTTACTTCGCCTTCCCGAGCCGATGTCTTTTGCCGCTTACTCCGCCTTCCCGAGCCGATGTCTTTTGCCGCTTACACTGCCTTCCCGGGTCGGTGCCTCTTGCCGTTTACTCCGCCTTCCCGGGCCGATGTCTTTTGCCGCTTATGTCCCTTCCTTACCCGGTTCCGGTTCGTATCCCGGCACTCCAGGTCGTCAGGTATCGCCGAAGCAGCAGCCTTTTTAAAGCAGATGCCCGCATATAGGCTCCTTCTAAAAGCCTGTCATGCAGAACACACAGGGTCTCAAACTCCGCATCTGACGGCTGTTCCTGCGCAAAGCTGTTTTTTTCCAGAATACGGCAAAACTCTTCATACTCCCCAACGCTTAAGCCAAATGTACTGATCAGACTTTGTCGAAGGATATCCCCATCCACATTCAGTTGTCTCTGCACTCCAATCATTCTGAATGCTCTCCTGAAATTTCGATACAGCAGCCAGATACGTTCTCTTGTGCAGGCATTCCGGAACATTTCCCGCCTCCGGCTCTCGTCCCATTTTCTCAGGCACCACAGGGATGCCGCCAACAGACCCACTGCCGATATCACCATAAATATACGAAAAGCCACATGATTTGTCAACGGAGTGTTCTCGATACTCTGCATGTTTCCAGCATTCCCCCCATGCACAGGATCAGATTCCGCTTCTTCAGACTCTTCTGACATCCTCTCCTCCGGCTTCTCGGACGAAAGCAGGTCTCTGGTATCGACTATTTCCGGCTGCTCCCTGCCATCCTCCAGCTCTACCGTACTTTCCCTTACTGTGTCTGACGGCTTCAACCCACTATTCTGCCATGTCATCTTATCCTGCTGCCACAGAGATTCATTTTCGGACAACATCAGCCCTTCTCCCGACAACTGTCCCAGATGTCCCAACTGTTCCATCCGATTATCCTCCGGAAAAGCCACCGCCCCCGGTGTCATTTCTACCGGTACCCAGCCAATCCTGTCCAGATAAACCTCCGCCCAGGCATGGGCCCGTCTTCCTGTAACCACAGCCCTGTATTTGCCGTTCTCCTCAAGAACAAAATCAGAGGGCGACACGACATAACCTGCTGCATAACGCGCCGGTATCCCGAAATACCGCAGCGCAAGTACTGCAGCCGATGCAAAATGCACACAATACCCTTCTTTGCTGTCAAAGAGAAAATATTCCACAAAATCCGTCCCGGGAGGATTGTTCCCAGCATCCAGATTATAGCTTGCCCGGCGCCCCAGGAAATCCGTCAGATCCAACGCACAGGCATAGATGCTCCCGGTCCGTATTGCAGCCTTTTCCAGACAATCCGTCAGTCTGGGAAGCTCTTCTTCGGGATACTCCAGATACCTTGCATAAACATACTGCCGGTATTTCCTCTCCTCCTCCGCCCATCTGTCCGACAGCAGCTCCTGCCCGCCGATACCGGACAAAAAATAATATGCAAAACCATAATCATTGTTTTTGCGCTCTACAGTGCTGTCCCCGTGTACCCGATAATCCTCTGTCAGCAGAGCGCCATAGGGATAAATACTGTAACGGCCCCGGCCGCCCAGCTCCCGGATCTGGATATGCGCCGGTGCAGCCTGATGCTGCAGCTCCCTGGCTGCCTCATAACTGATATTTACCAGCGTATTAAAGTCTGACGGCAATTTCATGCCCTGTTCTTCATAAAACGTCTCCATTTCCCGGTCCGACCAGGGCTGCCACTCCTTTTCCCCATAGATCCCTCCTGTGAAACACTTCAGATATAACGTGCCCTGGGGTTTCTGATCCACCGTCACCCGAAACATATCCTCAGCAGTATAGGCAAAAAAATGACTCCTGCCCAGCTGTCCTGTCACATCAGTTCCGCTGCCCAATCCCACAGGCAGAGCACTTTTCACCCATGGAATCCACTCTTCATTTACAAGCCGATAGAATTCCGCCCTGCGCTCCTGCATTGCCTCATACTGCCTGTCCATTGCAGGCATAAAAAAACGGAAAATCACTGCCATGATCCCGCAGGACAGCAATCCGGCACAGCAAGCCACTGCAAATCCCGTTCGCGGACGATCTGCAAACTCCTTCTGCACCAGACTCGCCACTGCCCCCAGCACGCAGAAGACAAGAAACCGGAATCCCGGAAATCTGTCGCAGAAACAGGCTGCAGTAAACCACAATGCGTTTCCCGCAATCAGACAGAAACCTTTATCATACCGGCCCAGTACCCCTGCCAGAAGCTCCAGCGGAAACAGAACATATAATACACTGCCCGTCAGAACCAATGTGCGCACTCCTGCCTCCCATTGGGCCGTTTCCCGCAGCCGGGAGGCATTCCATGCAATATGAAACTCATATATCTCATTCAGATTCTCTACAGCATTCTTTAATGCCATGGCCAGTCCTCCGGCCAGCCCCTTTCTACACAGAATTCCCATTGCAAGGTATATTATCACGCATATAAATGCACGCTTTAACACTTTTCTGCCGCTGGAACCGCTCCGGAGAACCACTGCAGCCGCACAAAAAAGAACCACACCTCCCCAAAACACAAGCCCATCCATGGCACCTGCTTGAGAAACACTGTTTTTACCCATCTCCTGCCAGGGAATCTCCAGAATCTCTGTCAGCGCACCCGCCATGCCGATACTGTTCACAAGCAGCAGCAAAAGATCAACCAGATATTTTCCCGGAGAAATCCGCCTCTGCCCGGCACGCCTCTCCTCACTCTTCATATACACATTGCTCCCCATAATACAGCCTGCAGTCTTCTTCCAGATGCCATCCCCGCTCCGGAAATGGTACTTCCTCCGCCGAGACGCTTCCCTCCGCAGTCCCCTCCCGCAGGAATACGCACAGCCAAATGTATACCGCTGCTCCGTCCGGGATCATGCAGCGGAAAAACTCCTGTCCCTGCTGCCACACTACTTCCGTCGGCATCTGCATGCCCACCCGGCATTCTTCTGCAAAAAAATACAGCAGCGACGCTGCCCGGTCCAGATATCTGTCCCACGCTTCCGTCTGTGTACGAAAACTGTCCGAAAAATGAAGATATAGGCTTACATAACCGCTGCTCTCAAAATCCCTGACCTGCAGGTCCCCCGCTTTTGCCATAATCTTCCAATAGATCCGGTGCAGGCTGTCCCCCGGCTGAAAATCTCTAAGCAGCAGATCTCCCTCTTTCTCCTCCCCCGTCTCCTGCCAAACCTGTGCAAAAGTCTCCTCCAAGGCATGCGGCACCGGGGCAATCACCGGAACCACACATACTTCCGCGATTCTCTTCCTGCCTTCCGTAAGTCTCACCGGAAGTGCAAAGATTCCGAGATAATCATAGACACGGGCTTTCACCAATGTCAGTGTTGCCAGGCCGCAGTGCATGGCTGTCATCTCGGGTATAAAGTACTCCTGCGTATGTCCCCCCATGCCCTGCACCCACTTTCTGATCCTTCGTTCCTTTGTTCCAGGTTCCTTCCACCGCATCTCCAGCAGTATCCTGGAAACAGGGAAAAAACCTCTGTTCTCCACAGTTATCTGAATCTCCGGCAGTTCTCCCCTCTCTACAAACTCCTGCTCCCCCTCCAGCCGGATCCTGCAGAACAATTTCACAGGAATCAAAAAAAGGAAAGAAACCGCAGGAATGCAGAGTATACAGCCGAACAAAAAACGAAGCCCCTGAAAATTATATAACATAATAAAATAACTGCCTGCCGCCAACAGCAGCAGGTAGCAGAATCTTCCTCTGATCATACTCTCTCGCCCAACTTCGGCTCTTTCACCCGTGCCAGCGCCTCTTCCAGGATATCTTCCGCCTTCCTCCCGGTGATTCTGGCTTTCTGGTTCAGGCGGACCCGATGGACTCCCACATCAATCAAAGCCCGCCTGATATCTTTGGGTACACAATAGTTTCTTCCCAATATATAAGCATACGCCCTGGCCATCTTCCCCAATGCCAGCGTCCCCCGGGGACTCATCCCCAGCTCCAGCATTTCATGTTCCCTGGTGGCAACTGACAGCATTGTCATATATTTATACAGCGCATCATGAATAAAGATATCCTCTGTCTCTTCCTGCATGGCCAGAAGCACTTTCCCGTCAATCACAGCCTTCATTTGCTCCAGCGGTCTGGCTCTGTGCCTGCTTTTCAGCATCGCGATCTCATCCTCCGGCTGCGGATATCCCACGCTGATACAGATCAGAAAACGGTCCATCTGCGCCTCCGGGAGCCTCTGAGTGCCAAATGACCCCACCGGATTCTGCGTTGCCAATACAATAAAAGGACGGGGCACCTGCCTGGTGACACCGTCTACCGTTACACTGCCTTCCTCCATGACCTCCAAAAGAGCGGACTGAGTCTTGGGAGAAGTTCTGTTGATCTCATCCGCCAGCAGCAAATTGCACATAACCGCCCCCGGACGATAAACGAAACTCTCCGTCTCCTTCTGATACATGGAAAATCCCGTGATATCTGCCGGCATCACATCCGGTGTAAACTGTACCCGGTTAGACTTCAGCCCCATGGCCTTCGAGAAAGCAATCGCCATCTCAGTCTTGCCCACCCCAGGCACATCCTCCAAAAGCACATTCCCCCGGGCCAGAATGGCTGCCATTACTTTCTCTATGCAGTCATCCTTGCCCACAATAACCTTTTTCACCTCATCCATGACCAGATGAACTTGATTCCTTAACTCTTCCAAACCAAACTCCCTTTCGGTATTCCGACAGCCCCACTCTGTTGACTCATTTTCCTCCGGAACCCAAATTCCCCAAGTGTGCCGTTCTGCCCTCTTTTTTATCTTCCGAACCGCCTCCATGTTCCTCACACACAGAACGGGTTATTCGCTTTCTCATATCCGATGGTAGTACGTTCCCCATGACCGGGATATACTTTTGTCTCCTCCGGCAGTACGAACAGCCTGTCCCTGATAGAGCGAACCAGTGTCCCCATATTTCCTGTGGGAAAATCCGTCCTTCCCACGGACTCGGCAAATAACGTATCACCGGATACCAATATGCCTGCCTCTTCAAAATAATAACAACAACCTCCCGCTGTATGACCGGGAGTAGAAATCACTTTACATGTCATATCCCCAATGCAGATCTCATCCCCATCCTTCACATATACATCTGCATAAGTCTCACAGGCACGCCCCGCCTGTGCGGACACATTCAGCCGGGCACTTTTTAACAATTCACGCTCCGCCTCGCCGGCATATACACGGATCCCATCCAGTCCTTCCGCCTCTGCCAGGGCATTCGCTGCATCCCGAAGTGCATCCACCCCCCAGATATGGTCAAAATGACCGTGGGTCAGCAAAATACCTGCCACCCGGAAACCATTCTTCTGCAATGCCCTGTAGATATCGGCCCCTTTGTCCGCCGGATCCACAACGATCGCCTCCTGTGCTCCGTCGCGATACAGAAAATAGCAATTCGTCTGACATACCCCCAGCACCATACGTCCTATCTTGATCTCAGCCATCTCATTTAGCCTCCTTAAGACTCTCTGTTCCTATAAGCACGCAATCACGTCGTTCTGTTCACCCTTCCGGATATACCGCCTCTACGCCAGTGCCGTCGCGAATGACACACCCCATCTGCTCACCTCTGCCGAACCGGAAGAATGCCCGCGCTCTGCCTACTCAGCCTGTAGCCCTCTCAATATCCACCACGCTCTCGATCCCCCGGATCTTATCGATCACCCGGTTCAGCTCCTCCCTGCTTTCCACCTCAAAGGAGGTCTGCAGGGTAGCCAGCCCCTGTCTGCTCACTCTGGTATTCAGAGACAGAATACTGATATTCCGCTCTGTCAATGCCTTGGTGATATCTGCCAGCAGACCGTTTCTGTTATTGGCATAGATATCGATCTCCGCCACATATTTCTCTGCCGCATCCTCCGGAGCCTGCCATTCCGCATCAATAATACGCACACGCTCTATTTCAGGCAGATTCATCATATTCACACAATCGGTTCGATGAATGGAAATCCCCCGCCCCCTTGTGACGAATCCCACGATCTCATCCCCCGGTACGGGAGAACAGCATTTGGAAAACCGCACAGATAAATCCGCAATTCCCCTCACCACAATCCCGCTTCTGGATCTCATGGAAGCAGGCTTTGAGATGGACACCGCTCCTGCCTCGGCAATGCTGGCCAGAACCTCCTCATTTGTCATCTCCCTCTTATGCTCTCTGTCGTAGAGATCCTGCATCTTGTTGATGACCTGCCCTTCCTTCAGGGCACCATGACCGATGGCTGCCAGCACCGAATCCCAATCCCGAAAACCGTATTTACGCATTACTGCATTCATATAGTCCTGTTTCAGCAGATTAGAAAGATTAATGGATTTTGTTTTACAATAATTTGCCAGCAGCTCCTTTCCCTTGACTATATTGTCTTCCTTCAGCTCATTCTTGAACCACTGATTGATTTTATTCTTAGCCTGAGTACTTTTGACTACATTAAGCCAGTCACGGCTGGGGCCCTTGGAATTCTGGGATGTGATGATCTCCACCCTGTCGCCGTTCTTAATCTCATAGTCAATGGTAACCAGCTTATCATTCACCCTGGCTCCCACCATCCGGTTGCCCACCGCGGAATGAATGCTGTATGCAAAGTCAATGGTTGTAGACCCCGCCGGAAGATTCTTGACCTCACCGGTGGGTGTAAAGCAATATACATTATCCGAAAAAAGATCCAGGTCGTTCTTCAGCAGCTTCATAAACTCCCGATTATCCGACATATCCCGCTGCCACTCCAGAATCTGGCGCAGCCAGACCAGCTTTTCTTCTTCCTGGGCAGCCACTTTCCTGGCATCAGAAGCTTCCTTGTACTTCCAGTGGGCAGCAATCCCGTACTCTGCTGCTTTGTGCATCTCGAAAGTACGGATCTGAATCTCGAAAGGCTGTCCTGAACTGCCTATAAGTGTAGTGTGAAGGGATTGATACATATTCGCCTTGGGCATGGCAATATAATCCTTAAAACGTCCCGGGATAGGTTTATACATCTCATGAATAACTCCCAGAGCCGCATAACAGTCTCTCACACTGTTCACGATAATCCGTACCGCAAACAAATCATAGATCTGGTCCAGCGTCTTGTCCTGATTCACCATCTTCTTATATATACTGAAAAAATGCTTTACTCGGCCGTCAATCTTTGCCTCGATTCCCGCATGCCGGATATGTTCGCTGACTTCATCCACAATACTCTGAATGTATTTCTCCCTGACACTTTTCCGCACGGATATCTTGTCTACAAGATCATAGTAAACTTCAGGCTCCAGATATTTTAAGGACAGGTCATCCAGCTCAATCTTCAGCTTGCTGATACCCAGTCTCTGGGCAATGGGACTGTAGATCTCCAGCGTTTCCCTGGCAATACGCTGCCGGCTCTCCGGTTTTTTAAACTGAAGAGTCCGCATATTATGAAGACGGTCTGCCAGCTTAATCAGTATCACACGGATATCTTTTGCCATGGCAAGGAACATCTTCCGCAGATTCTCCGCCTGCATCTCCAGCTTCTCATCCGGCTGATCACCGCCTGCAGACAGCGGAATCTTCTCCAGTTTTGTCACACCGTCTACCAGAAGCGCCACGTCCTCCCCAAACTCCCGCTTCATATCCTCCTCTGTCATAATGGTGTCTTCCACCACATCATGAAGGATCCCCGCAACGATCGTCTCCTTATCCAGCTCCAGATCCGCCAGAATGATTGCAACGTTCAACGGATGAATGATATACGGCTCTCCCGATTTCCGCAGCTGATCTTTATGTGCCTCCGCCGCAACTTTATATGCCTTTTCAATCATGGAAATGTCGTCACTGGGATGATATTTTTGCACACGGTGAATCAGCTCCTGATAGAGACCATCAGGATCCACATATTCATGATATTCGCTCATCTTTCCGTCGTCAAAAATTTCCTCATTCTTTTCTTCTGCCATAACATCCACGCTTTCTACACCCGTTATCTGTATCCCTTCATATTTCTGTCGGACCCCTTCTGCTGCCGGGCCGCTCCATCCCCATTTGTTCGGCGGGAACAACGCCTCTCCCGGAAACCTCCCTTATCTCTTACTTTCCTTCATAGCAAATCGCAGACTCCAGCCGATACCCCGCAAGTCTTTCCCGTCCCTTTAATCCTGCCAGCTCCATCAAGACCACGATCCCCACGACCACCCCGCCCAGACTCTCAATCAATTTCACCATGGCCTCTGTAGTCCCGCCGGTAGCAATCAAGTCGTCCACGATCAGAACCCTCTGCCCCGGACGAATACTGTCCTTATGCATCTCTATGGTGGCACTTCCATATTCCAGCTCATAGGAGACGGATACAGTCTCTCTGGGAAGCTTGCCCGCCTTGCGGATCAGTACAAAGGGCTTTTTATGATTATAGGCAATAGGCGTACCGAATATAAATCCTCTGGATTCCGGCCCTGCCACCACATCATAATCAAGTTCCCTTATCTTCTCTTCCATTGTATCAATGGCAAGCTGTAATCCGTCTGCATCCTGCAGTACACTGGTCACATCCCGAAATATAATGCCCGGTTCCGGAAAATCCGGTATGCTTACTACATATTCTTCAAGCTTCTTCATCTTTTTACCTCTTCTCTATGTATTTCCCATATTTTTTCTGTCCACAAAATATTTTATGATATCACTTCTGGTGACAATACCGATAAACACACTCCTGTCGTCAATAACCGGCACAAAATTCTGGTTTTTGGCACATTCCAGCAAATTCTCCATGGCAGTGTCAATACAGGCCGGTTTCACCTTACCGTTTTGCAGAAAGTCCCGCACGGTCATATGCTCCAGATTCTTAAGTGTAATATCTTCCAGCGTCTGATTGTATGCAAGAATATTCCACAGAAAATCTCCCACGCTTATGACACCCACATACCTGTCCTCCATATCGATGACAGGTATGGCCGTAAAACCGCTTCTCCGCAGCTTCTCAAGTCCCTGCCTCAGCGTCATATCATCCCGAAGGTAAGCGACCTCTGCCTTCGGCAGTAAAAATGATGCAATGTTCACAGCTCTGCTCCTTCATCCTTTATTTCCGACAATCCGTCATCGCTTTTTTCTCCATGCTCCTCTGCCTGCCGCTTTCCTCCCATACGTCTGTCATATTCCACCACTTCCGTAAACGTGGAATCCACAGCCTGGGCCCGGTCCAGAACCCCTTTCATCCTGCCTGCAATATAGAAAACCGTAATGCAGTCCGTAATACCGCTGAAAATCAGTCCGGCTCCTACCAGCTGAAACAAGAGGATCACCGCATCAAACGGGTTTGCAATCAGCACGGCTCCGAATATGACATTGACTGCTGCCAGAATCAGCACTGCGATCCAGTTTCCACAGTCCATTCTCTTCATATCAATCACATGCTGCAGCTTCACACAGCCGCTGGCAAGTACCAGAATCCCCAGGATTACCGGGATCAGCTCACTGATCCATTCCATTTTATAGAGAAAAAGCACTCCCACCGCAATCCCTACCAGCCCGTATCCAAAATCATTCCGGTCATAATTGCGGCCTGCATCCCGCAGCAGATAACAGATCATGGATACGGCACCCACCAGAATAAAAAGGATCCCCACCAGATATCCAAGGGTTCTGACCATGGTTTCCGGAATTGCAACCGTCACGATTCCCAGTATGATATAAAACAACGAAGTCATAATTGTCTGCCATTTAACCTGGTTCAGCAGCTTCCTCATCCTTATTTTCCTCCTGACCGCTTTTGCCTTTTACAAAAAGAACCCTTTTCGGTGAAAAGAGTCCTTTTTTGTCTGTTACTTTTTACCGCAGCATTTCTTGTATTTTTTGCCGCTGCCGCAGGGGCATGGGTCATTGGGATAGACTTTTGCCTCCTTTACAATGGTGGTTGAAGCTTTCTGCTCCTTGTACAGGGCTTTTCTGGTATCCTCGTCAAAAATATCCTTCCACTCTTCCAGATTATAAAGCCAGTCTGCTTCCGCCGCCACCATATTTTTGTACAGCAGTGCCTTGTCAAACCCAAAATTTACTACAGTATCTTCTTCCATTTCCTCGATTGGGTTCTGTTCCTTCAGGCTGTCATTGATCCCGTCCAGAAACCCCGTCATGGTCATAACAGACACCTTGTACCGGTCGGCCAGTTCTTTCACCGTTCCCTGCACCACTTCATCCGGCTTTTTCAGAAGCTGGGCATAGATTTCCTTTTCTTCCTTAAAATATGCCGCCCAAAATGCCTGCAGCTGATTTCTGTCCGCCGCATCATTGTATGCCATCTCTCTCCATTTTTCCAATAACGCCATATTCTACCACCTTTTCGAATCCTGCCGGACAAATCTGCCGGCTGTATTTTCCGCGGTACCTTTTATCACCGGCGGCCCTGTGATTTTGACAGTGCCTCCATTCTGCGGCATGTCCTGCTTTTAAAGGTGCAGTTCTCCTTCACCCGGCCATTCCCGTTATACCCGCTTCTACCAGTATATAACAGATTATCTCCGAACACAATAAAAATCTTTTTCAAAATAAAATTTTATTTTCGAGTATAATCTGTTCATTTCGTGCAACAATAATAAATGTCAAGGAACCCCCTCCTTTGATGATGCAAAAGAGAAAAAGTAATACTTAGGTTCCGCAGTTGTCGGAACCTTATCCTCCCCTTTTTATTAGTATGATCCCGGGCTTCGCGTCAGTGCAGGTCCGGGATTATCTTATTTTTCATCTGCCGTAATTTTCGCTTTTCTCATTTCAGCCCTCTGCACAAACCATTTGTTCTGATCATATATTATTTTGACTTTAAGTGAAAAAATGATATATTATATCTGAAATCGTTGTTGTTGTTTAAAGGTGAATTTAGTTATGGCAAAAAGACAAAGGAAAAACAATTCCGGCCGCGGAAGTACACTGATTGTCGCCGTCGTGTTGACATTCATCATATTGGGAACCGTGGTCTATTCTGTTGCAAGGCAGATCTCGTCCCAAATGACCCAATCCGCAATTGACAATCTAAGCGAAAGCCTGGGGCTGCTCCAAGGTACAATACAGGCGATTATGCACAAGGAAGCGGAATTTCAGAAACTCATTGCTCAGGAGCTTTCCCTTCTGGAAGACCCGGAAGCATTTGTTCTCTCTTACAACACTAATAAGACGATGATCAAAATGTCCATCATTCCAGCGGGGGAAACCAAAGGCATTTCCAGCACAGGGGAAGTCTTTTCTGCAGAAGCGCTTGATTTCTCCTCCGGGAAAAAAATTGATGACCTGCCGTTGTCGGGTTCTTACCTGAATGATATGGGAACCTGGGCCTATACCATCGCCTGCCCTGTGACACAAAACGGAGAGCAAATCGCCACACTCTACATTGAATATATTTACGATACCCTGGACGAGGCTCTGCCGCCCAAATTTTACAACAACAATGCCACACTCTATGTAATGGATGCCAGAAGCCAACGATTTGTGCTGAAACCCAAGGGAATCGGAGAAAGGGTAGCCGGACATATCAATCTCCAGGATTTTTATAATGCCAACAGGATATTGGAACCGGATATTCAGGCCACAGTCTCCGAAAGCATTCAGGAAGGAAAGCATGTCATGTTCTACCACCATGTCCGGGACAAGGAGTCCTTGATTTACATGTGGGCAGTGAACGACGGCGCACTTTATCTCATCGGTTATGTGCCCATTCACTCCATCCAACAGGAGGGAAAGGCTGTAAACCAGAACATAATCTTTGTGGTGGCGGTAATGCTGGCGGCTTTCCTGATCTGCTGTATCCTGTTTTTCCTGAACCAACGGCTGAAAAACAGCATTCAGCGGGAACAGGAGAAGGAACGGGAGCTGCACAATCAACAGCTGACAGAAGCTCTTCAGGCAGCCCAGATTGCCAGCAATTCCAAGACTATGTTCCTTTCCAATATGTCCCACGATATCCGTACCCCCATGAACGCCATCCTCGGCTTCACCACGCTGCTGGCAAAGGATGCTGACAATCCTGTCAAAGTCAGGGAATATACAAAGAAGATCACCGCTTCCGGCCAACATCTCCTGGGGCTGATCAATGACGTACTGGATGTGTCCAAGATCGAGAGCGGAAAAGCCGTGCTCACCCTTGGGGAATTCACCCTGGACAGTATGATCTCTTCCATAGATGCAATCATCCGCCCCATGGCAAAGGGAAAGAATCAGAAATTTGATGTGACAGTCAGTCATATCAATCATGAACGGCTCATCGGAGATGAGACACGGATGAATCAGATCCTGATAAATCTCCTCTCCAACTCCGTCAAATATACACCGGAAGGAGGACATATCTGGCTGCGTATCATCGGTTTAGATCAGCGTTCCAGCCAGTTTGAACACTTTAAGATTGAAGTGGAGGACAACGGATACGGAATGACCCCGGAATACCTGCCTGTTATTTTTGACGCTTTCACCAGAGCTGAAAACAGCACTACCAACAAGGTACAGGGAACCGGACTGGGCATGGCCATCACCAAAAACATCGTTGAATTGATGGGCGGAACGATTCACGTCACCAGTGAAGTAAACAAAGGAACTCTGTTTACAGTGGAGCTGGAACTTCGGATTCCGGACCATACAGCTGACGGGCAGTTCTGGCAGGAAAAGGGCATTACGCGGATACTGGCCGTAGATGACGAGTCCTACATTCTGGATAATATCCGTATGCTGATGAGAGACACCGGCGTGATCACGGATACCTGCACCAACGGTGAAGAAGCCCTTGGGCAGATCAGACAGGCCAGGAAAAAGGGGTATACCTATGATGTCATCCTGATGGACTGGAACATGCCGGGAATGGATGGCATAGAGACAGCCAGACAGATTCGGGCAGAGGTGGCTGACGGCGTCTCCATCCTGTTTCTCACCGCCTGTGACTGGGATGAAATCAAGGAGAAGGCGGAAAGCATCGGCGTTGACGGCTTTCTGGCAAAGCCCTTCTTTGTATCCGCTCTGAAGGAAAAACTTGTGGAACTGCATTCCGGTGGGAGCTCTGCGAAATCCCCTGCAGAAAATATCCCCAATACAGTTCTGGAAGGACGTCATTTCCTTGTAGCGGAAGATAACGAAATCAATTCCGAAATCCTTCTGGAGCTTTTTGATATGGAAGGCGCATCCTGTACTGTGGCAGAAAACGGCCGCCTGGCAGTGGAAGCATTCTCCGCCTCCTCCCCCGGAACCTTTGATGCCATTTTAATGGATGTACAGATGCCGATAATGAACGGATACGACGCAACCCGGGAAATCCGTGCCTTAAGCCGAGAAGATGCCGCTTCCATTCCTGTCATCGCCATGACCGCCAACGCTTTTGCTGAGGATGTGAAAGATGCCCTGGACGCCGGAATGAACGACCATATTGCAAAACCCATTGACATCGAAATCATCAAAAGGATTCTAAGCAAATATTTATAAGATAGCAGAAAAGGAAATCAGTATGAAAAAGAGAAACCGAACGTTGAGGAGTGTTTTATTGACAGGAGCATTCCTTTGGACTCTATCAGCCTGCGGAAGACCTGATGCTGACAAAAACCTGATCACAAACCCGGATGAGACCAAGGTGGTAGTAAATATGTTCACTCCTATGGAAAAATCCAATCCCAATGCAGATAACACCGCCAGGACAGCTCAGGAACTCACAGTCATAGCTGCCGAGGAAGCCCTGGGGCTGCAGGTAGAGTACAGAACCTATACCGCCGAAAACTATCAGGAAAAAACTTATGACGAAGTCTTAATAGACAGAGCCCGGAACAATATGGACGATATCTACCTGCTCAATCCGGATGTCCTGCTGCTGCTGGGCAGCGAAGGCTATCTGGCAGATCTGTCCCATCTGGAAAGCGCAAAAAATCTGCGGGATGTGGTAAAGGTTGCCAATACAGTAAACGGTAAACTGGTGGGCATTCCCCAGGAGGTGGTCGCTTACGGCCTGTTTGTCAACAAAGATATATTTGATCAGTATCAGTTAGAGCTGCCTAACACTCCGGAAGAATTTCTGGAATGCTGTCGGGTATTTCAGGAAAACGGCATTGAGACGCCGGTAGGCGCCAATCGCTGGTGGCTGGAAACCTTCGTGCTGGCCCAGGGATATGCCGATCTGTACAACGGCGGCAACACAGAGGCTGAAATCGCCGCCCTCAACAGCGGAGAAGCAAAAATGAGCGATTATATGCGTCCCGGTTTTGAATTTCTCCAGGAAATGATCCGCAAGGGCTATATTGATGCCCAAAAAGCCTATGTCTCTGAAGCCATCGAAGGAGAGGGGCCCGATTTTCTGGCCGGAAAAACCCCTATTGTCATGGCCTACTGGGGTGCGGCAATCTCTGAGACTGCATACGGAAACCCGGACTTTAATATGCAGGTTATCGGTTTTCCCAGCAGCCGGGGTCAGATGCCGGTAGTTCCCATGACCGGCTATGGAATCAGCGCAAATGCAGACAATCTGGAAAGTGCAATGGCCACTCTGGATTTCATTGTTTCTGACGAAATGCTGCAGCTGTATTCCGAGAACAACCAGGTCATCTCCCCTTCCAAAAATGTAAATGTAGAGTGTATCGACGCGCTGAAGTCTCTCAATGACAGAATCAATGAAGGCGTCTATGTCCTTGGTTCCAATGCCAATATGAAAGTAGAGCAATGGGGAAATATCTGTCTGGTGGTGCGGCAGCTGTTAAACGGCGCTTCGGTGGAGGAATGCATGGCTGAATTCGACCGCATTCAGGCAGAAGCCCTGGGAGAGTAATTTCCCCGGCGGATTCTCTTTTCCGATTATAACTGCCGGAACCACCTCTTGCTCCCTCAAATACAGGATTTATCTCTTTTTTCAACGCTCTTCTGCCAACCTATACTCAGAAAGTGCCGGATTTTTATACCCTATGGAAATCCGGCCGCTCTTTTCAATCCTGTTCCCCTCAAAGTCGCACGCTCTGTAGTCATTCTCTGTACCGGTCTCCTTTCGCAGTCCTCGGAATCCCCAGTACCACTTTGGTTCCCTGCCCCTCCTCACTCTCCACCTGCACCGTAATTCCAAGCTGCGCATACACCCTTTTGCTCAGATAGAGCCCAATCCCAGTGGAACGCTTCTCCAATCTTCCGTTATATCCGGTAAATCCTCTTTCAAAGATTCGTGGCAGATCTTCCCGGCGAATTCCGATCCCCGTATCCTCCAGGTAAAACATGACTTTCTCCCCTTCCGTTCCTGCCCCCATGGTAATCCTGCCTCCGGACGTATACTTGATGCTGTTGGACAGAAGCTGCTCCAGGCAAAAGATGAACCATTTTTCATCTGTTAAAATACGAAAATCCATTTCTTTCAGTTCCAGTTTCAGCCCCTTGTTGATAAAAAGGACGGAAAATTTCTTCACCGCCGTTCTGACCAACTGTCCCAGTTGGTACTCCTGCAGCACCAAGTCGGAAGAAATGCTCTCCAGGCGCTGAAAGGCCAGAACCATCTCCACATACTGCCCGATCTTAAACAGCTCCTCCTTCATCAGAAAACAATCCTTCTCCGAAATCTCCTGTCTGTTCAGCAAAAGCTTCATTGCGGAGATGGGCGTTTTGATCTGATGTGTCCACATCAAATAATAATCCCCGCATTCTGCCGCTTTCTCCTCCCATCCCATCTTTTCCTTACTCTGCCTGTCATTGAGAGATGCCAGGAAAAAAATCAGTGCCTGCTCATAGCTCTCCACTGCCTCCATGGAGCCCTCCACACTTTTCAGTATCTTTTCCCCGTTCTCGGAAAACACCTCTCCGGACTGTCGAAAATGTCGATAAACCGCTTCCAACCGACTGCTTTTCCGAACATACTTCATCCCCTCCAGGATACCTGCCATGGCCCACACAGCCGTGGTCAGCACCATTGCATACAAAAGCTTCCCCAGGTTCTCTATATGGTACAGGCTTCCCACTGCCAGAAACAAAAAGGCAGTCAGAAAATACATCATTATTACAACTCTTTTTTCCCGCAAATAACGAATCCACAATCTCTGTTTCTGCTCCATGTCTCCCTCCCATATCAGCTTCACCTTCCCGTCCAGACGGCCCTCACTTTCCTTCCCGGTCTTAGTCTCCGATAATGTATCCAACCCCTTTCTTTGTGCGGATCAGCTTTCCTGCCCCTGACACTTCCAGTTTCTTCCGAAGACGGGTCATATTGACGGTAAGGGTATTGTCATCCACAAAGCAGTCATTGTCCCATAGCCGCTTCATGATGGCCTCCCTGGATACCGTTTTTCCCGCATTCTCAAACAAAAGCTGCAGAATCCGAAATTCGTTTTTCGTCAGATCCAGTTTCTGTCCCTCTACCAGGAGAGAAGCATCTGCCAGATTCAGAATCAGCCCTCCCCATTCCATCACATTTGTCTGCCCCCGAAAGGCATAGGTCCTCCTTAATATGGCCAGAACCTTGGCTGAGAGCACCTCGGGTTCAAAAGGTTTTACCACAAAGTCGTCTCCTCCCATATTCACCGCCATTACTATGTTCATATGATCACCCGCGGAAGAGACAAAGATGATAGGCACCTGAGAAACCTGGCGGATCTGACTGCACCAATAATAACCGTTGAAAAAAGGAAGGCCGATGTCCATCAGCACCAGATGGGGAGAGTAGGCCGCAAACTCCGACAACACATTGCCTAAGTCCTCGGCACAACGCACCTCATACCCCCACTTTTCCAGATGAAGCTTTATTTCTCTTGCAATTACAGCGTCATCTTCCACCAGAAGAAGCCTGTATTTTACCTCACTGTCTGATCCACTGTTCATCTTTCCCACCTCCCAGTTATGGCAATCCCTTCTGCCCGCCGATGCTGACATTCTGCCAATGCCCTGTATGGCATTATGGCATATCCTTCAAAGGCTTCTCCAGCCCCCGGATGACAATTCCATTCCTCTCCCCATAGTCCCAGAGGGCTGCATGGATGGCCTCCTCTGCAAGCAGGGAACAATGTACCTTCACCGGCGGCAATCCGTCCAGGGCCTCCATAACCGCTTTATTTGTCACTTCCAGTGCTTCCTGAACCGTCTTTCCCTTTAACAGTTCCGTAGCCATGGAACTGGCGGCCACTGCGGCTCCGCACCCGAATGTCTTGAATTTCGCCTCCCGAATCCTTCCGCTGTGATCAATGTCCAGATATATCCTCATAATATCGCCGCATTTGGCATTGCCTGCGGTACCTATGCCGCTGGCGTTCTCCATCTCCCCCATATTTCTGGGATTCTGAAAATGATCCATCACTTTTTCGCTGTACATTGGTATGCCCTCACGCTCCCTTCCCGGACTTCACAAAATCCTCATACAAAGGCGACATCTCCCGCAGCCTGGTTACAATGGCCTTCAGCGCTTCCACCACCTCGTCCATTTCTTCTCTGGTATTTTCTTCAGACAAAGTCATCCTCAGGGATCCGTGCGCTTCCTCATGTTCCAGCCCCATGGCCAAAAGCACATGGGAAGGATCCAGGGAACCAGAAGTACAGGCGGAACCGCTGGAAGCGCAGATCCCCCTCATATCCAGCATGATCAGCAGGGATTCTCCTTCTATAAATCGAAAAGATATATTCGCATTTCCGGGCAGCCGTTTCTCCCTGTGCCCGTTTAACCGGCAGTAAGGAATCTGCTCTTCTATCTTTCGTATCAGATAATCCCGCAGCTCCCTTTCCTTCCTGCCCTTTTCCTCCATCCGGGCTGCCGCCCTGGCTGCCGCAGCGCCAAACCCCACAATGGCGGGCACATTTTCTGTACCTGCCCTCCGGTTCCGCTCCTGAGCGCCGCCGTGGACAAAGGGACCAAGCTTCAGCCCGCTGCGGACATAGAGCATCCCCACTCCTTTCGGTCCGTTCAGCTTATGGGCGCTGGCGCTTAACATGTCGATTTTCAGCGCCTCCACATCGATGGGAACCTGACCGAATGCCTGAACTGCATCTGTATGAAACAGTATCCCCCGCTCCCTGGCAATTGCACCGATCTCCCCCACAGGTTCCAGAGTACCGATCTCATTGTTTGCAAACATCACGCTGATGAGAACAGTATCCGGACGAATGGCCGCCTTCAGCATTTCCGGATCCACCAGTCCCTCCCCATCCACATCCAGATATGTAACCGCAAAACCGTTTTCCTCCAGGTAACGGCATGTATGAAGAACGGCATGGTGCTCTATTTTTGTGGTGATGATATGCCTTCCCTTCTTCCTACAGGCCTCCGCCGCCGCTTTTAAAGCCCAGTTGTCGGCTTCTGTTCCCCCCGCTGTAAAATAAATCTCCTCCTGCTTCGCCCCAATCACGGAAGCGATGGATCTCCTTGCCGTGTTGACAGCCTTTTTTCCGGCGGAACCCATGGAATAAATGGCGCTGGGATTGCCGTAAATCTCCCCAAAAAAGGGAAGCATGGCTTCCACTACCTCCGGTGCGGTCTTTGTGGTGGCCGCATTATCCAAATATATCATGACACGCTCTCCTTTCAAATCCCCTCCGACCTGTGTTGGGTTTCCGACAGGTCTTCCCTGTCCTGTATCCCCGTCATCCTGCGCCTGTCCCGGCAGGCAGCTGTCCGCCTGCAGTGCAGAATATCGTACAGTCCGATCCCGGAATGCCCTGAAACACGGCTTCCAGTCTCTGCGGCCGGAAGCTGCTGCGTTTTCCCTTCCTGTCCAACATTCGGATACCTGAATATCCTCCGCTTTTACTAATTCATACTGTTTGACTAGGAATTCAATGCAAGTATATCACTCACAAACGGTTCTGTCAACCTCCTCCGGGGAATATAATGAGGAAAAACAAAGGTCTTCTGACAGTAATGAAAGCAAAACAACAGCACCCTCTGATTGTGGGTACCTTCATCCTTACCGCCGCGGGCATCCTTACCAGGCTCATCGGTTTCCTCTATCGCATCTGCCTCTCCCGCCTGTTCGGGGAGGAAGGCATGGGCATCTACCAGCTCTTAAGCCCGGTTCTCTCCCTGTCCTTCTCCCTCACAGCTGCCGGATACCAGACTGCCATCTCCAAGTTGGTGGCAGAACAGACCGCAACCCGGAAAACCCCTGCCCTGAAGCCCCTGTGGCTGGGACTGGCCATTTCCCTGCCGCTCTCCATCCTCTGCAATGCGGTCCTGTTCCTTTTTGCGGATCCCATTGCCCTGGTTCTCCTCCGGGAACCCCGTACCGCCTCCATGCTGCGGATCCTGTCCTTTTCCGTACCCTTTTCCGCCGTCCATTCCTGCATCAACGGCTATTTCTACGGCATAAAAAAAGCGGGCATCCCCGCAGGTGCGCAGCTCCTGGAACAGATCACCCGGGTCGGCTGCGTATACATAGTATCCGGCTACCTCCTGGCCCTGGGCAAAACACCTTCCATCGCTGTGGCCGTCCTGGGACTTACTGTGGGAGAATTTTTCTCCATGCTCATGACCATCGCCGCCATCCGCCCCCGGTGTCATGGAACTTCCGCTCTGCCTTCCGGCGGGCAGAGCAGCCTCACCCCGGAGCCAGGAATCAGTTCCGGGACCTTCCCCATGCAGAAAATCGGCAGCCCCATAAGCAAAGTCAAAACAGATATCCCCAACGGCCTTTCTGCTGCCTCAGACAGGCTCCTCCTGGGAAAACTCCTTGCCATGGCACTGCCCCTGACGGCAAACCGTATTGTATTAAATTTCCTACAAAGCATGGAGTCCGTCTCCATTCCGTCTCAGCTGAAACTCTACGGATATGACAGTGTGACGGCCTTAAGTGTCTACGGCGTACTCACCGGCATGGCCATGCCATTTATCTTCTTCCCCAACGCGCTAACCGGTTCCGTGGCTGTACTCCTGCTGCCCATCATCTCCGAGAATTATGCCCTGGGCAATATGGATGCCGTCCGAAAGGCCACTTACCGCACGGTAAAATACTGCGGCCTCATGGGTATTGGCTGCATGGGTATTTTCGTCCTTCTGGGAAAATGGGCCGGCACTGCCCTTTTCGACAGCCCCCTGGCAGGATACTTTATCCGCACCCTGGGCTTCATCTGCCCTTTCCTCTATCTGGATACCACCCTGTCCAGCATCTTACAGGGACTGGGACTGGCAGGGCATATTTTCACCATGAACGTGTTCTGCCTGCTGATCCGCCTGGGCTTCGTCTTTCTGGCCGTGCCCCGCTACGGCATCACCGGCTATCTCTGGGGACTCCTGACCAGCCAGCTGGCCCTGGGGATTCTCTACCTGGGCTGTCTCGCCCGCTTCCTGCGAAAAAAGACTATCTTATCTTAATCAAAACAGAGCTGCCCTGTTCCGGATTTCCATCCAGAATACGGCAGCTCCTCTGTCTTCCTTTTCACAATTCATCCGCCCGTGGTACAAAACCGGCACCTTCATTCCAAAAGCTTCTTCAGCTCATCCATAAATGTATTTACATCTTTAAATTCTCGATAAACCGATGCGAAGCGCACATAGGCCACTGCATCCAAATCTTTGAGTCTGTTCATCAGAAGTTCCCCAATGGTCCGGCTGGAAATCTCCTTCTCTGCTCTGCTGAAAATTTCGTTCTCCACCTCGTCAGCCAGGGTCCCGATCTGCTTCGCACTTACGGGGCGCTTATGGCAGGCACGAATAAGGCCGCCCTCCACCTTGGAACGATCATACGCCTCTCTGTTATTGTCCTTCTTGATCACAATCAGCGGTATGGTCTCAATCTTCTCATAGGTAGTAAAACGCTTTCCGCACTCGTCACAGACCCTTCTGCGGCGGATGGAACTATCATCCTCCGTGGGCCTGGAATCAATCACTCTGGTATTTTCATGACTGCAGTATGGGCATTTCATAAGTTTTCTCCTGTTTTTCTCCCGCCATGGACAGGTTTCCGCACCCATGGCATCTGTTTCTTCCCAAGTGCACATTACACCCCGGTATTCCTGTCTTGCATTTCTAACGTACCATATTCAGCAGGGAATGTCAACGAGAATAATATCCGGGCCGATCCGCCTGATATTTTTGAACGGAATAACGATATTCGGTTCACAGTTCAGAAATCCCAGAAACCGGTTGCACCCGGGCACCATAATCTTACAGATACAGCCGCTGCAAGGATCAAACTCAAGGTCGCACACTCTCCCCAGTTTTTTACAATCCTTCATATTGATTACATCCTTATTTCTCAACTCGGAATAAAGCATTAAATATCCTCCCGAATTTCCTGTTTAGTATTAGGAATATGCTGTAACCTTGAAAATGAGACTAAAACGACATGAATATTTTTTGCCTTCAGGCACATACTACCACTATAATCCAAAGCACGAAATCCGTGCGGAAATGAGGAAGGATATGACACAGGGAAAAGTTGAGATATGCGGCGTAAATACGGCAAAACTTCCGCTTTTAAAGGCAGAAGAAAAAGATGCCCTGTTTCGACAGATCGAAGCCGGCGATGAAAAAGCGCGGGAAACCTATATTGAAGGAAATCTGCGTCTGGTTTTAAGCGTGATCAAACGTTTCGCCTCCAGCAATGAAAATGTGGATGACCTCTTTCAGATAGGCTGTATCGGCCTTATCAAGGCCATAGACAATTTCGATACTTCATTGAATGTAAAATTCTCCACCTATGCCGTCCCCATGATCATAGGAGAAATCCGCCGTTTTCTCCGGGACAACAGCAGTCTGCGTGTCTCCCGCTCCCTGAAAGACACCGCCTATAAAGCAATCTATGCCCGGGATGCCCTGACCAGAAAAAACCTCAAGGAGCCCTCCATGGAAGAAATCGCCGCCGAGGTAGGCATCGCAAAAGAAGATATCGCCTATGCCCTGGATGCTATCCAGAATCCCATGAGTCTGTATGAACCCATTGTCACAGACGGCGGCGACACTCTCTATGTGATGGACCAGATCAGCGATAAAAAAAATAAAGAGGAGAACTGGGTGGAACATCTCTCCCTCAGTGAGGCCATGAAACGCCTCGGCCCCCGGGAACACGAGATCATCTCTCTGCGTTTCTTTGAAGGCAAAACCCAAATGGAGGTGGCGGAATCCATCGGCATTTCCCAGGCTCAGGTATCCCGTCTGGAAAAAAATGCTCTGCGCACCATGCGCACCTATCTGTCCGCCTGAACTGCACTCCACTCTCAGTCCTTATTATTATGAAATATAATACAAAAAATCCCGCACCCGATTACGGTTCCCAGGGTGTTTGTGAGAATATCGTCAATCTGAAAAAATCCCCTCCGGGTCACCAGCTGAAGAGATTCGATCCCCACACTGGTCAGGAAACCAAAAACTCCGCAGAGCAAAATCCGCCTCAGTCTCCCGGATGTCCATGCTCCCAGAAAACCGTAGGGGATAAATAAAAGTACGTTTTCCACCACATAAGCATTGTTCCTGTCATTGATCCCCCAGGTGGAAAACAATTCAAGATCCATCCCCTGTCTGCTCCCGCTCTCCCTGGAAAAAAAGGTGATGATCAGCATCACCGATACATAGACCCAAAACAGCATCACAGGCACCACTGCCCTCCGCTTTATCCCCCTGGGCCGCCCTACCCTGTCCGTGATCCGCAAAAAGGCAATAAACAGAAACGCCCCCATTGCCGCTCCATACGGAACATACTTTATCATGGACAGACAATCCATAACTATATATTTTATCATTGCTATCTCCGTAGAAATCTACGGGGGTTTTTCAGTCCCAATTTTCCCCTGCATGTTCCCACCTGTCCTTTTCAGCACATAATCTGTCGTTCATCCATGCGATTGCTTCCGTTACACCGTTTTCTCCAAATTCAAAGTCAGCTTTTTCTTTTTCTTCTTCCGGTGTCCTGTAAAAATTGAACGGCTCCGGCCAAACCGTACAGCGCAGTTTTTTCACACCCTCATCACCGGACACGCCCTCCACGCGGTAGCGCATTCCCCGATGACTCCCCGTAAATTCCGTTTTTTTCAAATATTCGATTGACAATATATCTTCACGCTGAATCACGTTTTTTCTCCTGAAATCCTCCCGGCACATCCGTGCAGGGCTTATCATTCTGACAGTAGACCGGAAGGCGCGTCTCTGTCATAGGAATGGTCCTATTATACTCCATTTTTTTCCATTTGGAAAGACTAAATATGACTGCTCATCTCTTTTTTCAGCTGCCGCATAATCTTCTTCTCCAGTCTGGATATATAGGATTGGGAGATTCCAAGTCTGGATGCCACTTCCTTCTGGGTCATTTCCTGTCCGTCCTTTGTCCCCAGACCAAATCGCAGATTAATGATTTTCTTCTCCCGTTCGGACAGCTTGCTGATCGCCCCCAGGAGCACCTTACGCTCTACTTCATTTTCAATATCACGATAGATTACATCCTCGTCTGTCCCCAGAATATCGGACAGCAAAAGCTCGTTTCCGTCCCAGTCCACGTTCAGAGGTTCGTCTATGGACACCTCCAGCTTTGTCTTGTTATTCCTGCGCAGATACATCAATATCTCGTTTTCGATACACCTGGAAGCATAGGTGGCCAGCTTGATCTTTTTATCCGGTTTAAAAGTATTGATAGATTTGATCAGCCCGATAGTACCGATTGATATCAGATCTTCCACCCCCACACCCGTATTGTCGAATTTTTTCGCAATATAAACCACCAGACGTAGATTGTGTTCGATCAAAGTTGCTTTCGCCTCATCATCATATTCCGTTCCCAGATCCCCTATGATCTGACTCTCTTTCTCCACCTCCAGAGGAGGCGGCAATACCTCTGTTCCGCCTATGTAATGGATTTCTCCTTTTCTGCGCAGGAGAAGACTCTCTCTGCGGATCATCTTAAACTGCATTTTGCCTGGTATTATTACTTTCAGAATCATTCTGCCTCTCATTCTGCCGCTTTTTGCGGCCTTCTCTCCGACGCCCGGAAAAGAGCCCCGGATGAAGTATCATATTTACGGATTCCAAACCATTATTCTCTGTTTCAGCGATCACTTCCGCACTGACAGCAATGTACACATCATGAAATACAGACACCATTCCCTCCGTTTCCACCTGCAGTCGGGGCAGCAGGTATCCCGGCAGAATCCCCCTCTTTTTTCCGATACTGTGATAGGGTACTGCACGGAAGAATTCTCTGTCCGATTCCCAGAGCCTCTCCAGAATCTCTCTGCTTACAATGCTTACAGGCTTCCCGCTGACAGGTTCCACCAGACTGTTTCCCGAATCGATCAGAGCACAGACTTTCACCTGCCGCCCATCTCTGGATAAAACCGCACTGCACAGACTGTGTTCCATGTCCATACCGCCCTTCAGCCTCCCGTATAACAGAAAAAAAACGGCTCCCATGCCCAGGATTCCCATCATCCCGGTAAGATGACTCCTGATACCGGGCAGAGACCGGACCAGAAACAGGATGCCTCCCCCTATTCCAAAGGAATACAGGAGCAGCCTTTCCAGCAGCTTCAGAAACATTCTCAGGCTTCGCACCTGAAACGGGATGCAGAGCATTCCCACAATTCCGGCTGCCGTTCCCAGAGAAAATTTCACCATAGCCGGAGCTCTCATCAGGAGCGGAATCAGGAAACAAACCGCTCCGGCAGCTGCCCCCAAAAGCAGCCGTACCGGTCCTGCACGTCGAAGTACCGTTCTGTTTACAAGCATCAGCAGATACAGGTTCATAATAAAGTTGAGTAAAAACAGGCTGTCTACATACAGTTCATAATGCATTGTCATCATCCTTTTCATAATCATTATAAAGGGGTTGGACTTAAGAATTTGTCAAACGAAGGGGCTGTCACCAAGAATTTTTTCGACAAAAAAACCAGGCGGTCTTCCGCCTGGTTTTCGGTATGCAGACTATTCTATTTCCTCTGCAGAAAATCGGGAATCTTCAAAGTCTTCTCCTCCACAGAGCTGCGTATATCTACCGGTTTATGGAGTCCCGGTGCGGCAGCAGGCTGGGATGCCTCCTGTCTGACCGGCTGTGTATTCAGCCCCTTTAAAGAACTGGATGCAATATGTGTGGTCTGAGATCTGTACAGATTGGAGGAACCGAATCTGGACTGCATCGTGCCTGCAGTGTTGGCATTGTCCTCCAGTCCCGTGGCAATTACCGTGACGATACAGCTGTCCGTCTTTGACTCGTCATACATGGCGCCAAAGATAATATTGATATCTTCCCCTGTGAGGCTCTGTACAAAATCCGCCGCATCACTGGCATCCGGCAGTGTAATGTCTCCGGACACATTGAGAATAACATCTGTGGCACCGCTGATGGTCGTCTCCAGCAGAGGACTCTCCACGGCCATCTTCACCGCGGACAGCGCTTTATCATCCCCTTTGCCTTCACCAATACCGATATGGGCGATACCCTTGTCCTTCATAACCGTCTGAATATCCGCAAAATCCAGATTGATGATAGCCGGACGGTTAATCAGATCCGTGATACCCTGAACCGCCTGCTGAAGAACTTCATCCGCTTTCCGAAGTGCCTCCGGCATGGTGGTACGCCTGTCTACAATCTCCAGGAGCTTATCATTGGGAATTACGATCAGTGTATCCACATGCTCCTTGATCCGTTCGATTCCGCCCAATGCATTTGTCATACGGGTCCTGGCCTCAAAACGAAACGGCTTGGTAACCACACCCACCGTCAGAATCCCCATATCTTTTGCCAGTTTCGCCACCACCGGCGCCGCACCGGTTCCAGTACCACCGCCCATACCGCAGGTGACAAACACCATATCCGCTCCTTTGAGCGCGGAATTGATCTCCTCGGAACTCTCTTCCGCAGCCTTCTCACCGATCTCCGGCTTCGCCCCTGCTCCAAGTCCTTTAGTCAGTTTCTCCCCGATCTGCAGCAGGGTAGGGGCCTTACACAGCTGCAGAGCCTGCTTGTCCGTATTCACCCCGATAAATTCCACACCTTCAATCTGTTCATCAATCATTCTATTCACAGCATTATTACCTGCACCGCCGACACCGACTACGATAATCTTGGCAGCAGATTCAGCATCGTTTGTCTTAATCTCAAGCAAGAGTATCTCCTCCTTTTCCAACTTCACTCCAAATCACACATACTATCATATAATCATTTTTCAAATTACGCAACCTTTTTCTAAAAAAATATCCCTGAAAATTATCCCTCAGGCTTAAAAATATATTTTCCGCTGTCCTCATCAAAATTCTGCATCTGAAGAACACCGCTCTTTCCTTCCAGCCTGGACAGCAGACCGGACAGAATCATCAGCTTGTCCTCCAGTGTGGCTCCATCATTCCCCAAAGCCACCTTCAGATTCTGAAAGCAGATCGTCATCTCCCCCGAACCGTTAAAATAGATTTTATCCGGAGTCAGCGTATATTTCTGCAGCAGCTTCGTAAGATCCAGAATATTGTTGAAGATACCGGTATCTTTCACCGGAAGGATTTCTCCCATCACCAAATGGTCAAACTGCAGCCCGATGATCTCGGGTACCCCCACCGTCCTGACACCGGAACTCTCCACCGCATATCCATCCCTGTCAAAATACACATAAGTGTCCAGATACCTTATGCAACCCGTCAATGTCTTCTCGTACACATGGATTCTGATGGTATCCGGAGCCAGAATATCCACATCCATTACATCCACAAAGGGGATCCCCTCAATCCCCTTATCCTTATACTTCAAAGACAGGTAGAGGGAATTGTCCCCCAGAAATCCATCCATGACGAAGGCTTTGATCTCATCCTCCGTATAGTGGACATTTCCCTCCACATAAACCGTTCTGATCGTATAAGTCTTTTTGATATAACCGCCCGCGCCAAGCAGAAAGGTCAGAAAAAGCACTGTGCCCGCCAGGCCGAAAACCACTCTTTTGCTTTTAAACACTTGTCACACGCGCTCCTAACTCTCTGAAATCCCTGCAGATGTTCTCATATCCCCGGTAGATATAAGGACAGCCCCCCACAAAGCTCTCCCCTTCCGCCATCAGCCCTGCAACTACCAGCGCAGCGCCTCCCCGCAGCTCTCTCGCCTGCACCCGGGCTCCCTGCAGTGCTTTCACCCCCCATACCTTCACATGACTCGAATCGGTCTGCTCAATGCAGGCACCCATTTTCTTCAGTTCTCCCACAATGCGGAATCGGTTCTCAAAAATTGTCTCTTCTATGCCGGTACAGCCTCTGCCCCTTGCGGCGGCAGCCAGAACCACAGACTGCAGATCCGTGGGAAATCCCGGGTAAGGAGCCGTGATCAGTTTCACCGGCAATGGCCGCTCCGGTGCCTGTACATAAATCCCTTCTCTTGATCTGCACACACGCCCGCCCATCTCTTCTGCCGTCAAAAGAACGGCTTCCATCTCTTCTGCAGGAGCCTGTTCCAGGAAAATTTCTCCTCCCACACCGATACAGCCAAGCAGGTAAGTGCCTGCCACGATACGGTCCGACGGCACCCAAAATTTAGTTCCCTGCAGCCGCCTTCCCCCCCGAATCACAATCCTGCTGCTTCCCGCTCCCTCGATGCAGGCTCCGCAGCAGCTTAAATACCGACACAATGTCTGTATCTCCGGCTCCCTGGCCGCCCCCTCCAAAACAGTCTCCCCCTCTGCCGCCACACCCGCCAATATGATATTCTCTGTAGCTCCCACTGAAGGAAACGGCAGACAGATACATGCACCGTGCAATGCATCTGCGGAAGCCCGAAGCTGTCCTTCTTTTTCCATGAATTCCACACCCATCTGTCTAAGGGCGGACAAATGCAGATCAATGGGACGCTCTCCGATAACGCAGCCTCCGGGATATTCCATTGTCACTTCCCCGCATCTGCCGATCAGGGCACCCAGCAGGCAGAGGGAGGAACGCATGCCTGTCACTGCCTCTCTTGGCATCTCTCCCTTTGTCACTTTTGCAGAATCCACAAAAATGCCTGTCTTTTGCCAGTGTACGCTGCAGCCCAGACTTCTTAGGAGGCTGATCATGGAATGTACATCCGCTATCCTGGGACAGTTCCGAATCAAGGAACCCTCCCTGACAAGCAATGTGGCTGCCAGAACCGGCAGCGAAGCATTTTTTGACCCCTGTATACGAACCTTTCCCTGAAGGGCGATGCCCCCCTGAATACGAATAGAATCCATAAAAGCACCTTCCGGCTTCTTTATAAATTGAACTATTCTATCCTATGAGGAAAACGCCTTTGCTGTACCTTGTCCCAATGGATTTTAGATCTCTCCGGTCACAGTTCCTTCAGCTGAATTCTTCGGGCCACGCTTAAAACCAACCCGATCTCTATCAGAAGAAACATCACCGAGGAGCCTCCGTAGCTGATAAACGGCAGTGATATGCCGGTGTTCGGAATCGTGGCAGTCACGACTGCTATATTCAGAATCGCCTGGACTGCAATGTGTCCCATGACGCCCACCACAAGCATTGCTCCAAACAGATCGGGTGCATTGTTGGCGATTATCATCATCCTCCACAGAAGCATAATAAACATCAGAATAATGGCAACTGCTCCAAACAGACCCAGTTCTTCACAGATAATCGAGAAAATCATATCATTCTGTGCCTCTGGAAGGAAGTTCAGCTTCTGCATGCTCTGCCCCAGCCCCTTGCCCCAGATACCGCCGCTGCCAATGGCATAGAGTCCCTGCAATGTCTGAAATCCGGTATCTGAAGGATCACTCTCCGGATCCAGCCACGACCGGATTCGGTTGCCGCGAAATTCCAGAAAGTCACTTCCCGATACCACCAGATAAATCACAAGCGCCGCCGCTGCAAGTACAATCAATGCCATAATGATAAATTTCTTGTAATCAGGACTGGCCACGAAAACCATGATAATGGCAATTGCCAGAATAATGAGGGCAGAACTCATATTTTTGGTAATCACATAGATTTCCCCTGCAATGGGAAGCGGAAATACCACCATGGTGATAAATCCCTTCATAGTGCGGACCCCTCTTCCCATCTTGCACACCAGTACGGCCAGAAACAAGATCATGGCAATCTTGGCCACCTCTGCCGGCTGCAGATTCATGGGAATGCCGGGAATTGCGATCCATCTTCTGGCCCCATGAGATTCCACCCCCAGGGGCGTCAGCACCACCGGGATCAGTGCTGCCGCCACCAGATACCCTAACGTCGCAAAGCGCTCCCAGAAATGGTAGGGAATATTGGCTACTACAATCATCAGCGCCAGACCCAGAATCACCGCAATCAACTGTCTCTTCAGATAATATGCCGTATCCTTATACTCCTCAAATGCACTGTAGGAACTGGCAGAATAGATCATCACCAGACCAAACCCCAGGAGAAACAGCACAATGAACAATAGGCTGTAATCAAAAAAATATTCGGATTGTTCTTTTTTCTTCGCCCTTCTCCGTGTCCCCATAACCACTCCCGCCTTCACCCGGACTATTCCAGCCCGTTGACATATTCCTTAAACATTTGTCCTCTTACCTCATAGTTGGGAAACATCCCCCAACTGGCGCAGGCCGGAGACAGTAAAACTGCATCACCGTTTTGCGCAAGTTCTGTACACAGTTTCAGGCATTCCTCAAAAGTATCGGCAAAACGGATCCGGTCCATCCCGTGTTTTCTCGCACATTCCGCTATTTTTTCCCTGGTCTGGCCGATGAGCACCAGCCATTTTACTTTGCCGTCAAAGCTCTCTATCCACGCATCGTATTCGCTCTGTTTGTCATATCCTCCTCCGATCAGTATGGTAGGCTTCTGCATTGCCCGGATCCCCTGGATAGCCGCGTCCGGATTGGTTCCCTTGGAGTCGTTATAATAGTCCACACCCCCTTTTGCAGCCACAAACTCGATCCTGTGCTCCACTGCCCGGAACGTCCGCACCACTTTCAGGATTGTATCCATGGGCACTCCCATGCCCTCGGCAACGGCAATGGCTGCCATGACATTTTCCACATTACACAATCCTACCAGATTCATATCCCTGTGAATATCCAGGAGTGCCTCCTCCCGTCCTCCGAACGCTTTCATCACGGTATCGCCCTGCAGGTAATAGCCCTCTTCCAGTCTCCGGGCAGAAGAGAAGAATACGGTCCTGGCCGGGCATCTGTCCTTGAAATTGTACGTATATTCATTATCGTAATTCAGCACACAGATATCGTTTTCCGTCTGATTTACAGCGATTCGCTCCTTTGCTGCCACATAGGCCTCCATGGTATGATGACGGTTTAAGTGATCCGGTGTGATATTCAGGATGGCTGATACAGCGGGGTGGAAGGAACGGACAGACTCTAACTGGAAAGAACTGATCTCCCCTACCGTCACGGTATCAGCTGCTGTCTTCAGACATTCCGACGTGTAGGGATTGCCGATGTTGCCCACCACAAACGTCCTGCTTTCACCCAGGTATGCTTTCATGATCTCACCTACCAGGGTAGTGGTAGTAGTCTTGCCGTTGGTACCTGTAATTGCGGCCACTCTCCCTTTCTCCTGCAAAAACCCAAGTTCTATCTCCCCTATGATTGCCGCGCCCTTCTCACGCAGAGAGTTTACCAGCGGTATATCCGTGGGTACACCGGGACTCAATACAACTGTCCCGGTACTTTTCAGCACCTCCTCCGGCAGTTCCCCGGTGATACAGACCGCTCTGCTCTCCTTGGGAAGCTTCGCCCGCAGTGCTTCCTCCGTAAGGTTCTCACAGCTGTCATATAATACCACTTCCGCGCCCATGTGCTCTAAAAGTCCTGCGGAACCGATTCCGCTTAAGCCAGAGCCGATTACCAGACATTTCTCTCCTGATTTCATATCTTGCTTCCTTTCTGATTCAGGCCCTGTTACGGTCCTTCCTCCGCGCCGTTCCAGCCCCCTTTCGGATGCTCTGCACTTGTGCCATCACCCTCCGGGCAGCCGCTGTATTTCAGAGTCTGCATCCTCTCTTTTTCCTTCCTGCCGATCCGATTTCCCCTCTCAGATCCCCCGAAGCGCCAGCAGACACATCAGTGCCGTGATGATGGTGAATAACGCCATGATCCTGGTTTCCGACCACCCGCACAGTTCAAAATGATGATGCAGAGGTGCCATCTTCAAAAGCCGCTTCCCGCCGCTTGTTTTGAAATAGCCCACCTGAAGGATAACAGAACATACTTCTGCCAGATAAATCATTCCAACCACTGCTATGTACAGAGGCATCTGCATGACATAGGCGCATCCCGCCACAAAACCGCCCAGAGCCAGCGATCCGGTGTCCCCCATAAATACTTCCGCAGGATGTACATTGAAAAGAAGAAAACCCATCAGTGCACCTGCCACCGCACAGGTCAGCGGTTCTATTCCCGATGCGGTTCCTATGGATACCACGGAAAAGAACACGGCCACCAAAAGCGTAACGCTTCCCGCCAGACCATCCAGACCGTCTGTAAAATTCGTCCCGTTAGCCGTCCCCAGCACAATAAAGAAAAGGATCGGGATATTCCATACACCGAAATCCAGGTATGTGCCGGCTCTCCAGGGAACCTTCATGGCCAGAGATACGTCAGTGTACCGCATCAGATACCAGGCAAATATGCCGGTGACGGTCAGCTGCCCCAATAGCTTCTGCCAGGGGGACAATCCCATGGAACGCCTGCACACTACTTTTATGTAATCATCCGCCAATCCCACCAGGCCGAAGCCCACTGTAAGAAAAAGGATCGGTGCTATCTTTGGATATTCTTCCATGAAAATCACGGATGTAGCCAGCACGCTCGCCAAGATCAATATCCCGCCCATGGTGGGGGTTCCTGATTTCTTCAGATGAGCCGCCGGACCATCCTCCCGCACTGTCTGGCCGCATTTCAGTCTCCTCAGAAAAGGGATCAGAACCGGTCCGGCCAAAGCGCTGATGCAGAAGGAAAGCATAACTGCTGTAATGCTGTTTTTACCCATCGGCTGTTCCTTTCTATTTTAGTCCTGTTGCTGTATCTGTACTTACTGTTCACTCATGATATTCAGCGATTCCCAGATAGGGCAGGATATTCTCGTAGAGCTGGCGTATCATCGGCGCAGCCACCTGTCCTCCATAATAGACTCCCTGGGGATTATTTACAATAGCCAGGGCAATTACCTGCGGGTCATCTGCCGGCGCAAAACCAACAAAAGAAGCAATATAACGCCCGCTGCCCCGGGGCAGGGTCTGACTGGTAGCCGTCTTGCCTCCCACCCGGAAGCCTTCCACTTTGCCGTTGGACCCGCTGCCCTCCTTCACCACCATTTCCAAAATCTCCCGCATGGTGGCACTTACCTCCTCTGATACGATTCCGGGCGTCACCGGGTAATCGAAGGTCTCCACCACATTCCCATCTGAATCCAGGGTCCGCACCCCGAAATGGGGTGTTACCCGATTTCCCCCGTTTACGATGGAGGCGGCTGTTGTCAGAAGCTGTATTGGAGTAATCTGAAAGGACTGGCCAAAAGCCACTGTGGCAAGTTCTACATTGCCCATATCTTCTTTTCTGTGCATGATGGTCCCCGCCTCACCGGGCAGGTCTATACCAGTCTTTTTCTTGAGTCCGAACTGTTCGAAATAACCATAGTAGCTGTCAAGCCCAAGCCGCATTCCCACAGTGATCAGGGCCGGATTACAGGAATTCATCATAGTATGAGTGAAATCCTGGCTGCCGTGTCCCGCCACCTTATGACAGCGTATCTTCCTGTCATCTACGATGATAAACCCCGGACAACTGAAGGAGCTCGCCGGCGTCACCACACCTGCCGAGAGTCCGGCTGCCGCTGTTATGATCTTAAAAGTGGAGCCGGGCTCATATGTATCATTTATGCATCCGTTCCTCCAGATGCCGTTCAGCAGATTCTGCTTTTCTTCCGCAGTCAGGTTTTCCGCGGTTCCTTCCGGCAGTTCATAAGGCTGGTTTAAGTCGAATTCCGGTACGTTCACCATGGCAAGCATTTCCCCGTTTCGAGGGTCCATCACCAGAATGGACACGCTGTCTGCCTGCTTGGTGGCAAGCGCCTGGTATGCCAGCTGCGTGGCATAAGCCTGAACATTCAGATCCATGCTAATGCACAGGTCCAATCCTGCCTCCGGCTCTATGCGCCGCTCTCCGGCAGATTCCACCTCAATACCCCTGGCATCCGTCACAGTCAGAATCTTCCCCGGCTTCCCCTCCATGTACTTGTCATAGATTACTTCCAGGCCAATAATCCCCTGGTTGTCGCTCCCGGTAAAGCCCAGTACCTTACTGCCCAGTTCTCCGTTGGGATAGTAGCGCTTATAGTCCTCATCCACTTTTACTCCGGCCAGATCATACTCCCGGATACGATCCCCGGTTTCCTTATCCACATTGCTTTTGACCCGTTCCATGGAGGAATATTTTTCCACGCGCTTCCGCACATATTCTTCTGTAAGTTCCAGTTCCCTGCTGAGGATTTCGATCACCTCATCCGGGTCTTCTATCTGATTGTAAATTACGGATACGGTACAAACCGTTCTGTTATCCGCCAGCACCTTTCCATTGCAGTCCAGGATTCTCCCCCGGGCAGCCTTGATGCTGCGCTCCCGCTCGTGCAGGTCGGTGGCCAGACTGGCATAATGGTCCGAACGCCAAACGCACAGATATACCAGTCGTCCGAAGAGAAAGGAAAATATGCCGGCAAACAGCAGAAAGCTTACCAGTATCTTCTTCCTGTGGACTATTTTATTATTGTCCGAAAGCATTTATGCCTCATACAGAAGGTATTGATATACTGTATTCGATTTTGCGCCACGATATGAATCTCCGGCACAAAAAAGCTGAATTTTCAGATCATCCTGTCAGGTTTGGATTCAGCGGAAGATCTGTATTCGGCACCGATTCCGCCCCCTCCACCGGGATCCCGGTCTGTGCATCATACTGTCTTCCGTCCGGCCCTACACGGTATCCTGTCTCCTGGTCAATCGGATAATCCATCCAAGGTGCATTATACACACCGCCTGTCCCCTGACCTTCCTCACCGCCTTCCGGGTTGTCTCCCTCCGGATCACCCGGTGTATTGCCCTCAGGGTTTTCCGGATCAGCACCTTCCGGCGTCTGGATATACTGGCTGGTAATTTCCAGCTGCAGCGCGTCCAGCTCTGCCTGCTCTGCCTCTGTCACAGGCTCTGTCATGAAGATATTCAGGTAGGGAAGCGCCTCCATCAGGATGCTGCGGGCCATGACCGTTGCCACTCTGGCGTTGTCCTGCTTCTCCGCATTCAATCTGTCCACTACCACATAGATGGCAATCTCCGGGTCATCTGCCGGAACACAGCCGATAAAGGATACCACGTACTCATTCTCAGAACGTTTGTTGGTCATGGGATCAATGGTTTCCGCAGTACCCGTTTTTCCTCCCAGCTTATAGCCAGGAGGCTTTGCCGATGTGCCGGTCCCGTATTCTACTACCGCCTTGCAGTACTGCCTGATCAAAGCCGATGTTGATTCCGAAACTGTCTGCTTCAGAATCCTGGGCTCAATATTTTTCACCGTTGCACCACTGGCGTTGGTAATCTTATTTACCATATGGGGCTCATAATAATATCCGCCATTGACCAGAGAGCAGAAACCTGTAATCATCTCTATCATGGTTACATTAAAGTTCTGTCCGAAGCTATTGGTAGCCAGGTCTGTGGGTCCCATATTTTCCGGAGTGTAAATCAGACTGGCCGTCCGGGCCTCCCCCGCCAGATCAATGTTGGTTTTGAGCCCAAAATTAAAAATATTCTGAAACTTGCAGAAATCCTCTTTTCCCATCATCTGGGCAATCTTCATCATTGTCACATTACAGGAGGTCGCAATGGAATTTTCCAGGCTCATATGCCCCCGCGCATGACATTTGATAGGATAACCTCCCACCTCCAACACTCCGGTACACTCAAAACTGGTATTCTGAGATACCGCCCCCTGTTCCAGTGCCGCCGCCACTGTAAAGGGTTTGGCCGTAGATCCTGGTTCATAGGTATCGGTGATACAGAAATTTTTCCACAGATAGTTCAGATTTACATACATTTGGCTGTCATCCATGGCTGCTACCACATTTTCGTCAATGATTGTATTCGTCTTCTTAATCTCATAGTATCCGTTGGCATTGGTTATCTGCTCCACCATTCTGGAACCATACATGGCTGCGGGATTACGTGTATCGTTCAGATCATATGTCGGATAACTGGCCATGGCAAGGATTTCCCCTGTATTGGCCTTCATGATAATGCAGCCCACATTCTCGGCGCCGTTTCCTGTACGAACCTTATTCTGATACTCATCATTAAACTTTTTCAGGTTCTTTTCCACCATCATCTGCAGATTGGCATCGATAGTGGAATGTATATCGTAACCGTCCACGGCCGATTTTACAGTACGTTCCAGTGCCAGATCATCATTCAGGTAACCATATTCTCTGCCGTTGACCCCATTCAAGACATCATTATAATATTCTTCCAACCCATAACTGCCCTGACTGTCTGTGGTGGTAAAGCCAATTACATCCGCTGCAAGAGAACCATAGGGATAAATCCGTTTGTACTCCTCCTCAAACCAGACTCCCCTGATCTTGGAATCCTCCTCTTCCTGTGCTTTCTGAAAGCCGCTGATTTGCTCATAGGTCAGCCGTCGTAAGGGTACATACCAGGAAGACTTCTTATTTGTGGTCACATATTCTCTTATTTTCGCCATATCCAGGTCAAAATTCTCACCCAATGCCTCCAGTGTGGGTTCCAGATAGATCATTTCTCCCCTCAGTTCCGATGTCATCACCTTGGCATCGATGACCAGGTTATAGACTTTCTCACTGGTTGCAAGTCTGGTTCCCTTGGCATCCACGATATTGCCCCGGCGGAAGGGGATGATTGAAGAAGTATATCCCTGCTGTGACAGTACCTGTTTCTGATAATTGGTCTCGTTTTTCCTGGTGATCCATAAAAGTCTGGCACTGAGTCCCACAAAAGCCAGCAGAACCAGCCCATACAGTACCACCAGTTTCTTCTGCATTTTGATGGAAAACCTGTTTTTATTTTCCTTCTTCCCTGCTCTCAATCCGCACCTCTGTCAATTGTTATTTGTCACCTGCCGCATATAATCCCCGCTCTCATTTTCATATTCAATGATCTGGCCCTCCTGTGCATATACCATTCCCAGTTCCATGATGGCGATCCTCTTGATCTCCTCCAGGTTGATACTGCTGAGAATACGGTTATATTCTTCGTCATTCGCCACCTTCAGACGATTCAACGTGCTTTGGCTGGCCGCCACACTTTTGGTCAGATTTGTCAGCTCCGCCTGAAGCTGAACATAATTTACCAGAATAAACGCAGCCGCACAGAGAGCCGCCATCAGAAAGACCACATAACCTGCGTTCATGTAATGGGCCTTATCCCGATTTTTGCGTACCTCATGATGGGGTTTCTTTACAGGCAGTTCTTTCTGTTCCGGCTCCTCCTGGCGCCTCTTGGGCTCCAGCTTTCGTACTGTATTCCCATAGACATAACTTCCTGCTTCTCCTTCGTACACTTTTCTGTCCTCATCATAAGATACCGGTCTGCTGCTTTTTCTGTTTCGACTCATAAATTCTCCTGCTTTCTTTCTATATTAAGATTCAAACCCTCTCTCAAAAACCCTCAGTTTCGCACTTGCAGAACGCGGATTTCCGGCAAGCTCCTGTTCTCCCGGAACTATGGGTTTCCTTGTCACCACCGTTCCTTTTGAAACCTTACCGCACACACACACCGGAAAATCCGGCGGGCAGATACAGGGGGTTTCCTTTTTTCTGAAAATGTCCTTTACAATGCGGTCCTCCAGAGAATGAAAGGAAATGACGCACAGCCTTCCTTTCGGATTCAGCATCTCAATCATTTCGTCCATGGAATGCTTCAGCACCTCCAGTTCCCGGTTGCATTCAATGCGGACCGCCTGATAGGTTCTCTTGGACGGATGCCCGTCCCTGCGCATTCTGGCCGGTATGGCAGCCTTAATGATCTCATTTAACTGAAATGTGGTTTCTATGGGCTTATCTGCCCTTGCCCGAACGATGTACTTTGCAATATTCCCGGCAAATCGTTCCTCCCCATACTCTTTGATGATACGGTGCAGTTCTGCCTCAGAATATTTGTTTATGATATCCCCTGCTGTCAGCGTCTGCCGCTGGTCCATTCGCATATCAAGGGGTGCGTCAAAACGGTAGGAAAACCCTCTTTCCCAATTGTCAAACTGGTAGGAGGATACACCCAGATCCAAAAGAATGCCATCCACCTTTCCAACGCCTTCCTCCTCAAGCCTTGTCCGCATATTACAAAAATTATCCCGCAGAATGGTCACCTTGTCGCCAAAAGACAGAAGCCTCTCTCCGGCTGCGCAGATCGCCGCCTCGTCCTGGTCCATCCCGTAAAAATGTCCGCCCTCAAGCCTCCTGCATACTTCGAAGGCATGTCCGCCGCCGCCCAGCGTTCCGTCTGCATAGATGCCCTCCGGTTTCACCTGAAGCTGTTCCACGGCTTCCGCCAGAAGCACGGACTCATGCCTGAAGCCTGCTTTGTATTTTTCTTCCATTTTCCGCGCTTCCTTTCTCTCCCCTTTTCCCGCCCTTTATGGCTGCCCGCGGTCTCATTCCATCCATGGCAGATTTTCCGCTGTTTCGCATCAGATCGTCAAATTCAGGTCATCCATGCCGTCAGCGGTTTCATCAATGTCTATCTGACTGTCGTTCTCTGTCCACCGCTCCAGATCCCAGATCTCCACACGGCTTCCCATTCCGGCCAGCACCACATCCTTCTCCAGACCGGCAAAACTTCGTAAATCCTGAGGCACCAGAATCCGCCCCTGCTTGTCCACCGTAACATATTGAGCTCCGGACAGGAAAAATCTTGCAAACTGTCTGGCCTTCTTGTTGGTGAGAGGCAGCGATTTCAATTTTACCGCAAAAGTTTCCCACTCCTCACTGGTATACACAAATAAGCAGCCATCCATTCCCTTCGAAATCACAAATTCATCTCCCAGAACTTCCCGGTATTTAGAAGGTATGCTCAGTCTGCCTTTGGGGTCGATCGTATGATTGTATCTGCTCATAAACAAAAGCAACCACCGCCCATCCAGTGTGGGTATGGATTTCCATCCCACTTTTTGGTACTTGATGCCACATTCATCCCACTTATCAATAGATTTTAATATAGTTTCAGGTATTTGACAAGACGAAAGTTTGTGCGTTTTGAACGAAAAAAAGCATTCTGTAAACGATTTACAGAATGCTTTCGCTTATTACACACAATATATGGTATAATAAATCCATTTTGCACCATAGATATAGTTGTGAAATTTGTCGAAAAATTTTTTACCTCACCGGGCACGCCGTCTTATTGCCCCACGCACCATCACGTCGGCGATAACAGAAAAAATTACCATCAGCAGGGCAAGTACCTGAGAGACCGGAACTGTGGTTCCCGGAAGGAAAAGCGTATCGGTCCGGATACCCTCAATCAGAAAGCGTCCCAGACCATACCCCCCAAAGTAGAGAAGACACAGCTCACCGTCAAATTTCTTATGTTTCCGGAAGACAAGCAGTGCCGCAAATACCAGAAGATTCCATACACTCTCATACAGAAAAGTCGGATGTACATTGATATAATTGACACCCTCTGGAATATGGGCAGCAATGTTCTCCGAAATGTCTCTGGCACGCACTGCATCCACCGGAAGCTGCATGGAAAAGAGACCGTCATAGTATTCACCGAACACCTCCCGGTTCATAAAATTTCCCCAGCGCCCGATGGCCTGCCCCAGAATGAGACCGGGCATGCAGGTATCTCCCATGAGCAGAGGATTGCGTTTCCTGATCCTGCAATAGACAAACAGGGTAATAAACGCTGCGATTACGCCTCCATATATGGCCAGCCCGCCGTTCCGCAGCTTAAAAATCCCAAGCAGATCCTCTTTGTAAAAATCCCAGGCAAATATCACATAATATATCCTGGCGCCGATAATGGAAAAAATGACCGCATAAACAGCAAAATCCCAATACTCCTCCGGATTCTGCCCTGTCACTTTGGCCATATGGGCCGCCATCAGGATGCCTGCCAGTACGCCCAGCCCTATCAGCAATCCATAAAACGCAATCTCAAAACCGAATACTGAAAAATGCCTGGGCAAATCCTTCAGATAGATTCCCAGATTTGGAAATGCAATATCACCAACATTCATAACCTCTTCCTTTCGGGCTTCTCTGCCCAAGACACCGAAGCCATATCCATTCTGTGCTTCTCCTGGTCATACATTGAAGCGGAACACTATAAACCGGAAAATCACCCTGTTTATATGATTCCATCCTATCACATTTTGTTGAATTTCTTCTACATTACCAGTTCCATATATACCACAAAATCCAGAGTGCGTCAAGGGATTAGGGGTAATGCATTTGTCGCGGAGACAGCGCCAAATATTCTTTTTCCGGTTGTCCTGCCTTCAAATATTTCGGAAAAGCCTACTGTTTTCTATGTATTTCATAAGTCGCATCACCGCATCCGTTCAGATAAATCACATCATCGGTAACCGCCTTCAACGACCAGTACCATCCGCCGTCCTCAGGAAATGAACACCTGTTCTCCAGAAAACAGTCTTCCATCGGCTTGTATTCCTGTATGGCACGCAGATTGTCCTCTATCATTCTGCATTCATCCTGCCTGATGCATATAACTGACAACATAGCCCATCCTTTTTCGCAATAGCCGTTCTGACCAACACGGCAATATACATATTGATCCTGCATGGAAAAACAATAATTTATAGAATACTTCCGGGTATTTATAAGTGCATTAACATATCCATCCCCATATTCCAAACTTTGCATTATGTTCCATAGCTCCATTCGTCTGGCTACCGGCATATCCGGATCCACAGATACCTTTCTATTGAAATCCTCCATGAAAATCTCTTCTGCCAGCACCAGCCCGAACTCAGTTCCTTCATACATCCGATAAACCATAGTGCCATCCTGAGCCACAGCAAAAGAGTCTTGCGAGTGCTTCTCCAGATATTCCCGCCCTGCCTCTTCATTATAGAACAGTTCTCCTGATTCCGGATGTTTTTCACAATACACAGCTTTCGCCTCAAAATTTATCCCCATTCCATAGACCACTCCCACTATTCCATAACTGCTATGTCTCAGAATACTTGCTATCACATCATTCTTAATCCGAAGAAATACTATGCTGTAATCTTTAACTGCAACCACAGCCGCATCCCTTCCACACCAAATGCCAAACATCCTCATTACCTCCTTGTCAGATTCCTTTCTTTATTTTTCTGTTCTTCTCTATAGCCTGTTTTTTATTATATCACCAACCATAATAAAAAACCATAGAATGATAAGACACAAAACCATACGATCTGGTAGGCGTCAAACGGAAAAAGGAGCTACAGCCCGTAAGCGGTAACTCCCAGCGTTTACACATTTTTCTGATAAAATATTGCATCAAACGTTAAAGCGGAACAATATTACATCGCCATCCTGCACGATATAATCCTTGCCTTCCATCCCCACCAGCCCCTTCTCCCGGGCTGCGGACAGGGAACCCTGCTCCAGCAGATCTCTGTAATTCACCACTTCCGCCTTGATAAAACCCCGCTCAAAGTCAGAATGGATCTTTCCTGCTGCCTGGGGCGCTTTTGTCCCAATCCGGATGGTCCACGCACGGGTTTCATCCTCTCCTGCAGTCAGGAAGCTCATCAAGCCCAGAATCCGATAGCTTGCCCTCACCAGCTTCTCCAACCCGGATTCCGCAAGGCCCAGATCTTCCAGAAACATTGCTTTTTCATCTTCGTCCAGTTCTGAAATCTCCTGTTCGATTTGGGCGCAGATAACGAATACCTCACTGTGTTCCTCTTCTGCAAATGCTTTTACCTCCGCTACTCTGGAATTTGCCCCGCCGTCATCCGCCAGGTCCTCCTCCGCCACATTTGCCGCATAAATAACGGGCTTTCCTGTGAGCAGATTATACTCGTGAAGCAGCGCTACTTCCTCCTCATCCGTGATTTCCATTGTTTTCACCGGTTTTCCCGTCTCCAGATGCGCTTTGATCCGCTCCAACAATTTCAGTTCTCCGGCAGCCGTCTTATCCATCCTGGCAGTTTTTGTCACCTTGGATATCCTTCTCTCCAGCACCTCCAGATCGGAAAATATCAATTCCAGATTAATGGTTTCTATGTCACGAAGCGGATTTACACTTCCGTCCACATGTACTACATTTGAATCTTCAAAGCATCGGACTACATGAACGATGGCATCCACTTCCCGTATATTGCTCAGGAATTGATTCCCCAGTCCTTCTCCTTTGGATGCTCCCTTTACCAGACCTGCAATATCTACGAATTCGATGACTGCAGGCGTCACTTTTTTCGACCGGTACATGTCTCCCAGCAGCTTCAGCCGCTCATCCGGCACTGTCACGATTCCAATGTTGGGATCAATGGTACAGAAGGGATAATTGGCGGATTCCGCCCCTGCTTTGGTCAATGAGTTGAACAGCGTACTTTTTCCTACATTCGGCAAACCGACGATTCCCAGTTTCATTTCAATCTATATCCTCCTTACAAACCTTGATTTTATGCTTTTTCCAAAGGCTTTCTGTCTTTAACGTACAAATTGAGCAGCAATACCGTTAACGTCCCTTTGCCCTCTTTGCCGCATTTTTGTTTCCCCCTTTGAATTGTATACAATCCAGCTCCTGATACAAAAGACAATAGTTCTCATATCTCAGCCTGCTGACCTTTCCCTCAGCCACCCCATCCTTTACACCGCAGATATGCTCCCCGATATGGGAGCAGCCTGCAAACCTGCATTCTCCTTCACATGCTGCAAACTCCGGATAATACGCTGCAAGTTCCTCCTTCTTCATGTCAAAAAGCCCCAGAGAACTGAAGCCGGGCGTGTCCAGAATAAAAGTATCCTTTTCCAGGGCTATCAGCTCGGAATGTCTGGTGGTATGTCTCCCCCTCTCAATTCTGGCACTGATCTCTCCGGTCTCCATCACGATGTCCGACTGCAGGCAATTGATAATGGATGACTTTCCCACGCCGCTGGGACCGGCTACTGCTGTCACTTTTCCTGTCAGCATTTCACGCAGGATATCAATCCCCTCCCCTGTTTTCGCACTGACACCCAGCGTGCTGTATCCGCAATCCTCATAGATTCTCCGATACTCCTCATGACTGCCTGTTTCGTCGATATCCACTTTGTTGATGCAGATCACGCTGTTCAGTCCCTGCTGCCCCATCATAATCAGGAAACGATCCAGCAGATTAAAGTTAGGCCTGGGCTTAACCGCTGCAAAAATAACCAGCGCCTGGTCCACATTAGCCACGGCCGGACGAACCAGTTCACTGTTCCTTGGCATCAATTGCCGAATATTGCCGGTCTTATGTTCCTCATCCAGCACATCCATCTCCACTTCGTCCCCTACCAGGGGACGAATATTGTCTCTTCGGAAAATTCCCTTTGCCCGACATTCATATATTGTTCCGCCTGCTGCCGTTCCTTTCTCCTCATTACCGCAGGCCTTACTGCAATGAACATAGTAAAATCCACCGATTCCCCTGACAATCTTTCCTCTCATATGCGCTGCCCTATTCCAACGAAAATTCAATCCTTCTGCTGAAGGACCTTTCCTGCGTCTCTCCGGGCGTGGTGATCGTCTCTCCTGTCTCCGGATCGGTGGTGGTGGTTCCTTCCACCGTTACGAAATAAGTCATTGTAATGGTTCCCCCAGACGAAGTCAGGCCATAATAATTTGCCGCCTGGGGAAAACTGGAAGTCCTGGTGTCCAAAAGAACCTGTCCGTCATCCGCAGTCAGCCTGATAGACACTTCCATTCCCACCGAATAATCCGGTGCTTCCTCCGGCGTCGGAGCCGTGATGCTGGCATTGCACTTGTAAGTTTCTGCCTCCGGCCCTTTGCTCACCTTGATATCCATCACTGTACCCGGATCCACATAAGAACCATTGGAATAGCTTTGATAACAAATCTGTCCTTCCGGATATTCATCGCTGTATACATAGGCAATCTCCTCACCGATCTTGAGTCCTGCCTCCAACGCAACGGCAATACCGTCCTGTTCCGTATACCCCAGCAGACTTGGTACCCAAATCTTTTCTTTCCCAAGACTCACTGTAAGAGTGACATTTGTCCCCTTTGCAACCTCCGTGTCCGCAGACGGCACCTGTGACATCACGATGCCCTCCTCCACCTCGTCGGAATACCCTTCCACCCTGGTCACTGCAAATCCCAGCTGTGTCAGCCGGGCATTCGCCTGGTCATAGTCCATATTGGTCACCTGAGGAACGGCAACACCCTGAGGCCCTGCGCTTGCTGTCAGCTTCACCGTGGTTCCCACTTCGATCTCGGCGCCTTCCTCCACATCTGCCGCAGTCACTTCTCCGGCCTGTATCTCCTCAGACTCTACATACTCTACCTCTGATTTCAGTCCCAAATCCGTCAGGGCATTTCTCGCTTCTTCCACACTCCTGCCCACTACCTTCGGCATCTGTACTTTCTTGACTTCCTCTTCCGTTGAAACAGACGATTCTCCTCTGGATTCATCAGAAGGGGAAGCTGTGACAACAGGTCCCTCCGGCGCTGCATCTTCGTCTCCCCTGCCGCCGAAGACTTTCACTGCAAGAATAATTGCTACCACACAGAAGATCACGCCCCCTATCAATGCCAGAAACGTAGTCACCCGCTCCATCTTGGGATTGTAATCGTACTCATCCTCCTCTCCGTCGGGCTCATTGTCATACTCAAATTCCCCGTCGGAACGCAGACGTACCGATTCTTCTCTGTCTTCATAATACTGATTCCGTTCATAACTATCCTGATAAACGGTTCTCCGCTTGATCTGTTCTCTGTCACTGTCCGATATTGCACGGGTACCGCAGTTCATATTCGGATCATTTTGCACTACAAAATCATCATCCGGATTCATCAGCGACTGCTTCAGATCAGCAATAAGCTCCTGCATATTCTGATATCGGCGGTCAGGTGACTTCTGGCAGCATTTCACTACGATTCCGTCCACACTGTTGGGAATTTCCGGCACAAATTCTTTCGGGGAAGGAAGCTCCTCCTGAATATGCTTGATTGCTATTGCTACTGTAGTCTCCCCATTAAATGGAACCCTCCCTGTGAGCATCTCAAAAATTGTAATCCCCAGGGAATAAATATCACTTTTCTCGTCGCTGTACCCTCCTCTGGCCTGCTCCGGTGATGTATAATGGACAGAACCCATTACATTGGATGTGATCGTATTACTGGTGGCTGCCTTGGCAATGCCAAAATCTGTCACCTTCACTTTTCCGTCCTTGGAAATAATAATATTCTGAGGCTTGATATCTCTGTGAATGATATGATTGTTATGAGCAGCCTCGATTCCCATACTCACCTGTATTGCAATACTGACCGCCTCTTTAAAGGACAGTCTGGCCTTTTTTTCGATATATTTTTTGAGGGTGATGCCTTCCACCAGTTCCATCACAATATAATAAATGCCGTCTTCCTCCCCCACATCATATACATTCACGATATTGGGATGCATCAGCCCGGCAGCCGCCTGAGCCTCCGTACGAAATTTCGACACAAAATTGGCATTTTCGCTGAATTCCTGTTTCAGGACCTTAATTGCCACAAAACGGTTTAGTTTATGACACTTTGCCTTATATACATCCGACATTCCGCCGGTACCGATCTTTTCCAGTATCTCATAACGGTCACCAATCATCATTCCAATCTTAACCATGTATGCTCTCCATTCTAACACTCATCCAGAGATTCCATCAAAATCACACTGATATTGTCCCTGCCGCCCTTCTCATTGGCAGCCTGAACAAGCTCCTGCACCTTCTCCACAATATCCCGGGCTCCGTCCAGTATCATTCGGATCTCCTCGTCCTCCAGCATATTGGTCAGTCCGTCCGTACACATCAAAATCTCGTCGCCTTTCTCAATCCGTACCGTAAAAAAGTCTGCCTTCACTGTATCTTCGGCCCCCACAGCTCTGGTAATAATATTTTTATCCGGGTGGTTTCGCGCTTCCTCCCTGCCGATTCCGCCTCTGCGTACCATTTCCTCCACCCAGGAATGATCCCTGGTAATCTGCCGTATTTCAGAACGGTTCACCACATACAGCCTGCTGTCACCCACATTTGCAATAGAAAGATACCCGTCTGCACAGGATGCAGCCACCACTGTAGTTCCCATCCCCTCCAGTTCGGGAGAGCTGTCCGCCAATTCCCGTATCCGCGCATTAGCAGACTGAATCGCCCGATCAAAAACATACAGTGCATTCCGCTCACCTGAATCCGCAACCCTCTCCACAATGGTCTCTACCGCAACCCGGGATGCATAATCTCCCGCATTATGACCGCCCATGCCGTCCGCCACCACAAACAGATTGGGCAGCTGTCCCACTGGCTGCTCCGACGTGTATACATAATCCTGATTTACTTTTCTTCTTCTGCCTATATCTGTCATGGAAAACGTTTTCAACACGCTTCATTTCCTCCAATGTCCTGCAGGCCGGATAAATGTCTGCGGCGCAGCTGTCCGCATGCGCCGTCAATGTCCCTGCCCATTTCCCTTCTAATAGTACCATTTATTTCATTTTTTTCAAGTATATTTTGAAAAGCCCTCACCTGATCCTGCCGTGTCCGCACAAAATCACACTCCTTCACAGGATTCACCGGAATCAGATTTACGTGACAGCGAAGCGGTTTTGCCAGTCTGACCAGCCCCAGCGCATCCTCTCCGGTATCGTTCACCCCTGCCGCCAGGCTGTATTCAAACGTAATCCGCCTCCCGGTCTGTTCAAAATAATAAGCACAGGCATCCATCAGCTCCGCAATTTTATAACGGTTCGCTATCGGCATGATCCTGCGGCGTTTCTCATCCGTAACGGCATGCAGAGACAGCGCCAGCGTAATCTGCAGCTTCTCCTCTGCGAGTTTCCTCATCTGAGGCACCAGGCCGCAGGTGGATACCGTAATATTTCTCTGGCTGATATGAAGTCCGTGCTCATCCGTAAGTATTTTCAAAAAGACAAGCAGATTATCATAATTATCAAGAGGCTCACCCGTTCCCATAACCACCACATTGCTCACCCGTTCTCCTGTTAGCCGTGTAATGGCATAGACCTGATCCAGCATTTCCGCCGGCGTCAGATTCCGTTCAAGCCCATCCAATGTGGATGCACAAAAACGGCATCCCATTCTGCATCCCACCTGGGAAGAAATGCACACACTGTTGCCATGTTTGTATTTCATCCACACACTTTCCACTACATTTCCATCCGATAATTCAAACAGATACTTTCTTGTGCCGTCAAGTTGGGATTCCTGGACACGCACCATTCTCAGAGACGTATAATGATATCTGTCTTTACATTCTTCCCGAAATGTTTTTGAGAGATTTGTCATTTCGTCAAACTGCCTAACCAGCTTTACATGCATCCACTCATACATCTGCTCCCCACGAAACGGCTTCTCCCCTTTTACCAGCATCTCTTCTCTTAATTCCTGTAACGTCAGGGATTTGATATCTGTCTTCTCCCTCTCACGGCACTCCGTACGATTCCTTTCTTCTGTCATTGTACCCCTCTTTCGCTGTCCCGGCATTCTGCCCCTGCCTGCAGTCTCCTCTTCCCTGACATATTCCTGCCACACATAATCTTTTCCGTCAAGCCACATCCCCCGGGACACTGCAAAACATTACGCCCGCAGACATCAGGAAACGGGAAACACCTGGCACCTCACCTGTCACGCCGAAATCTGGCAATAAAAAAACCATCAGCTTCCATATACCCCGGAAGCAGCTGAATACAGGCACTGCGCTCTTCCTTCGTAAATCCCGCCTTAGGATCCTTTCCGGCCTCCTGCAATTTGACCGCAATCTCCCTCCCGGCGGCAAGTACTGACTCCGGCAGGCACCCATCCAGCGATACCGGTGTAAAGCCCAGTTCTCCGGTAATATACCTGACCATATCTTCATTTTCTTCTCTGCGGATCGTACAGGTACTGTACAGGAGTGTCCCGCCCATCTTCACGTATCCCGCCGAAGCGGTGACAATCCGCCGCTGCAGTTCCTCAAGCTCGTCCAGTTTCTCCGCGGCAACACGATATTTAATATCCCGTTTCTTGCCCAGGACTCCCAGCCCTGAACAGGGCACATCCAGAAAAACCACATCCGCCTTCTCCAGACAGGCCGTGTCAGTACAGGTACCGTCAAAGATTTGTACCTCAATATTACCCAGACCCATACGGCTGATATTTTCCCAGGTGATACCAGTCTTATCCTCTGAAATATCTCTGGCAAGCACTCTGCCGCTGCCGATCTTCTCTGCTGCAAGAATACTCTTCCCGCCCGGCGCCGCACAGACATCAATCACAAAATCTCCTTCTTTCACCCCCGCCGCTTCCACCGCCAAAGCGGAACTCACATCCTGAACCGTGCACTTTCCCCCTGAAAATGCCGGAAGCCAATGAAGGCTCTCCCCATAGCCTCCTGTCCTGTACAGGTACGGCAAATAGGGACTCTCTGCAACTTCCATCCCTCTCTCTCGAAGCTCTCTGCACAAAACCGTCCTTTCCGAGTCGGACAGCAATGTGGAAAACCTGAGCGAAACTGGCTGGATCTCCATCAGCCCCTTTAAAAGTGTTTCCGTTACATCCCTTCCATATTCATCCAGCCACATCTCCACAAGCCATTCCGGCATGGAATACCTGATCGAAAGATATCTCACCGGTTCGTTCTCCTCCGGCAGGGGAAGTGCTTCCTTTCCGGCTGAAATCCTGCGGAGTACACCGTTTACAAACCCTTTCAGATTCCCGAATCCTCTCTTACCCGCCAGCTTGCAGGCCTCATTGCAGACAGCACTGTCCGGTACAGAATCCATATAAAGCAGCTGATACACGCCCATCCGCAGCAGGCAGCGTATCAGCGGCTTCATCTTTCTCACAGGCAGGCTGGAATAATGATCCAGGTAATAATCCAGTTCCAGCTGTCTCTCCAGAGTGCCTTCCGTGAGCCGCTTGATAAAGGCTTTATCCCTCGGCTCAAGATAATCATATTTATCCAGTACAGACTTCATCAGCCTGTGGGAATAATCCCCCTCCCGCTCCAGGACAAGCAGGGTATCCAAAACAAGCTCCCTGATATTCATTCCTGTATCTATCCTCCTGCCGGCAACCCGTCACCGGCATACGTCCTTTCCGGACCTTCCCGGCCAAATCAATCGTCATTTCTCCGGCTGCCGCCAAACAGCAGCACCAGCCGCAGCAGCTGCAGAATGGAAGAGGCTGCTGCTGCCACATAGGTCATGGCCGCTGCTGTCAAAACCTTCCTGCATCCCTTTGTCTCATCCCCGGACAGCAATCCATACTGGTCAATTTTTGCCACTGCTCTGGACGACGCGTTGAATTCTACCGGCAATGTCACCAACTGAAACAGGACCGCCAGGGCAAATGCCCAGATGCCGATCTGAATCAGCACCTGATTCCAGCTTAGAATTACCCCCAGCAAGATAAGAGGCATCCCCAGGCGGCTTCCGATATTTGCCACAGGTACCAGGGCTGACCGAAAGTTTAACGGTGCATATCCTTTTGCATGCTGAATGGCATGCCCGCACTCATGGGCCGCTACGCCCACAGCCGTTACAGAAGCCTGGTTATAATTGTCATAGGAAAGCCTCACCGTGTTGGAACGGGGGTCATAATGGTCCCCGCCGCCAGACTTGAGACACTCGATCTGCACATTGTAAAGTCCTTCATTATTCAGAATGCGCCTGGCGGCTTCCGCTCCCGTAATCCCGCTGCGGTTGCGTACTCTGCTGTATTTTCTCATGGCACTGTTGACCATGGCGCTGGCCCCCAGACAGAGCACCATGCCCGCCAGAACCAGAATATAGGTGGGATCCCAATAAAACATACCCATATCGTGTCACTCCTTTCCCAAAATCCGCTAAAAATGTCTCCCCAGTACTTCCCCTGACTGCATTCTGACTCCCAGAAGGAAATCATGAGCCGTCATCCGCTTTCTGCCCTCCAGCTGAAGCTCATAAATGCGCAGGGCCCCCTCTCCTGCCGCAACGACTACGGCATCTTTTTCCACTTTCAAAATCTCCCCGGGAGTCCGTCCCAAAATGTTCACCGAATACACAGGTTCCGCCCGCCAAATCTTCAACTGTTTTCCCTGGTAAGTGGTATAGGCACTGGGCCAGGGGGTCATAGCCCGTATCCTGCGGTCCACAGCAGACGCATCCTGTGAAAAATCGATCTCCCCCATCTCTTTTCCGATCAGCGGCGCATAGCAGCTTAACTCCTCCTGCTGCTTTTCCGGCGTCAGCTTCCCCTGCTCCAAAAGCTCCAGAGCCTCCACAATCGCCTGGCCTCCCAGCAACATCAACCTGTCTTGGAGCGTCTCATAATTATCCTGTGCAGAAATCGCCGTTTCCTTCCGGTACAGCATATCTCCTGTATCCACTCCCGCATCCATCTGCATGATGGTGATTCCTGTCTTCTCCTCCCCGTCCAGTATAACATGCTGAATCGGTGAAGTACCTCTGTACTTCGGAAGCAGGGATGCATGAATATTCAGACATCCGTAAGGCGGAATATCCAGAATCTCCTGTGACAGAATCTGCCCAAATGCTGCAACGACATAAACATCTGCCGGATACTCCCGCAGCCTGGCCACCTCCTCACGTCTCTTGATACGCACAGGCTGCAAGACAGGTATGCCATACTTCAATGCGCATGCCTTCACCGGAGGCGGAAGGAGTGCCTTGCTCCGCCCCTTGGGGCGGTCCGGCTGCGTCACTGCCGCAGTCACCTCATGTCCTGCCTTTATCAGCGCTTCCAGTGCCTGTGCCGCAAACTCAGGCGTTCCCATAAATACGATCTTCATAGCATTCCTCCGTTTACTCCTCTTCTTCCTCCTCTGCCGCCGCGTCCTGGAGCGGTCCTTCCACCTTCTCCACATACAAATGCCCGTCCAGATGATCCAGCTCATGACAGACTGCACGAGCCATAAGTTCCGTTGCCTCCAGTTCAAATTCCTTCATATTCACATCCAATGCCACCGCCTTCACATAATTCGGCCGTGTGACCTGTCCGGTCTTGCCCGGTACGCTTAAGCATGCTTCCGGTCCGGTCTGCTCTCCGCTGCTCTCCACAATTCTGGGATTGATGAGAATATAGGGGTCTTCTCCCGTGGTATCGATCACAACAATGCGTTTCAGCACTCCTACCTGCGGTGCAGCCAGCCCCACCCCGTTGGCCTCATACATGGTATCCAGCATATCCTCGATCAATTCTCTGGTTCTGGGCGTCATCTCCGTCACCATCTTACACTTTTTCCCAAGTACCTCTTCTCCGATTTCCCGTATGTTTCTGATTGCCATTTTTATACCTCCCGGTCCGCTTCTGCGGACTGCGCATTTCCTGTTTCTTTGTTATCGCATTCTTACATGATATGTACCGGATTAAAATCAAACTGCACAGTCATATCTGCCCCCAACGGCTGTGTGCGCAGTCTCTCCTCCAGCATATCTTTTATCTGTACCAGTTTACCATACTTTGGACTTTTCACATAGAATACAAATCTAAAAATATCATTAATTCTTCCAATCGTGGCCGATGCCGGGCCGATGATCTGGAGCAGAGGCAGCTCAAGCGGAGAACATCCGCTGCTTTCCTGTGCCCTTTCTGCCGTGCCGCCGATACTTTTCTTCACTTCACCGGCCAGCCGCCGCGCAAGTAAGACGCCTCCATCTTCGGATTTGGAAAAGATCTGTACCGCCAGCATATTGGAAACCGGCGGATATCCCACCATCTCACGGTAAATGATCTCTTCCCCGTAAAATCCCTCATAATTCTGTTCCGCAGCATGCACCACCGCGTAGTGTTCCGGCTGATAGGTCTGGATAACCGCTTCTCCGGCCAGCTTTCCCCTGCCTGCCCGCCCTACTGCCTGAGTCAGCAGCTGGAAAGTCCGTTCTCCTGCCCGGTAGTCGCTCATATTGAGAGAAAGATCCGCCGCCAGCACTCCCACCAATGTCACCCCGGGAAAATCATGCCCTTTTACGATCATCTGAGTACCGATCAGCACATCTGCTTCCCGATTCGCAAAAGCAGAAAGAATCTTCTCATAACTGCCTTTTTTTCTGGTGGTATCCGCATCCATCCGCAGCGTCCGCACCCCCGGTAACAACTGTACAAGCTTCTCTTCCACCTGCTGAGTACCTGCCCTGAATCCGCTGATATATTTGGAACCGCACTGAGGACACAGCCTGGGCATGGCCTCCGTATGGCCGCAGTAATGGCATATCAGCCTTCCGCCGGCATGCTCCGAAAGGGACACGTCACAGTGGGGGCACTTCATCACATGGCCGCAGGAGCGGCAGGAGACAAAGCCCGCATATCCCCGCCTGTTCAGAAATAAAATGCTCTGTTCCCCTCTCGCCAGCCGTTCTGCCAGCAGTTCCTGCAGTTTTCTGCTGAAAACGGAGCTGTTACCCTCCTTCAATTCCCGGCGCAGATCCACCACATGCACTTTCGGCAGCCCGCCAGTAAGCCTCTCCCGCAGTGAAAAAAGCTTATATTCCCCGGTTTCTGCCCTGTAATACGCTTCCAGGGAAGGGGTAGCCGATCCCAGCATCACGCTGGCGCCATGCAGCCTGGCCACCTCCTGTGCGGTTTCTCTGGCATGATACTTGGGTGTAGCTTCACTCTTATAGCTTCCCTCATGTTCCTCATCCAGAATGATAATTCCCAGTCTGGGGAATGGAGTAAACAAAGCAGAACGGGGTCCAATGATCACATCGATCTCCCCGTTTCTGGCACGTTCGCACTGATCATATTTTTCCCCGGGAGACAGATTGGAATTCATAACACTGACCCGATCTCCGAACATGGTGTAAAACCGCAGCAGCGTCTGATAAGTCAGTGCAATCTCCGGTATCAGCACGATGGCCTGCCTGCCTCTGTCCACCATCTCTTTCACAAGCTGCATATAGACTAAAGTTTTGCCGCTTCCAGTGATTCCGTGCAGCAGATAGACATCCGGGTTCCCGGTGTCAAAATCCTTCATTACCTCGTCCACAATCTGTATCTGGGCAGTGCTCAGAATCTTTCCCTTCTCTTCCACCTCTTCCACCCTGACCGGATTGCGGAAAGAATGGCTCTTCAGGATCTTCACCACCCCAGCCTTCTCCAGGCTGCTGACTGTCTGAGACGATACCCCCAGTTTCCCGGTGACCCATTCATAGGGAATCGTCTCCTGCCGAATCAGTTCCGCCAGCAGTCTTTCCTTTGCCACCTGCTTCTTTCTCCTGCACTCACCCATGAGAGAGATGATCTCCTCCCGCCCCAGAAGCCGCTGCAAGGTTCTGTGTTCCACCTTTTTAACAGACTGCCTGGCCGGCAATACGGTTTTCAGGGCCTGTATCATGGTAGAACCGTAATTTGTCCGGATCCATCCGGCTAATGTGATCATTTTGTCCTCAATACCCACTCCGCCTTTTACAATATCCCGGATCTCTTTCATGCGTGCCGGGTCAAATTTACAGACATTGCCCAAGCCTACACAATAGCCTTTCACCATCTTATTCCCGTTTCCGAAGGGAACCTCCACACACATACCCGTTTCCAATACCCCTTTCAGCCTGTCGGGCACAGAATATTGAAACGTTTTATCCAGTTTTTCATGAGAAATATCTACGATTATGTCCGCATAAAACTCACCCATGCGCTTCCTCCCGGCTCCAGACGTCTCTTCCCTGCTCAATTTTTATTTATCTGCCGCAACTGAGACTCCGCTTTCTACAAATGATGTCCTGCATGGCGCTTTTCAGACAAAAAAGCGCTCCCCCGATTCCGGTTGATCAGATATGTGTCAGTCCGGACTCCAAAAGCTCATGAATGATCACCCTCTCATCCATGGGATATTTCTGGCCTCTGATCTCCTGATAGTCTTCATGCCCTTTCCCCGCCAATACGATCAGATCTCCCTCCTGCGCATGAGAAATGACATAGCCAATGGCTTCTCTTCTGTCACAGATTTCCACATATTCTCCTCTGGTTTTTCCAATGCCTTCTTTGATATCTTCAATGATGGCCTCCGGTTCCTCAAAACGCGGATTATCAGATGTAATAACGGTGAAATCAGCCAGTCTGCCGCTCACCTCTCCCATCTCATACCGGCGCTGCCTGGAACGGTTGCCGCCGCAGCCAAACAGGCACACCAGTCTGCCCGGACGATACTCCTTCAGCGTTGAAAGAAGACTTTCCAGAGCCATGGCGTTATGAGCATAGTCGATTAACAGTGTAAATTTATTTGAAATTTTGACTTTTTCAATTCGTCCTTTTACATGAACATCCCCAAGCGCCCTTCGGATATCCCCCACTTTCACCTGAAAATGCCGGCAGATTGCTACGGCACACAACGCATTGTACACGCTGAAGCGCCCCGGCGCCGGCATATGAGCATCAAACTCCATCAACCCGGACACATGGAAATTTACCCCCAATTCTCCCGGATTGCGAACAAGCTCCAGATTTTCGGCCCGAAGCATACAGTTCTTCCCAGTGCCGTAAGTTTCCAGGTCACAGGTATGCCCTTCCACCAGCTTCTCCACATGGACATCATCCCCATTCACTATGCCAACCCGGCATTGGCGAAACAGGAGTCCCTTGCATGCCATGTACTCTTCGAAATCCGCATGTTCGTCAGGAGCAATATGGTCCGGTTCCAGATTGGTAAAAATGCCGTAGTCAAAGACAAACCCCTGAGTCCGGTGAAGCTTCAACGCCTGTGAAGACACTTCCATCACCACCGCTTCCATCCCCGCCTCCACCATCCCGGCAAAGTCTTGCTGAAGAATGTAAGATTCCGGAGTAGTATTATCTGCATGGATATGTGTCTCTCCGATAATGGTCTCTATGGTCCCGATCAAACCTGTCTTAATCCCGGCATTTTCCAGAATGGATTTCACCAGGTACGTAGTGGTGGTCTTGCCCTTGGTACCGGTAATTCCGATGACCCGCAGTCTCTCTGCCGGATGCCCGAACCAGGCGGCAGAAATAAATGCCATCCCATACCGGGTATCCTCCACCCGGATCACGGTTACATCCTTTCCCGTTACCTCCGCCACCGGCCTGGAAACCAGCAGCACGGCAGCCTGCTTTTCCACAGCCCCGGCAGCAAATGCATGACCGTCAAACTTTGCCCCCTGGATACAGATAAAAAGACATCCCGGTACCACTTTTCTGGAATCATATACTACCGCAGACACCTCCACGTCCGTTTTCCCCTGTATACATTCAAAGCTGACCTTCCCCAGCAGATCCAATAATCTCATAAATACCTCCTCGTCCGGTTCCGCAACATTCCTATCTATTTTACTCTAATTTACGGTTTTCTACCACCCCTAAATTGAAAAATAGAAAAAACAAAAGCGAAAGACCGACTCTCCCGCTTTTATCTCCTCTTATTCGACGATCATATCCGCATATTTGATCCTGTATATCCGCCGAAGCGAATCATTTATCCGTTCTTCCGAAATATTCCCGTCTGCAATGGCCTGCAGAACCCCCTGATAAGCCTTTTCGAAATCTTCCGGCATCAACAGCATATCGCAGCCTGCCAGTATCGCCATAATCGCGGCTTCATCTGCCCCGTAGTATTGGGAAATGGCCGACATATTCAGCGCATCCGTGATAATGACACCCTCATATCCCATTTCCTCCCGCAGAATATCCGTTATCAGGTGCCTGGAAAAAATACAGGGTTCGTTATCACCGGTAATGCCGGGTGCTGCCATGTGGCCCACCATAATCATATGGGCCCCTGCCTCGATTCCCGCCCTGAAAACAGCCAGTTCCTCGGCTCTGAACTGTTCTTCCGTCCGTTCTGAAGATGCCATTCCGTCATGTGTATCCTGCACAGAACTGCCGATACCCGGAAAATGCTTCAGGCATGCTGTCACATTCTGCTCTTCAAGCCCCTTCATCATGGAAACTACAAAGTCCGATACGCTGCCGGGATCCGCCCCATAGGAGCGTCCCTCCATAACACTTCCCTCCACATTTGCCAGATCTGCCACCGGTGCAAAATTTACGTTAAAGCCTATCTCTGCCATGGCGGCTCCGATGGCCGCGCCCGCATTGTATGCGTTCTGGGGATCCCCGACCGCTCCAATATTTCCTGCACTTTCCACCTTCGGGCCGATGCCTGCTGATCCAAGCCGGGCCGCAGTGCCTCCCTCCTCATCCACCGCCAGGAAAACCGGATAGTTGGCATACTGTTTTGTATTGCTCAGCATTTCCTTTAACTGCTCTTCCGACTGCATATTCTTCTTGAAATACACCAGTCCGCCCACCGCATACTGTGCCAGAGCATCCCGGGTTCCCTCCCCCGCCTTCACTGCTGTCTCAACATCCGTGATCGCTTCCGGCGTTACAAAAAACAGACCTGCCACCTTATCCTCCAGCGACATTGCCTCAATTCCCGCATCCACGATCTCGTCCAGCCGCTCCTCCGGAGTGGGCTCCACCGCTTCCGGAGTGGGTTCCGGGGTTATGGTAATCTCCTTCTCATCTGCAAGCAGATCGTTGATGAGCTCCTCTTTCGACTGATTTCCCTCTGACGATACCTCTGAAGGCGGATCCTGCGCTGTCTGCTGCCCGTTCTGTCCCGTATCCGTTCTTTCCTTTAAAAGATAATTCACCCCAAATACGATTCCTGCTGCCACAGCCAGAATCAGAAATACCATTACCACATAGACCATAATCTGATTTCTAATCCGCCGCTTCTTTCTCTCTTCCCTCTTTTCACGCTGCAGTTCATTCCTGCTTTCCATATGTATCCTCTCTGTCCTCCGGTTCCGGCCGCCCCTCATATCCGCCCCGCCTGCTCTGCCGATCAGACAGAGGAATCCTCTCCTTTGCCTGCCCGGCACCCCAGGTGTCACGTCAGTGACCTATTTCGTGCTGCCAGAGCAGCAAACATCCCTATGCAGGTTTGCGCATAAAACAACAGGAAATGAGCTCCCACTCATTTCCTGATCTTTCCTCCACTTCATCTCTTCGTATATCAACTCTTTTGCATATAAAAATCACACATTTGCTTTTTGTCTCTTCTGTACCTCAATGAAGGTTGATACCTTTATTATATTGCCCAATTTTCCGTCTGTCAACACGGAATGACGCTTTTCCAGATTTTTCTACAAATCAAACAATTTTTACAGATTGGTCAGAACAAATATATCATAAATTGCCTTGATTGCAATCTCAAAATCTTCGTTGGCCACTCCGATGATAATATTCAGCTCTGAGGAACCCTGGTCTATCATCTTCACATTTACATTTGCATGGGCCAGTGCGGAGAAAATCCTTCCGGCCGTTCCTCTGGTGGATTTCATTCCCCTTCCCACTACGGCGATCAGCGCCAGGTCAGCCTCAATCTCGATTGCATCCGGCTGTGCCACTCTGTAAAGGTAGGATGCCACCTTCTGTTCCTTCTCCATGAATTCATCCTGATGTACGAATACAGTCAGGGTATCAATGCCGGAGGGAATGTGCTCGAAGGAAATCCCGTTCTCCTCAAAGGCCTCCAAAACCTTTCTGCCGAATCCCACTTCACCGTTCATCTTGGCTTTCTCGATATTGACACAGCAGAAACCTTTTTTACCTGCAATCCCGGTGATGACGTATTTCGATTTCTGACAGGTGCTTCCCACAATCCAGGTCCCGTTATCCCCAGGTGCATTGGTATTGCGAATATTGATGGGAATGTTCTCCTGACGTACGGGAAAAATAGAATCCTCATGCAGCACACCGGCTCCCATGTAGGAAAGCTCCCGCAGTTCCCTGTATGTGATTACATCGATCCTTTTGGGATTCGGAATAATACAGGGATCCGCCACCAGGAAACCAGACACATCCGTCCAGTTCTCATACACATCTGCCTGTGCCGCTTTCGCCACAATAGATCCTGTGATGTCGGAACCACCCCGGGAAAAAGTCTTCACTGCCCCATCCGGCATGGCACCGTAAAAGCCCGGAATCACTGCATACTCAGACTCTGCCAGCCTGGCGGAAAGCAGTTTGTTCGTCTTATCCTGATCAAATGTTCCCTCATTGTCAAAGCAGACCACATCTGCGGCATCGATAAATGTAAACCCAAGATAGGCTGCCAGAATAATCCCGTTGAGATATTCTCCCCTGGATGCCGCATAATTACTGCCGGCCTTTTCCCTGAAATTCTTCCGGATCGTCTCGAATTCTCCTTCCAGGCTTACAGCCAGATTCAGGCCCTCAATAATCTCCCGATATCTGGCCTCAATGGCGGAAAATGCCTGCTCAAAATCCTGATCTGCCTCGGCCAGATCATAACAGGCATATAGCATATCTGTTACCTTTGTATCGTTCTTAAACCGCTTACCCGGTGCGGAAGGCACCACATAGCGTCTCTCCGGGTCACTGCGGATAATATCCGCCACTTTCTGAAACTGTTCCGCACTGGCAAGAGAACTTCCCCCGAATTTCACTACCTTAGACATATTTCCACTCCTCACAGACCTTTTTGTTTCGTTCTATTTTACAGCAGACGAATCCTGCTTAATACCATTTCTCCCAGCTTTCTGCATTTCTCATCAAACTCTTTTTCTTTCATGGCCGGCGTAAAAAAGCCGTACTCTTTCCCCCACAGAATTCCCTCTGAGGCCGCTGCTCCTTCCCCTCCCCAGAAAGCTTCCTCCACGGTTTCCGCACAGTCCGAAGATGTCCTTACGTAAAATCGACTTTTCAACTCTTTTATATCAACCAACTCTGCCTCTTCCCGACTCCAGCCCTCCATGACTGTCCTGCCCCGATTCCGGGCACAGTCTATTACATCGGCGGCCACCGCGCTTGCAGTGGGAAGCTTACCGGCACCGCGCCCGTAAAACATGGTATCCCCCAGCATATTGCCGGTGACAAGCACACCGTTAAACACATCCTCCACGACAGCCAACGGATGTTCCTCTGTCAGCAGAAACGGCGCCACAACAGCCAGCAGCTTTCCGTCCTCCTCCACTTTTATCACCGAAAGCAGTTTAATCCGAAGGCCCTTCTTAGAAGCAAAATCAAAATCTGCCTGCGTAACCCCGGTGATTCCTTCTGTCTCTATCTTTGCGGCATCTACCGTTTTCCCAGTCACAAGCGATGCAAGTATCGCTGTCTTACGACAGGTATCATGCCCTTCCACATCTGCTTCCGGATTCCGCTCTGCATATCCCAGTTCCTGGGCCTTTTTTAAGACTTCTCCGTAATCAGCATGTTCCTTTTCCATCTTCGTCAGAATATAATTGGTAGTACCGTTTAAAATACCCGTGACCGCCTGGATCCGCTCTGCCGTGAGCGAATTCTGAATGGTCCTAAGAAGAGGAATACCGCCTCCAACGCTTGCCTCAAACAAATAATTACAATGATGTTCGGCCGCCAATGCCAGCAGTTCGGTTCCATGCATTGCCACAAGTTCTTTATTGGAAGTACATACGCTTTTGCCTGCCATCAGCGCCTGTTTCGTAAACTGGTATGCCGCTCCCACACCTCCCATGGTCTCACATACAACCGAAATCTCTGCATCCTCCAGTATAAGATTGAAATCATGCACTACCCTGTCTTCATAAGGATCACCGGGAAAATCCCTCAGATCCAGGATATACCTGACCTGTATCTCCTCTCCAGTCTTTCCGGATATCTGTTCCCGGTTACGCCCCAACACTTCTACAACCCCACTGCCAACCGTTCCATATCCCAGCACTGCGACATTTACCATCGTTTTTTCTCCTATTCCAGTTCTGCAACGACACACACTGTGACTTTTCCCGGCTGTGTGCCATTGTTGTTTTTCAGTTCCGTTTTCTCTAGTTCAGAGGATATTTGTCCGTCAGAGTCTGAACTATAGCGCGGGCCTCGGAAACCTTTTCCTGGCCGCCCTTTAATACCATCACTATAGCTTCTGCAATCCTGTCCATATCTGCTGTATTCATGCCTCTGGAAGTGACTGCAGGTGTTCCAAGGCGGATGCCGCTTGTCACAAACGGAGACTGGGGATCATTGGGAATGGTATTTTTATTGCAGGTGATATGTGCGGCGTCCAAAAGCTTTTCCGTAGCCTTGCCCGTAATGCCGAAACTTGTCAGATCCACCAGCATCAGGTGATTGTCTGTGCCTCCGGAAACAATCTTTACCCCCCTGTCTGTCAGGCCTCTGCATAAAGCCTGAGCATTGTGGATAATATTTTTCTGATATGTTTTAAATTCTTCTGTCAAAGCCTCTTTAAAGCAGACGGCTTTCGCAGCAATGACATGCATCAGCGGTCCACCCTGTATCCCCGGAAAGATCGCTTTGTTGAAATTATACTTCTCATTCACAGCCTTGCTGGAAAGAATCATGCCGCCTCTGGGACCTCTGAGCGTCTTATGTGTGGTGGTGGTGGTCACATCGGCATAGGGAATGGGGCTCGGATGAAGCCCGGCTGCCACCAGACCTGCTATATGAGCCATATCCACCATCAGAACTGCCCCCACCTCGTCTGCCACCTGGCGAAACTTCTCGAAATCTATGGTTCTGGCATAAGCAGATGCACCTGCTATGATCATCCTGGGCCTTGCTTCCAACGCAGTTTCACGCAGCGCCTCATAATCAAGAAATCCGTCCGCATTTACCCCGTAAGGCACAATGTGAAAATATTTACCGGACATATTCACCGGACTGCCATGGGTCAGATGGCCGCCGTGGTCCAGGTTCATGCCCATGATGGTATCACCCGGCTTACAGACCGCAAACTGCACTGCCATATTGGCCTGGGCACCGGAATGAGGCTGCACATTGGCATACTCACAGCCAAACAGCTCTTTCGCACGATCGATGGCCAGATTTTCCACCACATCCACGCACTCGCAGCCCCCATAATATCTCTTTCCCGGATAGCCCTCTGCATATTTATTCGTCAATGGACTTCCCATTGCTGCCATCACAGCCTGGCTCACCCAGTTTTCGGAAGCGATCAGCTCAATATGACTGTTCTGTCTCGCCTGTTCCTCTACAATCGCCTGTGCGATTTCAGGATCTGCATTTCTTACTTCATCCAAAGAATACATGTAGGACTCCTCCTTTTCTTATTCCAGTTCCGCATCTGCCCATACCTTGCCTCACTGACAAGAATTTCCGGCAATTATAGCCTATGCTGTTTTCCAGTTCCCCGTCTGTCCCTCCATCATCCCCAGGCTCTGCCGGCGCCCTTTGAATACTTTGTTCTGAATTGACATACGGTTTGATTATATCATAGAAACGCCGGAATGCAACATAAAAATTCATTCTGTTGTGTTTTACCCTGATTTTTATGCGTTTTTTGCTGGTCTTCCGGAATTTTTATACATTTTAGATATGAATTCTCAGGATTCCGGGCTTTACGAACCTCCTTCCTGCTGATAAAATAAAGGACAGTACCTGATCGATTAACGAAAGCTGAGGATTTGTCATGTATCATATTATTATCAATCCGGTTTCACGCTCCGGCAAGGGTCTGCAGATATGGAAGCGCCAGATCGAACCGGTTCTTCAGTCCCGGGAAATCGCTTACCGCCCCTTTTTTTCCGAAAAACCCGGTGACACCATCCAAATCGCCAGAGAGCTTTCTTCCAAAACAAAAGCCCCTCTGTGCCTGGTCATACTTGGCGGTGACGGCACCGTAAATGAAGCTCTGCAGGGACTTGAAGAAACATCCCATATTACATTAGGCTATATTCCCACCGGTTCCAGCAACGATCTTGCCCGGGACTTAAAAATCCCCACGGACCCTTCCCATGCACTGGAACTGATCCTCCATACCGGCTCTCCTCATCTCATGGATCTGGGATGTGTCTCTTATCCGGACGGTGAAACCCGTAAATTTGCTGTCAGCTGCGGTATCGGCTTTGATGCTGCTGTCTGTGAAGAGGCACTGCGCTCCCGGATCAAAGCCGCCATGAACCGCCTGGGTCTGGGCAAGCTGACCTATCTGGGTATCGCATTAAAACAATTATTTTCCGCAAAGGCTGTGTCAGGAATTCTGACGATAGACCATAACGAACCTGTCGATATCGGCAATATGCTCTTTACGGCCTGTATGCTTCACCGTTTTGAAGGCGGCGGCTTTATGTTCGCTCCCAACGCGGATGACAATGATGGTTTTCTCAATATCTGCGCGGTGGGTGATCTTCCGAAGTCCCTGATTCTGTTTGCTCTGCCCACTGCGTTCAAGGGAAAACACTACCGATTTCAGGGAATTACTCCTTATACAGCCAAAACACTTACCATTGAAACCACCCTTCCTCTCTGGATCCATACAGACGGCGAGGTCACCCGTAAAAGCAGCAAAATCCGCATCGTCTGTGAAAAAGACGCGATTCGGATGATACACTGATTTATAAGATTTTCCTATCATATTTCCCTTTTAAAGAATTCAGCCAGAGTATTTTTGAGATCTATTAAGAATTTCTAAAGAATACTTAAAATGTCAAAAAGGCCATTGATTTTTATTATCCAGGAGTTATACTAATGCATGGTCAAAGGATTTACCATACCTGGGGAGAATCCGATCAACAGAACATGAAAGGATAATATAAATATGGAAAAAATAAAAAAAATTTATGCAACATACAGGCATGGTATTCCCCTGCTGATCTATATGGCTATTTACCTGTCCTGGTTTGCCTGGCTGGAAGAAAAAAACACAAAGAATTATCAGGTCATCCATGTGGCAGCGGATGATTATATCCCCTTCTGTGAGATATTTATTGTTCCGTATCTTTTATGGTTTGCCTATGTGTCAATAGTAGTACTATTTCTGTTTTTCAGGAATAAGCAGGAATTCTACAGATCCTGTGTATTCCTGTTCACAGGTATGACCATTTTCCTGATTATTTCCACGCTGTGGCCAAACGGTCATCACTTAAGGCTGGCAGAAATGCCGCGGGATAATATCTTTACCCGGGCCGTTTCCGCCCTGTGGAGTGTAGATACTCCCACAAACCTGTGGCCCAGTATCCATGTGTACAATTCCATGGGTGCACACTTTGCTGTCATCCGCAGCTCTGAACTGGAACACAGAAAAGGAATCCGGATTGCATCAGGTATACTGGCTTTTTCCATTATATTGTCCACGATGTTCATCAAACAGCATTCCGTATTTGATGTCATGACCGGTATCACCTTAGGTATTGTGATGTATATCTTTACTTACAGGAGGGAAGTTGTTTTGGCCGCCAGGATGCAGCGCAAACTGAAAAAAAGAATTTCTGTATAAAAATGGTTATAAAATAGTCCCCGGCCAATCGGCCGGGGACTATTTTATAACTTTTTAATTAAATTTGAAAATTTTCTGACAGATCCGATATCCGCTTACGGAAATTTTACGGCCGCTGCGCCCCGGAAGATTCATTGCGCTTCCCATAATGCCATGCCGCATCCAGACAAATAGACCCCCGTCCCTGGACTTCAGATACTTCCATAATTCTTTCTTTTTCGCCAGATTCTCCTCCGTACCGGAACGAATCAGCAAAACCGAAGATACCGTTGTGATAATTTCGAGATAATTGCGCATATATTGATAGAGACGTTTATTTTTCATAATATCGGTCTTCTTCTCCACCAGATAATCAATCAAAATCTTGTTTACCCTGATTTGCTGATCAATTCTTGAAATCATTATCTCTTCATTCACCGACTGATCCTCCCGCCCAATATAATAGCGATACAGATTTACATCCAGATAATAGAGATTCTTCACATAGGGTAAGGGTTCAAAAACATAAATATTATCCACATAAAAAGTATGCTCCGGCAGCTGTAAACCGCATTCTCGAAGCAGTCTGGTGCGGAAGATAACCGAGTGCATCAATATATAATGTCCCTTTACGAAATGATGACAGTCCTCCCACTTAAACAGCTTTCCCACCGGTAGGATATGCCGGTAATGCATCACTTTCTTCCTTTTCTCCCCCTCTTTCTCATAGACAAAGTTGCAGACCAGCATGTCCAGGGCATGAACCCCCCCTGCCAGTTCCCTCAGCGTATCCAGCACTTTCAGATATGCGTCTTTTTTCACCCAGTCGTCACTGTCCACCACTTTAAAATAAAGGCCTTCAGCATGTTGCATTCCGGCATTGACAGCGGCGCCGTGACCTCCGTTTTCCTGATGCACTGCTTTTACAATAGAAGGATACGTTGCGGCATATTCATCTGCAATTTCGGCCGTCCTGTCCTTTGACCCGTCATCTACAATGATGATCTCCACATCTTCTCCCCCCACCAAAAGGGAATCCACGCATTTCTTCATATAAGCTTCAGAATTATAACAGGGAATCGCTATTGACAATAGTTTCACATTTAAGTCCTCCTAAATATAGTTCCGCATCCGGCACCCTCAGAACGATCGGTATCTCTCCTTACCCAGCTTGATGTTCAGATACTTTGTATATGCGCCAAAGGCAGACGGAATAGGATACTTATTCTGTGTCTCCTCAGGCTCAATATAAAGCCATCCCTCGGTAAAGTCCTGTGCCTTCATCGGCTCAAGCTCATCCACCCTGACCATATATCCCTTCATGTGCCATTCTCTGTGAGTGAAAATATGCCTGGCCTCCTCCAGCGGCCGAATATGCAGAGCCTTCCGGCCGTTGGCCGCCAGATACTCCACCACTTCCTGTGCCGTCCGGAATCCCTCCATAGAGGGAAACTCGTACATTCCGGCCAGCAGTCCGCTTTTCTTACGTTTCCGCACTGCCACCCTGTTCTCATCCCTGATCACCAGGATGGTTTTCTCCTCAACCTTTCTGGGCTTTTTTGCCTGCTTTTTTGGATATTCCTGCTCTGTTCCTGACTGGTGCGCCATACAGATGCCTTCCAACGGACATCTGTCACAAAAAGGCACCCCGTTCGGTATGCATACACAGGCACCGATTTCCATCATAGCCTGATTAAAATCCCCCGGACGGTCTGTGGACATGATCTCCTGCAGCTCCTTCTCCACTGACGCTTTTACCTTTTGATCTGTGATCAGACGGCTGTCCTTTCGAAGTCTTGCCATTACACGAAGTACGTTTCCGTCTACCGCCGGAACTGCCCTTCCAAAGGCTATGGATGCGATGGCGCCCGCGGTATAACTTCCGATACCCGCCAGCTTCAGCAATTCTTCATACTGGTCCGGCATTTTCCCCCCATATTCTTCCTGGATTTGAATTGCTGCCTTCTGCAGATTACGGACCCGATTATAATACCCCAGTCCTTCCCACAGCTTCAGAAGAACCTCTTCTCCGGCTCCGGCCAACGCAGCAATATCCGGAAGTGCCTCCATAAATCGTTCAAAGTATGGCTTGACAGCTTCCACTCTGGTCTGCTGCAGCATAATCTCTGACACCCACACTCGATAGGGGTCAGGAACTTCTCTCCATGGCAGGATACGTCTGTTTTTATCATACCATTTCAGCAAAAGAATTGGAATATCTGCAAGCTTATACTTTCCTAAGGAATTTCTAAAGGTTTCATGAATATCCGGAGACAACCGAACCGGAACCGGATGATGAATCCGCATACTCCGCTCCGTCACAATACAGTCAAATGCCAGTATCTCCACACCGTCATCCGCCGCATGACAAAGTGCCTCGGCAAACTTTAGATGGGTATCCCTGTTCGGTGTGAAATATTCCACCCCTTCCATCTGTACGACAAACAGAACACATACACGGAATCCTTCCTTTTTTGCCCTCTGCAGCTCCTCCACATGCTTAACAGCCCTCTCCGACGGCGCGTCCGGAAAACGCACCACACCATTCTCTTCCAATGTGACACCTTTTACTTCGATCAAAATCTTCTCTTTCATTGTCTCCACAAAAAAATCAAAACGCGAATTTTTGTATGGAAACTCGGGTTTTATCGATAAGATATCAGAAAAGAAACCGCTCTCCTGCAGCCACTCTTCCACCACTTTATTGGGGGCCTGGGAATCCATATTGATCATGCGCTCCCCCTTCTCCACTGCCACCAGGTCATAAGCTGTGCTCCGTCCCGGATGTTCGTTTTTTTCCAGATACACACGAACCCCTTCCTGCAGCAATTCCCGACATCTTCCAGTATTTTTTACATGGACCCTCTCTATCCTGTGCTTTCCTCCTTTTGGGATACCCTCTTCCGTATTCTCAATTTCCACCATGGCGATAAACCGGTTGGGGCGTTCCAGGAAACGCCCCTCCACAATGTGCTTATACTCCATTTGAAAATCTTTCTCCTTTTCCTCATATTAAGGCATACCTACCATCTCCGCCGAAACGGAATCTGCATCCCATCCGACAGACCGGCCTACACAGCCTGACAGCGCATCTGTCTCCCCGCTCTGTAAGGAACTCTCGCCGCAGGGACAGACTGCGCAGCACTGGAGGTATGTACTGACTGATCGTCGAAAAATATCTGTGCTCCGAACGCTTTCAGAACATCTTTTTTCTCCAGTCCTCCCAGAAAGAACGCTTCATCTACCCTGACATTCCAGGAACGCATGGTGCGAATCACTCTCTCATGGGCCGGCGCACTTCTGGATGTCACCAGCGCCGTCCGGATGGGACAATCCTCTACCCCCAGTTCCCGCTGGAGATCGGAAAGTTTTTTCAAAAACTGGGCAAAAGGACCTTCCTTGAGAGGCTCCTTCGCATGGATTCTCTCATTTTCCTCAAAGGCATACAAGCCCTTTTCCTTAAAAATCATCTCAGACTCGTCCGTAAACAACACAGCATCTCCGTCAAAGGCAATGCGGATTTGATCATTCTCTCCTGATGCAGAGACACTCTCCAAATGACCTTGCACCTGGCCTTCCCATGCCTTACTCCCATATCCAAGCTGTCCCGTACAGATGATTCCCGCCGCTATTCCGCTGTCTATGGCACTCTGTACGTCGTCCTCATAAGCTGACAGAAACAAATCAGTATGGAATGCATCCAGATAGGGCGCCAGGGACGCGCCGCTCACCAGCACGGAACGGGTGATATTCAGACCATAGTGCGCAATGGCATTGAACACACGGAGCGAAGAGTCCGGACTGTTGCGGGACATAATAATTACTTCCACCAGATCTCCCTCTGAACTGTATGCATTCAATCCGAGAAGAGCTCTGATCAGTCCAAATCCGGGCCCCGGCCTCAAGATATCCTGCTCATGTTCCCGCTGATATCTACAGTATGCTTCCACCCCCTGCTGCTCAAAAATCTCATTTTCCACAGTCATATTGAACAGCGCTCTGGAGGATACTCCGATTACCATCTTTTCATCCAGCTGATATGCCATATGGCACCTCCTTCTTTAAGGGGATGCGAAAGCCTCATCTGATCCGGTTGCACTCGTAACGTTCCAAAGTCAGCAGACATGTCTTCAACGTCTCGTAACGCTCTTCCACATCCCCGTCATTAATCTCTATGTCACAGGCGATTGCCATCGTTGTAATCATTTCGTCCGTAATTCTGTGATGAAGCCCTGCCAGAATATTCAGTCTCTGCTCATAGGTGTCTGCATCCAGGAATTCCAGAACAAGGGGATCCAACGCAATCTCTTCCTGCGCCGTCTCATCGGACACTTCACCCCCGGCATGACTGCCTCCTGCTGCCGTGTCCATATCCGGATTCCCACTGCCGCCGAACCTAAAAGCCCCCGCCGCTCCTGTCTCATCTTCACCGGTTCCGGTCGTAATGCTTTCCCTAACCCCGCTCTCCGTTTTCTGCCGCGCCGCCTCCGGTCCCTGTAATTCAAAACGGAATAACTGTTCCGCATCCGGATATCTATCCCTGTCCAGTTTCTCCGTAAACATGGCAAGCGGCCGGGCATAGGTCCTGAAATCCCCGTAAAGAGCCTGATATACCACCAGCTGCTCCCCTGTCTCAGTATGCTCCGCAAGGGCCGTTACCTGATATAAATTTCCCTTAAAATGCCTGTAGATCTCATGTGATTTTGGAATAAAAGACATTTCTGGGCACCCCTTTCCGCTCCTCTCCATTCTATGAGAAAAGCTTCTTCTTCCTTCCTAAACCTCCATGCCCGCACAGTTGGCACCACCATAAATGAAACTGTGCAG